>NZ_JAPEID010000100.1:0-3062 GCF_028823755.1 Vibrio sp. VP6
TTTTGATTCACAGTGGTTCCGGTACGAAAATTGCCCTTCCTCCTGCTAAGCCCGGGCGCTTGCGCCCTAAGAGGCACTGAAAATGAAGAGTATGCGGAGTTTATCGCTGTGCTACGGTGGTGAAGGTCTTGGGGCCCGTCAAAAGCCTTTCACTTAGGCTGTTTAAGGGGATTGAACGTGATGGCTTTTGATGGGAGGTACTTTTTGTGCACAGCGAAGCGGCGCTACTTAACAAGTAAATATATTTATATATTTCTAATATAAGTGGTTAATTACGTTAGTAATTAACTCTTAAAGAATCCCGCCTTAAACTATATCTCCGATGCTATGGTCTAAATTAAAATGATATGGACAGGCTTATCCACAACTGACTGTATATTCACAAAACAATACTGATTACAGAGTAGAACGGCCAAAATAGTGGGGAATTATTGAGCTAAAAGAAAGGAGAGGGGACAAACTTTATCTTATTGAGGGGGGAGTTACCTCATAGCTACGTAAAGTGCCAACACCAAAAGCCGCAACAAAGCGGCTTATGCAACAAAAGAATGGGGGATTAATGCCAGGATGTCACCAGTTCGGGCAACACATCATCCCCATAAGGATTAATGTCCGGTGGCCGTCCCTGCGGATAGCGTAATTGATTGAGACGCCACAGATATTCTTTTCGCTTCTTCGTCCAGAAACCATCAGAGAATGGGCTGTATGTCGCGTAGATATTTGATAACCTCTTCGCTATCATCGACTCTTTCGCTTGAGCCAATGATTCTTTCATTTTGTCTTGAAAATGAATACCGAAGATCTCAATAAATTGATGAGTGAACCACTTGTACGCAGCTTGAGATTTGATGGAAGGGATCGCTTCAATAGCTTCGTCATTAGCACCTTGCTCTCGCAGCTCCTCACGAAGTACAGCCGCTTCTGGTTGAGCTAAATAGCAAGACTCAACTTCCAAAAATCCTGAAAGCTTAAGCATTTTTACAACATCGGTATACTTTGTCTTTGAGATAGGTTGTCGCCAGATTTGAGTGAACAAACCGCGTAACTCGTAATGCGTCACGCCACGTAGCAGCTCATTACCGTTCTCATCGAGAATAGGTTGCTCATTTTTGCTTTTATCTGCGTAGCGGCCAATACGATAACCATCAACATTCATCGTACAAAACATAGCTGTGACAACTTGCACAATGGCAAGACGTTGTTTGGCTTGCAACGTCTTCATACCACTTTTGCATTGATGTAGTCCCATCAAACGCCCTTGGTGGCAACGACGAGGATCGTCAATAAAATCACAGAAGGCGAGTAGTATTCGCATTTGAAAGTAAGTGATCCATTTCATCGGCTTACCATTTTTTTTCCGTTGGGGTAAACCATACTCTTCAAGGTAAGATTGGATCACTTCAAGATCATCGCGCTCTTTGGCTTTTAAACGAGACTCATCACGATTGTACTTGTTGAACTTTTCAAGCACCGCAAGATATTTGTCTGGCAATTTTCCAAGACACAGCACTCGGATATGCAAATAACGATTCTTGGTACGTGGTATGATGCGCAAATTCGGCGCTACGATGACGAGGATTACGCTGGGACATGCCACACCCTCATATCACTAGACACTTTCCAAACGAAAGTCAAAGCGGATATGCAAGGATGCGGTATACACCAACGGTGAAAAATATTAAATAAAGCCATGTTAGATTCCATCAGATTTTGGGGAGGTTTGGTTGCTAAGCCAAGCCAATATCCCATGACTTTATAGAAAAAGATCAAAAAGATCAACTGCTTAAATTTTAAACACAAAAAAGCCGTCTACTGATGGGAAGACGGCTCGTTTGCGAATGCTATCTAGTCAGATTAGCGGTCTGACACACTCTAGTCTTTGAAAAATACACTACATAGAGTACTCTATGTAGCAGTGCTTTATGTAATGCACTCAACATCAAAAACTATGTTAATTCTAAAGAACATATTAATAAAAATCAAGTACTCATACAAAGAATCAGAGCTTCCAATTTAAACTATAAGTCAAAATAGAAACTTCATAAGAAGCCTTATTAATGGAAGACACTATAATAGATGATATAAAAGTCATCACTCAAATACTATTACCAGAATTAGGAGAACGTCAATCGATGTCTCTATTATTATTTTATTTTTACGGAAGAAAACGCACTGCATCTATTTTAAACATTTCACCTTCAAGTGTTAGAGATAATGTATTTCGAGCTAGATCACATTTAAAGAGCTTAAATAAAATTGACGATGTAGAGCGTCTTTTGATAAGAAAAATCTTACAAAACATTAACTGCGAACAATAGTGTTATTAAAATTTTTATTAAAAACCCATCAAAGATCACACTAGTTGCATACTCGATGTATGCAACCTAGAATTTTTTTTGGGTTTTATTTAATGCTACTTTGCTACAACTGAGTAGAAGGAAAGCATCATGACAGCACGTACAAACCAAAAACTACAACGCAATATAACAATGTTATGCCATTACAAAGGTTTTAAGAAAAAAGATGTATTTGACGCAGTCAAAATACCCAATACAAAACGTAATTTGACAGTAGATGATCTTGATAAAATTTCTCAATACTTAAAAGTAACCATATTAGATTTTTTCTAAATAGATGATAGAAAGCGCGAATATTAATTTTAAACTAAAGGTCAAAAAAAAAGTTTATAGAACACTAAAAAAGTAGACGATAGGTACGTCCAAGGCTAAAGCGATTTTTTCCAATGTTGTAATTGTCGGACTTTTACGGCCATTTTCTAAACGGGATAAATGTGCGACGGACAATCCTGACTTACTTGCTAAGTCTTCTATTGTAAGCTTTTTTTTCTTTCTAGCCTCCTTAATTTTTTTCCCAACAACAATACTTGCTGTTCCAACTTCACTTTGCATAAGTGTCCCATTTGATTTCATTCCCACAACATAGTTCTACATCTCAGACTCTAGTTATCTTTGCAAACAAAGGACAAATCAATAATTTGACCTTTAGGACAAAAATTTTTACTATGCTCTTGTTCTTTAACAATTCGCGCCAAGGCAGACCGT
>NZ_JAPEID010000101.1:0-3135 GCF_028823755.1 Vibrio sp. VP6
CGACCATCACAAACGTCGATGCCATTATGGTTGATGAAGACGATTTATCGGGCGTTGGTTCTGCTCAAGATGGTGTCGTTTCTATTGACGGTAAATTCACCACAACAGAAGGCTCTGATCGCGTGGTGAGCTATCAACTTGATTCCTCGACGGATCCTGTTACTGGCCTTACCTCACATGGCGAAGCGATTGTACTCGTAGAAACGGCAAATGCTGACGGCAGCTTCACTTACAGTGCGACGGCAGATGGCAATCCAGTATTTACGTTGGTAGTGAATGTGGATGGCTCTTACAACTTCACGTTGGAAGGCCCAATCGATCACGCTATTAATAGCGACGAGCTAACGCTGAACTTCCCAATCATCGCAACGGACTTTGATGGTGACACCAGCTCAGCGGTGATCCCAGTGACTATCGTCGATGACCAACCGACCATCACAAACGTCGATGCCATTACAGTGGATGAAGACGATTTAACGAGTATTGGCTCTGCTCAAGATGGCGTTGTTTCTATTGATGGCAAGTTCACCACAACTGAAGGTTCTGACCGAGTGGTGAGCTATCAACTCGATGGTTCGATGAACCCTGTAGCAGGATTAACGTCGCACGGCGAAGTTGTTGATTTAGTTGAAACAGCGAATGCAGATGGCAGCTTCACTTACACCGCGACCGCTAACGGCAATCCTGTCTTTACGTTGGTGGTGAATACCGATGGTTCATACAACTTTACGTTGGAAGGCCCAATCGATCACGCAACTGGTAGTGATGAACTGACGCTGAATTTTCCAATCATCGCGACCGACTTTGATGGCGATACGTCATCGGCAACCATCCCTGTAACCATTGTTGATGACCAGCCAACAATTAACGATGTTCAAGCGATCACCGTTGATGAAGATGACCTCGCGCAGATTGGCTCGGCTCAAGACGGTTCTGTATCGATTAACGGACACTTCACCACCAATCAAGGTTCTGATGGCGTAGTGAGTTACCAATTGGATGCCAGTGCGACGCCTGTTGATGGGCTTACTTCGCAAGGTGTTGCGGTGACATTGAGTGAAACGGCAAATCCAGATGGTAGTTTCACTTATACGGCAACCGCAGGAACCAATCCTGTCTTTACGTTAACTGTTAATCCAGATGGCAGCTACAACTTTACACTCGAAGGCCCAATTGACCATGCGAGTAACAGTGACGAACTGACGCTGAACTTCCCAATCATCGCGACGGATTTTGATGGTGATAGTAGTGTCATGGTTTTGCCTGTCACTATTCAAGATGATGTTCCTACGATTGAGAATGTCGTGCCTCTCACTGTGGATGAAAATAATCTCATCACGAATGGTGGGCAAGCAAACGCGTTGTTGGTTGAAGGGCAGTTTACAACCACGCAAGGCTCAGATGGTGTGGTTCAGTACCAGCTTGAGACTGGTTCAGACCCGCTAAACGGTTTGACCTCCAACGGTCAAGTTATCACGTTGGTTGAAGTCAGCAATGCCAACGGCAGCTTTACCTACACAGCGACGGCAAACGGCAATTCGGTATTTACGTTGCAGGTAAACAACGATGGTAGTTATTCATTTGAACTGCAAGGGGCTGTCGATCATGCTCCAAATAGTGACACCTTAACGCTAGATTTTTCTATCATTGCGACGGATTTTGATGGCGATACAAGCCAGGTCACGTTACCAGTCACAATCGTTGACTCGTTGCCAGTAATCTCTGCTGTTGATGCTATCAATGTTGATGAAGACGATCTGGTCAATGTTGGCTCAGACCAAAACGACCCAGTTTCAATTGATGGCAAGTTTACGACCACTGAAGGTGCAGACAGAGTCGTGAGTTACCAGCTTGACTCGAATGCGAAACCTGTTGATGGGCTCACCTCGCAAGGCAATTCAGTGACGTTGATAGAGACTGCCAATCCTGATGGCAGCTTCAGCTACGTTGCGACCGCAGATGGCAACCCTGTCTTTACGTTGGTCGTGAAAACGGATGGCAGTTATAACTTCACACTGGAAGGCCCAATCGATCACGCTATTAATAGCGATGAGCTAACGCTGAACTTCCCAATTGTTGCGACTGACTTTGATGGCGATACAACTTCTGCCATCATCCCTGTAACTATCGTCGACGATAAACCAGTCATCACGAATGTGGATGCAATCCAAGTTGATGAAGATGACTTGACGGGGATTGGCTCAGACCAAAGTGATGCACTTTCTATAAACGGTCAATTTGCGACAACGCAAGGTTCTGATGGTGTCGTTAGTTATCAATTGGATTCTTCTGCCGACCCTGTAGCAGGGCTGACATCGCAAGGTATCGCGGTAACGATGACTGAAACGGCCAACCCAGACGGCAGTTTTACTTATCAAGCCACCGCAGGTGGTAACGCGGTCTTTACCTTGATTGTTAACGTAGATGGTTCTTATAACTTTACGCTAGAAGGCCCACTCGACCATGCCAATGGTAGTGACGAACTGACGCTGAACTTCCCAATCATTGCAACGGACTTTGATGGTGACACCAGCTCCGCGGTGATCCCAGTGACCATCGTAGATGACCAACCAACTATCACAAACGTCGATTCTATTACGGTTGATGAAGACGATTTATCGGGCGTTGGTTCTGCTCAAGATGGTGTCGTTTCTATTGACGGTAAATTCACCACAACAGAAGGCTCTGATCGCGTGGTGAGCTATCAACTTGATTCCTCGACGGATCCTGTTGCTGGCCTTACCTCACATGGCCAAGCGGTTGTACTCGTAGAAACGGCAAATGCTGACGGCAGTTTCACTTACAGTGCGACGGCAGATGGCAATCCAGTATTTACGTTGATAGTGAACGCTGATGGCTCTTACAACTTCACGTTGGAAGGCCCAATCGATCACGCTATTAATAGCGACGAGCTAACGCTGAACTTCCCAATCATCGCAACGGACTTTGATGGTGACACCAGCTCTGCGGTGATCCCAGTGACTATCGTCGATGACCAACCGACCATCACAAACGTCGATGCCATTACAGTGGATGAAGACGATTTAACGAGTATTGGCTCTGCTCAAGATGGCGTTGTTTCTATTGATGGCAAGTTCACCACAACGGAAGGTTCTGACCGAGTGGTGAGCTATC
>NZ_JAPEID010000102.1:0-3110 GCF_028823755.1 Vibrio sp. VP6
CACTTTCGCTATGCCGCTTTAGAAATCTTCATTTCGTTCAGCGACATGAGGTATTGATGCGCTTTACTGGCTTGAGCGGCGGCTTTAAAAACATAACGCTTGTCGTTTTTCAACGCCTCCAACCAGTTTGCGATATAAGATTCGTGTTGAACGTCACCAACTATCCCCAAATCCGCCATGGTAAAAGCGGCCCCGAGTTCAGCGATTAATTCTTCAAAAGCGTAATCCTTGCTACCAAACCGCCCTTTGCTGTCACGATCTAAACGAGATTGATGTCCCGTCCAATGCGTCAACTCATGCATAATGGTGGCATAGAGATCGGCTGTCGAAACGAACCTTTCACGATCAGGGATGACAACTTCATCCGTAGATGGACGATAAAACGCTTTCTGTCCACCATAACGAATAGATACCCCCGTCTGCTGAATGAAGCGCTCAGCTTCATCAATCAATGCTATCTCATCACGTTCAGGGCGCGCCATGGCCACTTCATCGTCTTCAATACCATCAATTTGATCAACGTTAAAAACCTTAAAGGTTCGTAACATCGCGTAGGTATCTTGCTCGTCATTATCATCTTCGTGCCGGTTTTTCTTCTCCACGATTTTGAAAAAGAAAATCGCTGTCCCTTTTTCACCCTTTCTAACCTGGCCGCCAAGCGCTTTCGACTGCTTGTACGTCAGCCATTTGTTGGATGAAAAGCGGTTAAGCTGCGCACTCATCCAAAGTAACATGATATTCAACCCTTTATATTCGGTTTGACTCTGATAGTTACATGGAATGCCTGATGCGTGGGTCACATCCCAAGGGCATGACCAAGGTTTAACCCCTTGCTCTAGCGCCTCGATGACTTGATTGGTGATGTCTTGGTAAAAATCGTTTTTCATTGGTTTTGTAGCCATGTCGCTACTCCTTGAATGAGTAAATTGATAACAATTTGCTTATTCGGCTGGCAACGGCCAGTCGAACTGGCGTTGCCTGCGGAGTCGTTCCGCTACAGAAGGGGGTCACTTAGTCACATAAGAATGTCACCTTGATGACAGGCTTGTGACCTAAGTGGTAAGCGTCTCCAAAAAGTAACAGCCCCATAAAGGAGTAGTATTGGATGTCACTCTGACCAACCGTCTTTAGATTTTCATTGTGGATCACCGTATCACCGGCGTTGATGGTTTTGATGTGCACTTCTTCTAAGCGTATAGCGCTTGATTTTTGGAAGCTCGTACCCAGCTCTAGCATCAGACGTCTCCTTTAAAATAAAACAGGAGAAGCCCCCACAGGCCTTCTCCTGTGGTGATTACAACGCGCTGAGCGCTAATGAATGGATGTGATAAAGTGAGCAATGCTATCCCACTCTACGTGCTCGTTCGCGTATTCCATAAGTCGCGAATGATAATGGCTGAAATTGTCCATTTCGACAAAATGGTCTCGTTCAAGCGCCACCGTTGCACAGGTTCGTAATGTCACCAACCAAATACAAATGCCTGCCGCTTCTTGAGAAAACGCATGCCAGGTATCGTGATTCGGATCGTAGAAAGTGACGGGCGCCTCCATAACCGGATAGGCGAACCGACCACCGTTACTTAGTGTCAGAAATTGCCAATACCTTCCCCCCTTCCTGTAATACCCCTTTAGGTATAGTTCAGAGAAGCGGTGGATCGTTCTTTTCAAAAAACGAAATTGCTTTGTCGTGGATGGATAAAACGTTAAACGTTCTTGCTTGGGTATCATTGCGGCAGTAATCATGACGATCACCTTTGAATTGATGGATTGAAGACAAGCGAGGCCATCAATCATAATCTTGGGCTCTGGCACCACTCGATTATGAATGGTTGCCTTAGCCAAGATTTACAACGTCTGATGCGTTGCGTCTCCAGTATATCGGAGTATAAAAAAGCCCGTCAATTTAATGATGGGCTTTTTTGAGGGGAAAATCAGAAAGAGCGCTGCTGGTCTCTTCCTCAGAGCCTCCGTTTTCAATGTGCTCTTGATAGCGTCGTCGTGCATGAACTTTTTTGATGATGATGTCCTGCCGCTCTTCTGCCGTGCGTCGCGGAAAATGGCTGTCCGTTTCATGCGGTAAAGCGAATTTAAAATCATCATTTTGGCTAAGCACGAGCAAATCCGCCATGTAGTCTTGGTAAGAGGCGTACACCACGCTTTGAAATGACGCGATACATTCTCGGGTCTCTTGACCATCATCAAACATCCATTCATCCGTTATGATTGCTTCGATACGCTTCATGTCTCTTCCTCGTTGTTAGGGTTTCATATATTCCGTTGCCAGTTACTTAAGAGCCATCAGGAACTGGACGGCTCTTAAGTAACTGCCCATGTTCAATGATGATATGACCGCCCCCTCCTTTTAGGCTCAGTCGTCATTGCCCTCTTTATTTCTCGTCGGTGAATGTGCCGAAAACCGTAATTAAGGCATCAACAAACTCACCCGCTTTAACCTCCCCCAGAAAGCACGGCTTGAAATCGTCGGTTGCCATGTATTTTTTCTTGGCTGGCACATAAACCATCGAAGCAGGGTTCGCCGCTAAATAGTCTTGAAATACCTTGCTCACCTTTTGCCGACCTAAGCCCAGGTGACGGTAAATGTCTTTACTGGTAACGTGACCGTTTAGAAGTAGCTTGGCATCAATCAGCTTTAAAACGGCATCATCGAGCAATGGTTTAGACATGCAACTCCCTCTCTGCTCGCGCATTGGCTTGGCGTTTGATCTCTTGGGCTTTCATGACTTTAGCGCCCATGATGACGACTCTCAGAAAGCCTTGTTTGGACTCGGTTTTGTTCCAGTTATCGAGGTTCTGCCGGGTAGTACATGCGTACATCGCTAATTCATCAACGGTATTAAAGCCGGCCATTTTGCTCAGCTCTGACAACTTATAATCGGGTATAAAGCTCAAAGGATACCTCCATCATCGTAAGTAAAAATAATTTACCATTAAATACAAATCAGTAAAACATATTTACGCAACACAAGCAATCCGTATAAATAATTGACGAATCAATCACATTTAGAGTCCTTCGCGGCAGCTTGAACGGCTTTGAGAAATCGTCGAGAAACAAAACGATAGAGAGGGAAGTAGAAAGCTTTAAACAGACT
>NZ_JAPEID010000103.1:0-3066 GCF_028823755.1 Vibrio sp. VP6
GTTCGCATGATTACTTAGATAGTTCTCAATACTTTTGCGAGAGACGAAGGACTCAACGACGGTTCGCTGAGCTGGTTGAAAAAAGTCACGCTCGATGAGACTGGCGAGTAACCTGAGTTCATCATCAGTAGCGTTTTGGTTTAGGGTGTGGTTAATGCTACAATTCACTTGCATCTTGATTTTCCTATAAGTTGGGTGCGAGCCTCTCAATGTTCGTCGGTCAAAACAACATTGAGAGGCATTTATATAGCTAGCTATATAAATACAATGACTAGCTAGCTATTAGCTTTTGATATGTTACTTTTATATCGTCTAAATTTTCCTTTTCAATTAACGCTAGAATCGCTCTTTCTAAGGTTTCTTGATCACTACCACTTCCAACAGCAGTTGTCACATCTGCTAGCAATTCAGGCATACCAATACGCATTTTTATGTTTTTTTGGATAACGTAAGGACTTCGTTTCCTCACTTTTCTTTTGTTATCTCCACGGCTCGAAAAACTACTTTTTTGTGCCACTGCCATAACAACATCAATATCATGCTCTGTTGGTTTAGGTTTGCTTGAAGCTTTAGTAAGTTCCTCAAGATCTATAGAGTCATCCTCTGTAAAAGATTTTGTTTCGCGCATAATTCTCATCTCACTTGATCATGTTTGCTTTGAGCTTCTTTTTCACTTCTTCTGCAAACTCTTCAACATTTAATGCCGCTTTATCAACACCAGCAACTTCCTTTCGGTCTAAGTTATGGACAATACCGCCATATGTCCTGATCGCCTTAAACGCTGCTCGCTCTATCAACGAAACATTAAATACGTCTACACAATTAGCTTCCATATCATTTAAGATAGCCTTATGCATTTTCGTATAAAATGCAGCATTAGTACGAGTAATCATCACAGCATGAGGGATCGACCGTCTAAGAGCTTTTTCTTGTCGTCTAACCAGCTTAACTGTTTTAATTAACTCATCCTCATCATCTTCTGAAGGTTGAGTCATTAAAATAACTAAGTCCGCACGACTAATTGCATGCGCAACAGTCATGCTTGCAACACCTTCTAAATCAACTAAAACGAATGCACTATTTTCTTGTGCTGCATCGATATCTTCTAAGATGCTTTCTTCATTCGATTGCTGAACAAGGTTAATGTTAGGGAGAGTGCCATCCATTAACGCCCACTTCGCAGCATGTTGGTTTGGGTCTGCATCAATAAGAGTGACACCAATATTTTTAGGTAAACCTTGTCTGGCAAACTCTCCAGTAAGTAATCTACAGGCTGTAGTTTTTCCTGCTCCCCCTTTACTAGAAGCAAATACGATAACTGGCATAAAATATTTCCTATATAGTTAGCTATACAAACCATTATATAGCTAGCTACCTCGAATTGCAATATAGCTAGCTATCTTAAAGTTACACATAGTTAGCTAGCTAGCTATTCTCTATGTTAAGGTTCTGATATATATAATTAAATATCTGCAATATAATGATGATTAAAGTATAGTGAGGATGTAAAGACGGAAATAAGTAGAATGAAAACACCAACATCGATACATGACGGATTGTTTAAGTCGTTTCTGACTGAAGCAGAAACAGCAAAAGATTTTCTCGATGCTCACTTGCCAGTCCACATCAAAAGGATTTGCAACCTAGACACGCTCCAGCTTCAATCGGGTTCGTTCCTGGAAGATGAGCTCACTCCATATTACTCCGATATTCTTTACTCAATGGAGACTGAAAACGGGGTGGGGTATGTGTACGCGCTTATCGAACACCAAAGCAGTCCAGATAAGCACATGAGCTTTCGTTTGACTCGATATGCTATAGCCGCAATGCAACAACATCTGGATGCAGGTAACGACACTCTCCCTTTAGTCGTCCCACTTTTGTTTTATCACGGCAGAACATCACCTTATCCGTACAGCACGAATTGGTTAGATGAATTTGAGGAACCAGAGCTAGCCAAATCGATTTACACCCAGGCGTACCCACTTGTTGATGTCACCGTTCTTCCGGATGATGAAATCATCCAACACAAGCGAGTGGCATTGTTAGAGCTGGTGCAGAAGCATGTTAGACAAAGAGACTTATTGGATTTTACAGACACACTGGTTACACTGTTACTAGAACATTATCTAACCGAAAAGCAGTTAGATTCTTTGATGGAATACTTAGTGCGGGTAGGGGAGACCTCGAACCTGGAAAGGCTGGTCCGAACACTCGCAGAGCAAGTGCCAGAGCATGAGGAAAAGTTAATGACGATTGCAGAACAATTAGAGGCGCGTGGTCGAGAGCAGGGCTTAAAGCAAGGTCTTGAGCAAGGACGTCAAGAAGGTCACCAAGAAACTCAGCTAGCGATTGCTAAGAAGATGCTTTCAGCAGGCATAGATATCGAACTAATCGCGCAAACTACCGAATTGAGTAAAGATGAACTAACAAAGCTCATCAATTAAAGCTTTAATTGACATAACGGCGGAATGTTTATGATATTTCGTCATTTTTACAATCCACATTAGTGACACTGTAACCCATCATTTCATGAGGAGCAGTGCGACGAATCCCTAAACGCGCTCACGTAGTGAGTAAGAAGCGTCCTATCCGAGCTCTCAAAAGCTTTCTTTTATTCACCAGCGGTTCCGGTACAGAAATTGCCCTTCGCCTTGCTAGAATGCGCGAGCGAAGCGAGTAAGACTATTCACGTTACTATACGTATATGCTTTAAAGCTTCCTGTCGAATGACAAAAGAAATGTTCAGCGCAGCCAGCTATATCTCTTTTCTATTTTTTGTTGGTTGTTGAAGCTGGCTGTGGGGCCCGTCAAAAGCTTTCGACAGAGTTTTTTATTGTGCCGTTGTTGATTGCTTTTGATGGGAGGTACTAATGAGCGAAGCGATGATCTTTTCTTAAATATTTATCTTTATATTTATCTAGATACAAAGTCTAAGTACGTAGTCTTCATAAGCACGGCATGTTAATCAGGGACATTCTTAGGGTAAGTCTTTATTCTATTTTCTTGCATTACCTTTTTTGGGGTTTTGTGCCCATTTCAGCAGAAAGTCCAGACTTAGCTCTG
>NZ_JAPEID010000104.1:0-3061 GCF_028823755.1 Vibrio sp. VP6
AAAATGTCATTTTGTTTGTCAATGCACGCGCTCTAAAAGAACAAACGAAAAAAAACGCGCCTCACGACTCTCGAAATAACGCACCGGGCTTGATTAACCATATCGACTTGGATGTAAACGCCTATCAAGATGGCGATGCCAGTCTAACATTACGCAACGAGTCTATCGTTGGCTTGCCATACGGAAGCATCACATCAAAAATCTATGCCAATACGGATGATGACGTCAGTATTGATGAGCTGGCTTACAATTACGAATGGAGCAAACAGCGCCTTCAAGTTGGTCACTATGAATACGGATATGCCCAAAATACCACGGGGACGCTTGATTTAACTGGCTCTCACCCCCTCGATGCGGTGACGCTCTCTTCGTCACGAAACTTAATCGATGGTGGTGAGAAGGCCAATCGCAGTTTGACTTATGTCCTACCCGGTCAAGGGCGCATTGAAGTCTACCGAAATGACCAGCTGGTGTTTGGTAAAAACGTGTCAGCGGGTCAACAAAAGATAAATTACAGCAGTCTTCCTTCAGGAAACTATCTTGCCACGATAGTCGTACGCTCCCAGGGGCGTGAAGTGCTGCGTGAACAACGACAAATTTACAACACGGCGTTATTTTCGCTTGGCAAAGGCGAGTGGGACTATGCCCTCACCGCTGGTCAGTTTAATTCTCGTTATGATGATGACTCTGATTTTGACGAGCTCGAGTTAGACGCCAGTGAGTTTGTTGATGGTCGTGTCAATTACCAACTTCTGGACAACACCGCAATTGGTGCACGCTCTGTTGTGACTCAAGAGCACTCTCTTATTGAAGGCGCGCTCACACAAGACCTTGGCGCTTACGCCAGTGCCACCGCTAAATACGCCAGTTTTGACAATAGCGGGCAATTTTGGTCTGTCAACGGAACATTGCTGGGGCTGAGTTTGGGGTACGAAGACTACTCATTGTCAAATGAGGATTACGCCCTTAATAACTATCTACTTGGCAATACCGGATATCAACGTTTTACCGCCAGCACAGGCATCAATATCGCCGGTGGTTATGGTTATCTCATGTACATTGATAACAGCGCAGAAGAAGACACCTTGCTCGGTGAGCAATTTAACGATCAGTCCACTTATTGGAGTTTAACGGCCGGGTATTCACGTCCTTTCATTGTCGATTCCACGTTTGATTTATCGGTAACTTGGCAAGGTGGTGATGACGAGTTCTACGATAACGACGAGTGGTATGCCAACCTCCTGTGGCGTATTCCTCTTGGTTCTGAGTGGACTGGCTATTCATCAACGTCGGTCAGCAAAAGAGGCCTGGATGAGTTTCGCAATAGTGTCGCCAAAAGTGTTTCCGGGGACCGCTACTACGCCGACACCGAAATGGGCATCGCGTACAACGGGAATGATGGATTTAGAAACGTCACCACTGACGCCTCATTTAGCGGCGGTTATACAGGGGATGGTTTTGTTGCTGACACTTACGCTTACGCGAAGACAGACGGCACAAGAAGTTTCAATATGGGGATGTCGTCAAGTCAAATTTTTGATGGTGATGCGCTCTATTTTTCATCGAAAAAGAGTGACGCTTACGTCGTAGTGGATGCCGACAATGAAGGCGACTCCGACTCTCATGTAGGCTTGTTGACCATTGCTCGCAACGGAGATTACCACCACAACAAGAACTTAGATTCCTCGCAGTCGGTGATTGCTGTTGAAAATTACGACCAATATCGAGTCAAACTCGACACGAGCTCTTCGAACTACGTGGTGAATGGAAGCAGTGAAAACCAAGAGTACACCTTCCCTGGAAGCGTTATTTCGTTGAATGTCGATTTAACCAAAATAAAAACGTTCATTACGTCTTTCGAAGACATTCAGTCCAATCATATCGAGGACATCAAATGTGTGGGTGATGGGTGTATTGAAGTCGAAAAACTCACCGATGGCGTGTTTAAGGTCTCTGTTGTTGTCGGAGCGGACTACCAGTTAGTGTCAAATGCTCAGACTTGTTTAACGCCGACACTTGACCGAAAAACATCCCAAATCGTCAATCTTGGCATGAACTACTGCTTGCCTGGTATTGATAACGATTCGATACAACTGGCCGCTCTGCAAAGTGCCACGATTGGTGATGACAACTATTACTTCGTCGGCATGTATTCAGACCAGTCTTCATTGCAAATAGCCGCCAATGAAATCAATGCTGCTGGGCTTGAAGCCATTAGTCGCCGAGTCAATGCGCGCCATTACTTATACGCAAAATCAGACCAAATGCTAACAACGGCACAAACCACACAGCTAGAGCTGCTTTGGCGCTACGCGATACGTACGCTTGAAACAGACCGCTGGGTTCTTTGGAGATAAATAAGATGAAGATGAAATTGAAGTTAATGACGGCTATGAGTGCATTACTGGTGTCGGTATCGACCCAGGCAATGTCCATTAATGACCTAATGCTCGTTAATTCCGAAGCGCTTGAGGGAAAAGCGGGGATTTTCACTCTCTCCAACTCAGACGACATTACCTACTTTTTAAAAACTAGCGTGTCAAAGATTGAAGTGCGTAACAATCAAATCATCAAAACGCCTTACACACGAGACAACCTACAGCAATGGGATATCGCACTAAAGCCCTCTAAACTCGTGGTTGAACCTCGCATGATAAAAGAGTTAATGGTCGAAGAAATTTGCGGCTCACGCTGTGGTGATGACCGAGACCGCGTTTATCAAATCAACATTGAGCCTGTAGCTTATGAACGGGAAAACGAGAAGCAAAGTAAGGTCAATATGATGTTTGGCTTTGCTCCTTACTATGTCATTCCAGCAAAAACCAGTCACGTTGAGTACCAACTCGACTATGACGGTAAAAACCTCAGAGTGAACAACACTGGGAACACCATCATCAATTTGATTATCGACCAGTGTCAAGGCAAAACCACAGAGGAACTTAAAGCCCTTCAAGAAGATAAGTACAAACGTTGCCGCATCACCTATTCCGTGATTGCCGGACGCGACCGCCAACTTCTATTGCCGCCAGAGCTTCGCAAGTCAAATCTTGAAGTTATCATT
>NZ_JAPEID010000105.1:0-2804 GCF_028823755.1 Vibrio sp. VP6
CGCAAACTCATGAATGGCAATGTATGCCAATATTTCGTCGCCATAGCATTTCGCTGCTATAAAATCGTGCAATTTCGTCTGCATAGTGTCCTCACATTTGTCGGTGGCTTCACATCTAAGATACGGTGACTGGGCGTATCCACATGGAGGTTTCTGGGCACCTTCTTTTTAGTGAATTGAAAACTTGCTTTGTTTGTCTATATCGATTGAAAAATTGACTGAACAAATAGTACGTACCATTGACCTCATGAATATAGAGGGGAATACCAACGCATTTATTTACCCCTTCTTTTGGAGGAACGTGACCTGAGAAGAATTGAATGACATAAGCACGCTTGCGTTTTGGATTGATATTGCTTACCGGCACCTGCTCTGGTTGTTGGGCAACCTCTTGACGACGAGGGAGGGATGAAGGAGCGTTCACCAATCGACAGGTTTCAGGTGAGACAGTAAATCGCATCAGCTCTTTTTGATTTTCTGTTTGAAAGATGCCAATTTGATTGACTGGTGAGGACGCTTGGCATTCTTTGGCTAATACATAAGTGGCAAATTCACTCAATACACAAGATGTTGATGCAAAAAAAATGCGTTGATGTCCTTGTCGTTTACCTTCTAACGATGAGCACGTTTGGATATGAGAAAACTTCTGGCCATTTAATTTCCAAAAGCTAACTGCATCTTCAATGGTAAGAGACTGCGCTGAAGTTGCCCACGACAACATCAATAATATTCCGGCTAGACAATACGAATAATGTTTATTCATCGTACACATTCCTTTCATTAGTTCTTGCGAAAATAACGGATATCGAGGCCTGAACGCTCTTCATGAAAACCAAGCTTGAGTGCTAAGCGATGAAGCATGTCGTTAAATAGTGCAAGCTCAACACTCTTCGTCAATGGTTTCTCTCTTAACTCTGGAAATTTTCTTTTGGCGCGACATCGAAGTTGAAAAAGCTCTTCTGAAGAGTGTTCGTTTTTCATTGTTAATTTTGACGTAATGTAAGCTTCGTACTCATTAGCTCGACGAAGTAACTGCAATGTCGATTCAATGTTCATGTTGATTGACCTTCTTAGGCGTATTAATCAAAGCTCAAGGCTTTCCTGTGCATTTTTATGTAGAAAATGACTTGGTGTAGAGTTTGATGTAGGAAGCTTAGCGATGTTTCTCTTTAGCGTTTGATATACCCATTTCAACATAATTTGAGGGTCAGAAATCCATCGTCCTCCCTCTTTGGTAATTCGATATTCAATTTTTTTATGGGCTAAACGGATTTGAATAGGGCAAAGACAGAGTGTCATGCCTGAATCAAGCTCTAGAGCAACCACGATAACAATGTTTACCGTTGGTATGCGTTGAATGTATTCAATAACGCCGTCTGCGGTTAAATGAAAAGGAGTAAGGGCTGGGGTTAACAATTCAACATAGCGATAATGACCTTCATTATAAGTAAGATAATCAACCCCTAGGAAAGAAGATAAGGTCGAACGAAGCATTTCAGCGGCTTGAAAAATTTGCCAACGCCAGAGCGCGGATAAGGTCGAACGAAGCATTTCAGCGGCTTGAAAAATTTGCCAACGCCAGAGCGCTTGTTTTTTTTGATGAACCGTTAATTCTTCTAGGAGTTCATAATAGGTTTGTGTCGGCATAACAGTATTCTTTTATAGAGATAGATGTGCCGCTATCGGCACATCTATCTTTGTTTGTGATATATCAAATGTGTTAAAGCAAAAACTTAAAAGTATTTGACTCTTGTTTTTTCTTTGGTGGTTCAAGGAGGTAGGAGGGCGATGCGATATCTCCCGCCGTGATTGCTTCAACTAAATGAGCGTATTCCATGTCATCACGTCGTTTTTTTACAGAGATAGCGTTCGACGTCACCATTCCTCTGGATGGTGGCGCCGGACGCAACAACATGATCGCCTCAACGGCTTTGTCTATGTCTTCTTTAGTCATAACAATGTCTTTCGTTGCTAATTTTTCCTTACTCTAAGAAATCGATAATTCCGTTTTTATCTATGTCTCTATATGTATCCCGTATATTAGCTTTACCGTCATCAATATAAGTCTCATCTAAGTAGCTAGTCGGAGATAGGCTATTTCCTTGTGTGGGAGCTTGATGCATTCTTTCAAATGAATCACTAACAAGATCGGCATCTGAATCATCTAACGCTGCATTTAAGCAAGTAAAATCCTCGTATTTTAGTGAGTCTGGTGAACTTTCTGTAATATCACAAGATTCACGTTCCTCTATGTTACTTAAACCATCATTATCAATGTCGGCGATAGGGAATAAAAAACCATTGTCGATAAATTTATCTATTGGATAAAAATTAGCTGTCGTACTGCCTTCGGCTTTGATGCTTCCATTGTTAGAAAAAAGAAGCAGTTGATTGCTTCTTATCAAAACAGGGGACTCTGATAAGGTTGGAAAATTCGGTTTACCCACAATAAAACCATCCACTTTTACTCCTTGTACAAAATCCCATGCTCCGTCTGTTTTTTCTAATAAAAACGCGTTACGACCTATATAAAAAGGATTTTCGTTTGCATATGTCCCAGCACCAATAGTGTATTCACTAATAATGGATTTAGCTGATAACGTAGTGTTTGTATAGCCTGTAAAATCAACAATCGCGACTTTGGAATCAGATGCTCTAATAATCGCGAGAGCATCGCTAGAAGTCGTATAATAGGCTACATCATTTTTTTGTTCATCTGTTAATAAATCAAAGTTAACGGTAATGTCAGTTAATGGACTTGTGCTATTTATAGCAATCTTGTGTTCGTAGCTTAATCCGTCCAA
>NZ_JAPEID010000106.1:0-2790 GCF_028823755.1 Vibrio sp. VP6
GCGCCGATGGTAGTGTGGGGTTTCCCCATGTGAGAGTAGGACATCGCATGGCTTTAATTTAGTTTTTTCCTTTTTAAAAAGGCAAAGACAAAAGTTAAGAGAGCCCGTTTGTAAAAGCGGGCTTTTTTAGTCCTCACGGACACAAATAATGTGCTGATATGGCTCAGTCGGTAGAGCGCATCCTTGGTAAGGATGAGGTCCCCAGTTCGATTCTGGGTATCAGCACCATTTATTATTTGTTTTATGTTTTAAATTAAAGCCTAAAACAAAATGTAAAGAATTTTACTTGGCGACCATAGCACTTTGGACCCACCTGATTTCCATTCCGAACTCAGAAGTGAAACGAAGTAGCGTCGATGGTAGTGTGGGGCTTCCCCATGTGAGAGTAGAACATCGCCAGGTTCTTATTTAGACTCCAGAGTCTAACCAGTGCGGAGCGGTAGTTCAGTTGGTTAGAATACCGGCCTGTCACGCCGGGGGTCGCGGGTTCGAGTCCCGTCCGCTCCGCCACTTATTTAGAAAGCCTTGCTAGAAATAGCAAGGCTTTCGTCATTTGAGGCCAAGTCATTTTCCCCTTCAGAGAAACGAATTCCGTTTCAGTGCTCTGGTACTTATTCCAACCCTTGTAGTCCGGCCGTTGATACGGAATCCTCATTCGCAATAGCGATGCTCTCTCATCTACAAGCGCCTGTCTTTGCCTATCTGTATTCTAGGCATATACAAACTAATTTGACTCATTTTGGTTTGCTTAAGAAGAATAAGCTTTATGGCTTTGTTGATTCACTTAGTCCTAGCCTAAAAGCTTTGGTTTTCATTCGTGTCTTGAGTCTAGCTTCAGTTTAGTTAGTATTTCGTTGCCATATCATCATGTTGAGACTCTAAGTTATTAAATGAGTCTCGCATTTATGCAATATTTGAATTTTCGAACTGACTTGCTATGTGACCCATTCCTAGTCCTTATACTCACGGCTTTTTCGCTTGTTAATGCCAACACTGTTAGAAAACTTTGTTTGCTTTGCTGATTTCTACTAGAAGGATTACCCTAAAAGGAGTTCTCGTAGGAGTTAGTTTGGTGATGCAACAAATAAAAAATGAAACCTTAAAAGAAGTATTTAAACAATGGGCTTCCGACGACGGAGTTGTGGTCATCAACCCTGCAACTGAGCAAGAGTTAATTCGCTTGAAAGCGAGTTCAATTGAAGAGTTGGATTGCCTCATTGAAGCGTGTTCGGCTGAACAAGTTCGATGGGCTAAGTTGAGTGCGAAAGAGCGCTCTAGCTGTTTGAAAAACTGGCATCAATTGTTGATGGAACACGCTGAAGATATCGCGACCATTATTACATTGGAACAGGGCAAGCCATTTTCTGAAAGCCGCGGGGAAGTGAGCTACGGGGCATCTTTTGTAGAGTGGTTTGCAGAAGAGGCTAAACGAGCTTATGGCGAAGTTATCCCAGCTCCTGCTGTAGATAGACGTTTATCTACAATTAAACAGCCTGTAGGCGTGTGTGCTGCGATTACACCGTGGAATTTCCCTATTGCTATGATCACACGAAAAGCGGCACCTGCGTTAGCTGCTGGGTGTGGGATGATCATCAAACCGTCCGAGTTGACCCCTCTGACCGCACTAGCGGTTGTTGAACTTGCGTATCAGGCTGGTATCCCTAAGCCGCTTTTACCTGTTGTTATTTCTGAACAGGCCGCTGAGTTTGGTCAGGTGTTATCGATGGATCCTAGGATCAAGAAGATTTCATTTACGGGTTCGACTCGCGTCGGCAAAATTTTGATGAAGCAGGCTAGTGAAACTGTTAAAGCGGTATCGATGGAACTTGGAGGTAACGCTCCGTTTATTGTTTTTGAGGATGCTGATTTGGAATCAGCTGCTGATGGGCTTATCGCGTCCAAGTTCCGCAATACAGGACAAACGTGCGTGTGCACAAACCGTCTATATGTACATCAAAATGTCAAAGTGCGCTTTATGGAAAAAGTGCTCGCGAAAATGATGGAGCTAAATGTTGGGAATGGCTTGGAGTCTGGTGTGACAGTTGGGCCAGTGATCACCATGGCTTCTAAGCATCGTCTGGAGGCTGTTATTGATCAGGCGTTACAAGAGGGGGCTACAATTGCTAACCGTCCTCAAAAGCTCGCAGGGCGCTTTATGGAGCCTGTAATTTTGGATAATGTCGTTCAAGGTATGGCTATCGTGCAGCAAGAGTTGTTTGGGCCAGTATTACCCGTATTAACATTTGAAGATGATGAACAAGTGTTAGCAATGGCCAATGATACCGAGTACGGCTTAGCTTGTTATTTCTATACCGATAGCCTTAAACGAATTATCAAGTTCACTGAAGGCTTGGAATACGGAATGGTTGGTGTGAACGAAGGTATCATCTCGACAGAAGTTGCACCATTTGGTGGTATTAAAGAGTCAGGTGTTGGGCGTGAAGGCGCGAAACAAGGGCTCGATGAATACCTAGAGACGAAATACATTTGTCTTGGTGGCTTAAGCTGATCTTTGGATGAGAGTGCAAAAGAGAAAGCTGGGTTTCTAAACCTAGCTTTTTTGTTTATAGAGCAAAGAGGAGAGAAGGGTGTATTTCTTCCAGATGCAAAAAAGCCGCATCAAGTGATGCGGCTTCTTCTAATATGGCTCCCCCTACTGGACTTGAACCAGTGACCTGCGGATTAACAGTCCGTCGCTCTACCGACTGAGCTAAGGAGGAACAAATTTTAATAAGTGGTGCCGACTACCGGAATCGAACTGGTGACCTACTGATTACAAGTCAGTTGCTC
>NZ_JAPEID010000107.1:0-2567 GCF_028823755.1 Vibrio sp. VP6
AACTGGTGACCTACTGATTACAAGTCAGTTGCTCTACCTACTGAGCTAAGTCGGCGTACCGTTATTCTTTATATTGTTCGTGTTAGACACCAACAATTTTAAATTGTGGTGCCCGGAGGCGGAATCGAACCACCGACACGAGGATTTTCAATCCTCTGCTCTACCGACTGAGCTATCCGGGCGACGAGGTGTATTAAAAGGCTTTTCGGCTTTCAGGTCAACAATAAAATTAAAATAAAATATCGTTTGATGAAAATGTGCTCGGAGTGGGCTGTTTTTATGCGTTTTAAATAGGGATACACCATGTTTTAAGCTTTTCTAAGAAAGAAATTACGAGCTTGTTTGCTAAATAAATGCGACGAAAACAAAAAAAGCACGTTTGAAAACGTGCTTTTTAGTGAACAATTGACTTTAAACTAGTGCTTTACGGAGAACTTATTCACCCATCCTTCCAGTTCATTTGCCAAAGAGGCCAAACTTTGGGTGCTCGATTGGCTCTCTGTTACCACTGAATTTAGCTTACTTCCGCTCTCTTCAATCAGATTTATGCGGTGTGCAATGTCATCACTGACTTGCGTTTGCTCAGCTGCTGCCGTCGCAATTTGTTGACTCATTGCTGTGATAGATTCAAGCGCGGTAACGATCTGTTGGAGAGCTTCTGATGCATTCATCGATTCAGTTACTGTGCTTTCACTTGTTTCCGCACAGATTTCCATTGTATGAATGGCATTGCGAGAGCCTTCTTGAAGATTCGAGATCATGTGTTGGATCTCTTTTGTGCTGTCTTGAGTTCGACCTGCAAGATTACGTACCTCATCTGCTACTACAGCAAAGCCTCGTCCTTGTTCGCCTGCTCGGGCTGCTTCAATTGCAGCGTTCAAGGCTAATAGGTTGGTTTGTTCCGCAATATCCCCGATTACATCCAGAACTTTCACGATGTTGTTTACATCTTGATCGAGATCGGCAACCGCTTTACTTGCAGTATTCAGCTGAGTCGCAAGACCTTGAATGTTATCTACAGTGCTGTGGATCAGTGATTGAGTGTGCTGACTTTGTTTATCTGCTTCATCGGTATTACGTGCTGTGTCGCTAGCAGAGCTTGCCACATGGTTAGCGGAAGAAGCCATTTCTGTCATCGCTGTTGCAATCATTGCGGTCGATTGCTGCTGAGAAACGGTAAGATCGGAGATGGAATTTGAGCGCGACTCTACTGCTGATAGCTCATCGCGTAGAGCGTGCATCGATTGTTCAAGGTTAGTCACCATGGTTGCCAATGATTGGCTCATATTCTGAACCGCATGGTAGATACTGCCTTTTGGAGCGACGGTATCAAAGCTAGTTTGGATATTACCTTGTGCAACCGCTTGAACCGCTTCTCGTACATCGTTAGGTTCACCTCCTAAGAGATTGAGCATTTTGCGAATCGAGATGATCAAGCCTCCAAGAATTGAACCTGCGATAATCAGACACAGCATAAGCTGCCACTGTGCTGTCGACCAAAAACGTGCATTCACTTCATTAAAGCCAATACCTGTGCCGACAACCCAACCCCAATGTGGTGTTTTTTCTGCTATTGAGTGTTTTTCTTCAATGCTGCCGTCGGCCTGTTTTTGGCTCCAGGTATATTCAACAATCTGACCTGTTTTGCGACCCAAAACATCTAAGATGAGTTGGCCTACGCTATTACCGCTGCCATCTTTAAAGTCATGGAAACTGGTTCCGTGTAGTTGAGGATCTAGTGGTGCGGCAATAAACATCATATTTTCGTCCGCCACATAAACGTACTCGTTGTCTTTGTAGATGTTGTTACGCAGTAGGCGTGTTGCGAGTGCTTTTGCTTCCTCTTCAGGCATCTTGCCTTCAACTGCCATTTTTTCTACTTCAGTCAGAATGCTGTATGCACTCTTGAATAGCTCAGTTACTCGAGCTTTGTTATCGAGGTTACTTGCGACGCGTAAGGTCCATAAACCTGTAGCGGTCAAGGCTAGCAAAGCTAACAGTATGATCGCGGATAATAAGTAGGCTTGAGTTTTTAATTTCATATTTGGCTCACAAAATGTGTCATTGCTATGCAAAGCATGGCTTATGTCAATAATCTAATAGCCGACGCATCTTATTGAAGAAGTGGTATTACGCCTACAAGCACGTATTGAAACTATGATGAGGATTAAATTTTTAGCGTGAAATAAGTATTTTTGAAGAGGGGGATTTAATATTCGGTGATGTTTGGATATGAAGTGCGAAGCAAAGGAATATTAAAATGGAGAATAGGGCAGATGCAAAAAAAGCCGCATCAAGTGATGCGGCTTTTTAAATTGGCTCCTCCTGCTGGGCTCGAACCAGCGACCTGCGGATTAACAGTCCGTCGCTCTACCAACTGAGCTAAGGAGGAACTATTCTGTTTGTGTCTTGCCATTCAGCAAGTGCACCAAATATGGTGCCTCGAGGCGGAATCGAACCACCGACACGAGGATTTTCAATCCTCTGCTCTACCGACTGAGCTATCGAGGCAAAAGAATGGTGCCGACTACCGGAATCGAACTGGTGACCTACTGATTACAAGTCAG
>NZ_JAPEID010000108.1:0-2557 GCF_028823755.1 Vibrio sp. VP6
TTGTTTTGTAACGAGGTTTAGGCATGAGGCTACGACGATTGATGGGCGTAGCCGCTCAGATCGTAGTTTCTTGATTTAGTTCCATCGAATTACGCAACAAAGCCGTTGCTTACTTGAAATTTGGTAAAGACTATCCTGCTGGCGTTATTGTTTATAAGAATATGATTCCGGTGGTTGGTAGTGATCAACTTGTCAAATAAGCATTTAAATTATGAAGGTGATATATGAACGTATTAAAGGTTATAGATAAACATATTAAAAACGATTCAACGGAGCATGATAATTTAGTGACTTTTATTGATGTAAATAGAGAGGTGATACCAAACGCAGATAAGATAATTGATCTTTTGTGTCGCCATGAAACAGAAACAAAACGCTATCATGCAATGTTACGAACTGAAATTGTTGAACTACTAAAAAGAGGAAAATAAAATGAAATTTATAATTTTAATATTAGCATTTTTATTGTCCGCTTGTTCCACTCAGCCAGTGCTTCAAGCGTCCCATTCGAAAGATTTTTATCCGGCAATGGGACACTCTTTTGTTCCTTTGGATACCACAGATTTTGCATACGGCATTACTAATAATCATGGGGCAATCGTTGTTTCTGAGGACGGCGTTTATATGATAGTAGCAGCCCCGCAAGTCGGCTGTATGATGTGTGACGGCGAGTTTAGGTTATGGTTAAGCGTTAACGGAAAGTACGTTGAAAACTCAAATGTACTGCTTAACGTTGACGACTCAATTAAGGATGTAATCATTTCACAAGGCGCAATCCCTCTAAAAGCTGGCGATGTTGTGCAAGTAATGATGTATGGAGACAACGGAATTGGGCTTGAGGCAATCAACCGTGCAAACGAACCCTTAGTGCCAGCGATCATTTTTACCATGTATAAGGTAAGTAACTAATGAAATGGTTAATGCTTATTTTTATTGGTGGTTGCACCGTAAATTTTCAGGTTGAAACTACTTCTACAGCACAAAGTGGAAATGGTGAACTTGCGGAAGTCATTGAAACAAAAGAAACAAGCGAAACGGATGCCCAAGTCTTTCCTGTAAAATGAATTAGTTAACATATATTGATCATAAAAATGCATTCTTTTTTACAAAGTAACATTTCATTTATGTTTGTTTTCTTATTGATGCAATACGTTTAACTTAAACGTATTGCATAATTTTGTGCAATTTAATAGGAGAACATCATGAGTAACAATATAAAACATGAAACTGACTATTCTCACGATTGGACTGTCGAACCAAACGGAGGCGTCACAGAAGTAGACAGCAAACATACACCTATCATCCCGGAAGTCGGTCGTAGTGTAGACATTGAGAATACGGGACGTGGGGAGCTTACCATTCAATACCAATGGGGTGCGCCATTTATGGCTGGCGGCTGGAAAGTGGCTAAATCACATGTGGTACAACGTGATGAAACTTACCATTTACAACGCCCTGATAATGCATTCTATCATCAGCGTATTGTTGTAATTAACAATGGCGCTAGTCGTGGTTTCTGTACAATCTATTACCACTAAGAAGGTGCTCACATGACTAACGAATACGTTGTAACAATGTCATCTTTGACGGAATTTAACCCTAACAATGCTCGTAAAAGTTATTTATTTGATAACTATGAAGTTGATCCTAACTATGCTTTCAAAGCAATGGTTTCATTTGGTCTTTCAAATATTCCTTACGCGGGTGGTTTTTTATCAACGTTATGGAATATCTTTTGGCCAAATACGCCAAATGAGCCAGATATTGAAAACATTTGGGAACAATTACGTGACAGAATCCAAGATTTAGTAGATGAATCGATTATAGATGCCATCAATGGAATATTGGATAGCAAAATCAAAGAGACACGCGATAAAATTCAAGACATTAATGAGACTATCGAAAACTTCGGTTATGCTGCGGCAAAAGATGATTACATTGGTTTAGTTACTCATTACTTGATTGGACTTGAAGAGAACTTTAAGCGCGAGCTAGACGGTGATGAATGGCTTGGTTATGCGATATTGCCTCTATTAGCAACAACTGTAAGTCTTCAAATTACTTACATGGCTTGTGGTCTGGATTATAAGGATGAATTCGGTTTCACCGATTCTGATGTGCATAAGCTAACACGTAATATTGATAAGCTTTATGATGATGTATCGTCTTACATTACAGAACTCGCTGCGTGGGCTGATAACGACTCTTACAATAATGCAAACCAAGATAACGTGTATGATGAAGTGATGGGTGCTCGTAGTTGGTGTACGGTTCACGGCTTTGAACATATGCTTATTTGGCAAAAAATCAAAGAGTTGAAAAAAGTTGATGTGTTTGTTCACAGTAATTTAATTTCATATTCACCTGCTGTTGGTTTTCCTAGTGGTAATTTCAACTATATTGCTACAGGTACGGAAGATGAAATACCTCAACCATTAAAACCAAATATGTTTGGGGAACGTCGAAATCGTATTGTAAAAATTGAATCATGGAACAGTATTGAAATACATTATTACAATCGCGTGGCTTTGTTGCGTAATTCGATGGAACTAAATCA
>NZ_JAPEID010000010.1:0-143057 GCF_028823755.1 Vibrio sp. VP6
AATCACAAGAAAGAATATGGTGGAGGGGGACGGATTCGAACCATCGAAGGCGGAGCCGGCAGATTTACAGTCTGCTCCCTTTGGCCACTCGGGAACCCCTCCAGGGTGTTTTATACTTGAAAAATGTTTTCCCAACGCATCTCTCAAGTGCGGAGCGCATCATAGCAAACTCGCTCCGGCTGTAAAGCGTTTTTCTAGCGTTTTTACGTTGAATGCTGCCTTTTTGGGCAAAGATGGTAGAAAGTCAGCGTTTTGTATGTCCTTTATACAGAACGAAAATATACTTTTTACTGGAATTTACACTACTTGACGTTAAGAGACGTATCTATTGATAAACTGTAAGCAGTTTAATGACATAAGTTTATTCGTTTAGTAGTCAAGATCATGAGCATGAAAGCCACTTTATCCTTATCTGTTTTAACGCTTTCTATATTAATGGCTTCCCCTAGCGCTTTTGCAGCAAAGCGAGGTCCGTCTGCGGTCACGGTTGTGACTGAGCAAGTAGAAACGCACGAAATTAATCAATCTTTATCCCTTATCGGCAAATTGAAGGCGGCAGAGTCTGTGGTTGTCGCTTCAGAAGTTGCAGGTAAGGTCAAACAAATTGCGGTAAAAGCAAACCAGAACGTGCAACAAAACCAACTGTTAATTCAATTGGATGATGATAAAGCGCAAGCAGCGCTGGTTGAGGCAAAAGCTTACTTAAAAGATGAAGAACGTAAGTTAAAAGAATTTCAGCGTTTAGTTAAACGAAACGCAATTACTCAAACCGAAATTGATGCTCAAAAAGCAAGCGTGGAGATTGCTCAGGCTCGACTTGATGCTGCGAAAGCGAATCTCGCCGATCTGCATATCACCGCGCCCTTTTCTGGAACGGTTGGATTTATCGATTTCAGCCGCGGGAAAATGGTTAGCGCAGGAACTGAGCTTCTGACATTAGACGATCTGTCGGTCATGGAGTTGGATTTACAAATTCCAGAACGTTATTTGTCGATGTTGTCAGTTGGAATGGAAGTTGCCGCGAAGACCAGTGCTTGGGGTGAACAACGTTTTTCTGGGAAAGTCACTGGTATTGATACCAGAATCAGTGCAGAGACATTGAATTTGCGCGTGCGCATTGAGTTTGATAACCCAGAAAACCAATTGAAACCGGGCATGTTGATGAACGCTTCACTGGCATTTCCTGCTATTAAAGCGCCGATCATTCCTGTTCAAGCACTTGAATACTCAGGCACCAAACGCTTTGTATATGTAATTGATGAAAACAACAAAGCGACTCGCCAAGAGGTGCTGCTGGGTGCGCGTGTCGACAACGAAGTAGTGATTGAATCTGGCGTTGAGATTGGTGACAAGATCGTTGTTCAAGGTATTGTTAACATGCGTGATGGCGTTGAAGTGAAAGAAATTGTCGCGCCACTCAAAGCGAACACCACGGATGTGACACGCAATGACAGTGAATCGGTTGAGGAAGAAAACTAATGTTACTTTCCGACGTTTCAGTTAAACGCCCTGTCGCGGCGTTAGTTCTGAGCATGCTGTTGTGTGTGTTTGGCTTTGTGTCATTCACCAAATTAGCTGTTCGTGAAATGCCTGATATTGAGAGCCCAGTCGTTTCTATCAGCACGCGTTATGAAGGCGCGTCGGCGACCATTATTGAAAGCCAAATCACCTCCGTATTGGAAGATCAGCTTTCTGGGATCAGTGGCATTGATGAAATCAGTTCCACCACTCGTAACAGCATGTCTCGCATCACGATCACCTTTGAGTTAGGTTACGATCTGAATACTGGGGTGAGTGATGTGCGTGACGCCGTTGCTCGTGCTCAGCGCTCGTTACCTGATGAAGCAGATGACCCAATTGTTTACAAGAACAATGGTTCGGGTGAAGCGTCCCTTTACATCAATCTAAGTTCTTCTGAAATGGACCGCACACAGCTGACGGATTATGCCGAGCGTGTTCTGATGGATCGTTTCAGTTTGATCACGGGTGTGAGTTCTATCGATCTCTCTGGCGGTTTGTACAAAGTCATGTACGTGAAACTCAAACCAGAGCTTATGGCTGGTCGTGCGGTCACGGCATCGGATATTACATCAGCTTTACGAAGTGAGAACCTAGAAAGCCCGGGTGGTGAAGTTCGCAACGACTCGACGGTGATGTCGGTGCGTACAGCTCGTACTTATAACACGCCTGAGGACTTCCAATATCTTGTCATTAAACGTGCAAGCGACAACACGCCTATCTACCTAAAAGATGTGGCGGATGTCTTTATTGGTGCAGAAAACGAGAACTCGACCTTCAAAAGTGACGGTGTTGTAAACATTAGTCTTGGTGTGGTACCGCAGTCAGACGCAAACCCGTTAGAAGTGGCGAAGCTGGTTCGTTCTGAAGTCGATAACATTCAGAAGTTCTTACCAGAAGGAACACGTCTCGCGATTGATTACGACGCGACAGTATTTATCGAGCGTTCAATCGAAGAGGTGTACAGCACGCTGTTTATTACAGGTGGCTTGGTGATCTTGGTGTTGTATATTTTCATCGGCCAAGCTCGTGCGACTCTAATCCCAGCGGTTACGGTGCCCGTTTCGCTGATCTCTTCGTTCATTGCCGCGTATTACTTTGGCTTTTCTATCAATTTGATCACTTTGATGGCGTTGATCCTGTCTATTGGTTTAGTGGTGGATGACGCGATTGTGGTTGTTGAAAACATCTTCCATCATATTGAACGTGGTGAATCGCCTTTGCTTGCCGCGTACAAAGGCACTCGAGAGGTTGGTTTTGCGGTTATCGCGACAACGTTGGTTCTGGTGATGGTGTTTCTGCCAATTTCCTTTATGGATGGCATGGTAGGGCTGCTATTTACAGAGTTTTCTGTATTGCTGGCTATGTCGGTAATTTTCTCCTCTTTGATTGCACTGACACTTACACCTGTGTTGGGCAGCCAGATCCTAAAGGCAAATGTAAAACCCAATCGATTCAACGAAGTGGTCGATCGCCTGTTTAGTAAGCTGGAGAATGGCTACCGCTCATTATTGAAAGGAGCATTGAAAGCTCGCTTGGCTGCGCCTTTGGTGATTCTGGCTTGTATGGGCGGCAGTTATTTCCTAATGAATCAAGTACCAGCTCAATTGACGCCACAAGAAGATCGCGGTGTGATTTTTGCGTTTGTGCGCGGCGCAGATGCTACGTCGTACAACCGAATGTCAGCCAATATGGATATTGTCGAAGACCGATTGATGCCATTGCTAGGGCAAGGTTATCTGAAGTCATTCAGCATCCAAACGCCAGCGTTCGGTGGTCAGGCAGGTGACCAAACTGGCTTTGTGATCATGATTCTAGAAGATTGGAATGAACGTGATGTAACGGCTCAGGAAGCGCTCAACAAAGTACGTGGTGCATTGGCGGGTATCCCTGATGTTCGAGTGTTCCCATTTATGCCAGGTTTCCAAGGTGGTTCGAGTGAGCCAGTTCAGTTCGTATTAGGCGGTTCGGATTATGATGAGCTTCTCGTCTGGGCTGAACTGTTGAAGAACAAAGCCGAAGAATCACCCATGATGGAAGGCGCTGAGATAGACTACTCCGAGAAAACGCCAGAGCTGTTAGTTACGGTCGACAAACAACGCGCGGCTGAACTCGGTGTGAGCGTAAAAGACATTTCTGACACATTAGAAATCATGCTCGGTGGTAAAAGCGAAACGACTTATGTTGAGCGTGGCGAAGAATATGATGTTTACCTTCGCGGTGATGAAAATAGCTTCAATAATGCTGCCGATTTGAGTCAGATTTATCTGCGTACCAACAGCGGCGAGCTAGTGACATTAGACACGGTCACAAAAATAGAAGAAGTGGCAGCATCTATCCGTTTGTCTCACTACAACAAACAGAAGTCCATCACCATTACTGCAAATCTTTCCGAAGGTTATACATTGGGTGAAGCGCTGAATTACCTCGATCAGCAAGCTATCGACAACTTGCCGGGTGACATTTCTGTGAGTTATTCGGGTGAGTCGAAAGACTTTAAAGAGAACCAAGCGAGTGTCGCAGTTGTGTTTGCACTGGCATTGTTGGTGGCGTATCTCGTGTTGGCGGCTCAGTTTGAAAGCTTCGTGAACCCGCTAGTAGTGATGTTCACTGTACCAATGGGTGTGTTTGGTGGTTTCCTTGGTTTGGTCGTGATGGGGCAAGGAATGAACATTTACAGCCAGATCGGCATGATCATGTTGATCGGTATGGTAACGAAAAACGGCATTTTGATCGTAGAATTTGCCAACCAGCTACGTGACCGTGGCGTTGAGTTTGAAAAAGCGATCATTGATGCCGCCGCGCGACGTCTACGCCCAATTTTGATGACTGCGTTTACCACACTTGCAGGTGCAATCCCGTTGATCGTATCAACAGGTGCTGGTTATGAGAGCCGTATTGCCGTGGGTACGGTTATCTTTTTCGGGATGGGGTTTGCTACATTGGTGACCTTGTTTGTTATCCCTGCGATGTACCGACTGATTTCTGCGAAAACACAAGCTCCTGGTCACGTAGAAGCAGAACTGAACAAAGCGCTCAGCCACGATTCGAAAGGCCGCTCAGTGCATCCTTAACGACAACATGTAACGCTTTGATTAAAAACGCCGAACCATTTTTGTTCGGCGTTTTTTATATTTCTAGTGATTATTTATAGATCTAACCATTAATTGTGGTTATTATTTCGCCACTTCTTCGAGGGGCACAGGACTCGCTCATCGTTTATGACTGAATGTCGAGTCTTGCTAGGTATAAAGCCAGGAAGGTGGCTATACCTATGATTATTGAGGTGTTCCCTTGAAAAAAGTTCGTGGTAGTTACATGGTAGAAATGGTTCTGGTTGCGGGTATTATGGCGTTGTTAGTCACCACTGCACTTCCAACGTTTACGAATGCGCTAAAAGGTCATCAAGATGGTATTTTAGCGTCACTTGATACTGTTCAACCTAGCAGTCATGTAAACAAAGAGACCGCAGAAAAATTTTCCGCTCAATAAGCAAAGCTACTTTTTAGATTGATAAAAGAAGCCGAGGCATTTGCCTCGGCTTCTTTACATTTAACTTCAAATTCTGGGTTCAACGTCGCGCTAGAAGCGTTTTCCTAAGCTGATTTGTAGACCTTCATAGCTGTCGTAAAAGTCTTCAAAACCCATATCTGCGACATTGTAGATGTACTCTGCGCGTAACCAGATATCTTTACTCATATCCCAATGAACTCCAGCTCCCACGTTAAACAGAGCGCCAGAGTCGTCAGTCACTTTCTGGGCATTTGGAACATACATTTCTGCTTGAGTCCCCAAAGCGGTCACGCGGCCAAACAAAGAGAGTGGTGTGTCGCCTAGGTTGTCACTGGTTAATACCGCTGACATGCCCGCTTGGTAATAGTGCAAATCCAAATCTGTTTTTAGCGTGTCGTTCTTAAGCTCGTTTTGGGAGTAACGAAGTACACCTTCAAACGCAAGGTATTGATTAACATGATAGCCCCAACCAACAGTGATATGCGGTGTGGACCACTCATTGTCTCTGTCTGATCCAAAATACGGCGTATCGAAACCAACGTTACCAGTACCTAGATAAAAATAAGATTGATGAGTTTGTTCTTGAGCAGCAAAAGTCGGCACACTGATGGTCAAGGCAGACAATAATAGGATGGCGTTTTTCATAACTTGACGATAACCTTTGTAAAAGACCGTTGTAATGATTTGTGTTAATATTAATTTAATCAATAAGATAGATGGCGCTTATCATATCAGTTTTTGTTCAAAGGTAGTGATTTTCGAATGGGAATTGTTGCGCTAAAGCATACTTCCTACTTATGAAAGTGGACTAACTGGATATGGTGACGAAAGCCAATCAAATAAGAGAGAAGGAAAGTAAAGTGGCTGAATTCAAATATAAAAATCTGACTCAAGAAGAACAAGACAAGTTAGACGCAGCGACATTTCGTCGTTTATTGGCGCATTTAGATGCAAACAAAGATGTGCAAAACATCGACCTGATGATCCTTGCGGGCTTCTGTCGTAACTGCTTTAGCAAATGGTACAAAGCAGAGGCTGAAAATCTCGGTTTGGATTTAGATATTGATGACGCTCGCGAACGTGTTTACGGCATGACTTATGATGAGTGGAAACAAAACCATCAACCAGCAGCAACGCCAGAACAATTGGCCGCGTTTGAAGCGCGTCAGAAAAAGTAATCCCAATCAATAAAAAAACAGCCCGCACATTAAGCGGGCTGTTTTTTACATTCGAATTTGCATCTTAAGCGGTAATTGGACCACAACATGCCGGCTCGTTTTTTACATTCGAATTTGCATCTTAAGCGGTAATTGGACCACAACATGCCGGCTCAACACAGCCTTTCGCTTGAATGACTTCAAGTTGCGCGAGGTAAGGTTGAATATCACCGATGTTCTCTTTTACCCATGCTAAGTCGTAATACGTATCTAAGTAACGCTCACCAGAGTCACATAGAAGTGTCACGATAGAGCCTGTTTCACCGCGTTGTTTCATTTCGCAGGCCAGTTGAAGTACACCGTAGAGGTTCGTCCCCGTAGATGCACCGACTTTACGTCCAATCAGCTGAGAAACCCAATGCGCGGTCGCGACACTTGCCGCATCAGGAATTTTTCGCATCTCATCAACCACACCGGCGATAAAGCTTGGTTCAACACGTGGTCGGCCGATGCCTTCAATTTTGCTGCCAGTATTGCCTTTTAATTCACTGTTGCCGGATTGGAAGGCGTCGTAAAACACTGAGTTTTCAGGGTCTACCACACACAGTTTGGTGTCGTATTTTTGGTAACGAATAAAGCGGCCAATGGTTGCTGATGTGCCACCGGTTCCTGGACTCATCACTACCCAACTCGGAATTGGGTGATCTTCTAACTGCATTTGGCTGAAGATCGAGTTCGCGATATTGTTGTTGCCGCGCCAATCAGTTGCACGTTCAGCATAAGTAAATTGATCCATGTAGTGACCATTTAACTCTTGAGCCAAACGTCGAGACTCGTCATAAATCTGATCTGAGCGTTCAACAAGGTGTGCTTTGCCACCGTAAAACTCAATTTGTTCAATCTTTTTACGCGCGGTGGTTTTTGGCATAACGGCAATGAAAGGTAAGCCAAGTAAGCGAGCGAAATACGCTTCTGAAACGGCAGTGCTGCCTGAGGATGCTTCAATTACTGTGGTTTCAGGACCAATCCACCCATTACAAATCGCATAAAGAAACAACGAACGCGCCAATCGGTGTTTGAGAGAGCCTGTTGGATGTGTGCTCTCATCTTTTAGGTAGATATCGATACCATCAAGAGAAGGCAGTTCGAGTTTAAATAAATGAGTATCAGCAGAGCGTTGAAAATCTGCTTCAATTTTACGCACTGCATTGTTGATCCAGTTGTGGTCAGTACACATGGCGTCTCTCCTTGGAAATCGATAGATAAGCATTAGATAGGGATAATTTACCTATAAGGTGAGAGAAAAACTTTGCTATAGTTGCTCTTGATGGGTATTGGGATAGAAAAATTTTCTACATTTTATGGATTTTATGGAAATGAAATTAGATCGGGTCGATAAGCAGCTGCTTGCTTTGCTACAAACCGACAGCACCTTGTCATTAAATGACTTAGCAGAGCGAGTTAATCTGACAACAACACCATGTTGGAAGCGTTTAAAAAGGTTGGAAGAGGAAGGCTACATTGAAAAGCGCGTCGCGTTACTGAGCGCAGAAAAACTCGACCTGTCTTTTATCGCTTTTGTTCAGTTAAAAACCATCGATCACTCCGAAGATTGGTATCACCATTTTGTCACAACAGTGAGTGATTTCCCTGAGGTGATGGAGTTTTATCGTATGGCCGGCGAGTACGACTACATGATGAAAGTGCTGGTGAAAGATATGAAGTGTTTTGACGAATTTTATAAGCGCTTAGTGAATAGTGTAAAAGGGCTATCTAACGTGACTTCAACATTTGCAATGGAGTCGATTAAATATACCACTGAGTTGCCAATTCGAAGCTAATCTAAGTTTACAGTCACTGGAATAATAGTTGTTACTGACGAGACATTAAAATGGAATGTAAGAGTGACATTATTCCAGTTTTAAAATACATATCTCTTTTATTAAATATAAACGAGATTCGTTCTTGCTTTTATTTGTGCATTAGATAATTATGTTTTTCTAATCTGTTAATGTCCATACAGCATAGCCCGCCAAAAATTAATGCAATTTTTCTTCATTATTTTTCCTGTTTTATTTTGTTGAACATTCACTCTTTCTAAATTAATTAATTACATTAATTTAAACGTTTGCTTCGCGTTTTTCGGGTAATTTTCTCGCCATTTATCAGAATTTATTTTTACCCTTAATATAGTAGTAAACACTTAAGTAATAAAGTCATCAACAATAGGGATAGCGATTAATAAAACATCGTATTATTATCTCGCTCCTTGAGATGTAACAAATTATTACTAAAAATGAACAGAAATTATTATTTGATTTTTCTTGCTGCTTTACTTGCTGGTTGCGGTGGAGGAGGTGACTCCAAGCCGAGCAATACAAGCTCTCCAACTTCTATCACGAAGCAGAGTCGTCCACAGCTGATTGTTGAAGATGCCTCGTTGCAGTTTGAGGGTGTGGGAACCATCACTCAGACACTATTGAGCAACGTTCGCGGCTCAGTATCTTACCAAGTCATTGATTCAAATCCGCCGAATGTGGTGAGGGTGAATGATTCGGGAGTATTTCAAATCCTGCGTCCAGGCACCGCGATAATTCGTGCAACAGATACCAGTTCTGTGTATGAATCTTCTGAAACGACGTTTTCGGTCACGGTTGAACGAGGTTTTAACAATGATCTTTCTGCCAGTGATTTAAGCCTAGTTGCACTCGATCCTGACGGGAAAGCTCTGACCGTGCGCGGGCAGAAAGGTAAACTGAGTTATCAAGTCGAAAGCGGGCAGAACCTCATTCAAGTTGATGATAACGGCGTTGTTTATTCACTTGGTTCTGCGGGGCAGGCTTCTGTACTGATTTCCGATTCAGGTAACGACTTATATCTACCTAAGCAAGTTCGTGCAACCGTGACATTGTATGCGATAGGTGCTGAGCAACTTAAATTTGCCTTAATCGAAGATGAGTATCGAGACGGTTTAACCTTAGCGCCTTCACGTTTGGATAAAGTTGAAACGCAAAATATCACTTACAAAATTCTGCGCAGCGAACCAGACAACGAGGTTGCCGAGTTACTAAACCCAGAAACGGGTTTGCTTTTGATCCACAACGTTGGTCAGGTAACCGTCGAGGCGACAGCAACATACAGCGATGCTTTCTTAAACAAGCAGCAAGTCGCTCAGTTTGTGGTCGATGTGAAACCGGGTCAACGTCAAGCCATCAGTGTTGCGAATATTGCTAAGACGTATGAAGACGGTGGACGCATTTTCCCTCAAGTTGCACACGCTCGCGGCGACTATGGATATCGCATCATCAATGGTGAAGATGTTGTCGCTAAAACTACGGATGGTGAAGCGTTGTTGATCAAAGGTGTTGGTAGCGCAGAAGTTGAAGCCTACGAATACGACTTGCGTAATTATCCAGCAAGTAAAACCCGCTTCAACATTGAAATCGAACGCGCACCTCATCCGGTAATGAAAGACGTGGAAATGTCTCTCACTTATCAGCCTAAACTGGCTATTCCAATGGCGTTTGCTGGTCAGAAAGGCAAAGTCAGTCTGATTGGTGGGTTGCCTGAAGGTCTTCGAATGAAGGATGGCAACTTAGAAGTGGATACCGCGGGCGAATATCGTCTTAAGTTTGAAGATGATGGCGGTGACTTTTACCAACCAATTCAATTCAATGTTGTGATCAAAGTTGCGAAAGCGCAAGGCCAAGCGATGACGACGCAAGATTATGAAATGGTATACAGCAAAGACTACGATTTTAACTTGCAGCGTGATTTTGGTTTAACGGCCAGCAATGATCATTTGGAAGTCGTTGACAATACTTCTCCAGGTGTTGCAGATGTTATTGGTGACGGTCTTATTCGTGTCTACAAAGCGGGTCAAACGACGTTAACGGTTCGCAGGAAAGAGAGTGCAAATTACACGGCCGGTCCAGATCAAAAAGTTCGCTTCAACATTCTGAGTGCGCCAAGCCGAATTGCTATCCAGTCAGGCGTAGTAGAAGGTACGTGGAACATCAACCAACCTTATGTCCAAAAACCATCTATTCTCGGTACGGTTGGTGAAGTGAGCTACCGATTTGCGACGGATTCTGCAACTGATGTGGTTTCCTTAGATCGCAAAACGGGTGATATGCGCATTCTGAATGCGGGCAGCACCAGAGTTATTGTGTCGGACGCAGGCAACGATAAGTTTACTCCAGGTGAAAGTAGTTTTGCTGTAACGATTAAACAAGGTAGCAACCCGGTTTCTATTACTTATCCAACTCTGGACTTTTCTGCTGGTGCGGTTATCACACCAGTGATGAGTGGGGGAGAAGCCAAAGCAAGCTACCGTCTGATTAACCAAGCTGAGCCGGTGGTTGAGTTGTTATCTTCAGATTCTGGTCGTTTGAAAGTGCTGCATGCTGGCGACTACCAAGTGGAAGTGACGTTAACTGCACGTAACTATACAACTAAAACCGTATTGGTTAACGGCACCATTAATAAAGCGGATCATCCAGGTCTTACGACGAAGCTTCAAACTGTGGAATTTACGCCATTTAAGACGATTAGTTTGGATTTTGGTAAAACGGTAGGCACTCGTACTTACTCATTTGCTGATACCGTGAGCGAAGAGTTTGCCACGTTAGACAATGCGAAAGCTGAGTTGACGCTAACTAATTACTCTCAATATCATTCTATTGCGTTGGATATTTCTGAGAGTGAATCGCGAGATTACAAAGCGTTACCAAGAACTAGAGTTACGGTTCATGTCGATTTGGCAGAATCGGGTGTTGCAGATAAATACACACAACTTGATAGCGAACAAACCGTCATCGTCAGTACCCTCAGTGCCCCACAGTTTTCCAATTTAGAAGAAAGTGAGTTTGGCATCATGGGGTCGCGTTCGGTACGTGAACCGACGGATGATGAGCTGCAAAAATTTGGCAAAGGTAAGGTCGCGCTGTTCTTGTTAAAACCAGTGGGTAGCGATGACCGAACCCAACAAAAGGCAGTCTGGGTACATGTTGCTCGATTTGATGGCTGTACTGCGGATCTGTTTTCTGATGATCTAAAACCATTCGATGCAATTGATTATGATGCTGCAGGCTATTGTGCGAACGGTAGTACGATTCGCATGACTCGCTTTTTAGTGATTGACGACTCTAAACTAGAAAACATTGAGTATGAGTTGGCAGCGCCTATCGTGTACTACCGTCGCGGTCAACGTGAGTTCTTAGCGAGTGATGACGGCGGTTTTTATGCCAAGCCAAATGTGGTGTACGGCAAAAGCAAGTACGGCTATCCGAAATCACTTTATGAGTGGTCAGTGGTCACCATGAAGTATCAACCGAATTAATCATCGTTTGATACCCACTAAAAAGGAGTGCTGAGCACTCCTTTTTGCATCTTATGCGCTCGGGTTATTTCGTGTAGCGCATGACTCCTTCTTGTACGGCAGTCGCCACCAAATGACCTTGCTGGTTATAAATTTCGCCACGCACTAAGCCTCGAGTATTACTCGCCGTTGGGCTTTCTATTGCGTACAAAAGCCATTCATCCATCTTGAAGGGACGATGGAACCAGATTGAATGGTCAATCGTCGCAACTTGGAAATTCGGCGTCATTAACGACACTTCATGTGGATGCATCGCCGTGACCAAAAATCCCCAATCTGACGCGTAAGCCAACAAGTATTGATGAATCAGTTGGTTATCTGGCATCTCACCGTTAGCACGAATCCAAAGGTACTGTTTTGGCTCCGCTTTTTTGGGTTTTAGAGGATTGATCACCGTGACAGGGCGAGTCTCAATCGGTTTTTCTCCGCAGAATGTTTTACGCAAGCGCTCTGGCAGAAACTCCGCGATATGACTTGCGAGTTCACTCTCTGAGGCGAAGTTTTCAGGCCCCGGAATATCTGGCATGGCTTTCTGGTGATCGAACCCCGGTTGATCGCCGTGATAAGAAGCCGTTAGGTAAAAAATAGGTCGTCCATTTTGCACTGCTTTAACGCGTCTGGTGCTAAAGCTACGTCCATCTCTTAAATTTTCCACATCGTAAATGATCGGCTTTTCAGGGTCTCCAGGGTAGAGAAAATAGCTATGGAAGGAGTGTACAGTGCGTGTTTCTTCTACTGTATAACGCGCCGCTGAGAGGGCTTGTCCAATCACTTGGCCGCCGTAGACTTGAGGTAAACCTAGGTTTTCACTTTGTCCACGAAACAAGCCTTCTTCTAATTTTTCGAGTTGTAGTAGGCTGAGCAATTCTCGTAATGGTTTACTCATTGTGTCTCCTCACCGATGTGTTTTTTCTTCACGTTACCTCAAGATCTGATGATCTGTGAAGTGACTTTGTTTAGAACTGTTGAGTGACTTAATAGTAGTCTCATCCTTAAACCTACGAATAAGGCAAAAGGAATAGTAACAACGTTTCTGCTTTGCAGGAAAAGTCCGGCCAGTCCTAATTATGAAACGAAATCAATTGTTTGAAAAATTCTAACTTAGTCAAACTATTGTCAAATAAACGAAAGGAAACAAGACAGTTTTATATTCCAACCCTATACTTATCCCGATTTAATACTCTTCTTGAGGAATATATGAAAAAAACACTACTACTTGTTACTTCTTTACTTGTTGGCGCTGCGTTAGTGGGTTGCCAAACTTCTCAAACAACAGAAATGGAATCTGCTGAGGCGTCAATGAAGACAATTACAGGTACAGTGGCTTACCGTGAACGTATTGCTCTACCACCAAATGCTGTGGTTACGGTAACACTAGAAGATGTGTCTTTGGCTGATGCGCCATCTAAGCTTCTAGCAAAACAAACGTTCGAAACAGAAGGTAAGCAAGTTCCTCTTTCGTTTGAGCTGAGTTACGACAGCAACGAAATTAAACCGAATCACACTTACAGCGTGCGCGCGCGTATTGAAGTCGATGGTAAATTGCGTTTCATCAGTGATACGCATAACGGTGTGATCACAGATGAAGCACAAACTCACCAGTTGGATATTCGTCTAGTTGGTACGCGTTAATACCAAACATAGCGAACAAAAATGGCAGCCTAAGGCTGCCATTTGTATTTTCTGAGGGCGATTTTTCCTATCTCAGACACTTCGATCCCTTCTGCTTCTAATTTCTGCTTTTGCCTGTCTAAGTCTCTGCCTTTCAGCGATATCTTCCCTTGACTATTGATGACTCGAAACCAAGGCAATTTGCTACCTTCTGGCAAATTCCCAAGAGCTTTCCCTACGTGTCTAGCGTATCCCGGATAGCCTGCCATTTTGGCAATTTCGCCGTAGGTCGATACTTTTCCTTTTGGAATTTGGTGAATTACAGCAAAGATTTGCACTAAAAATTGGTCCATACTGAAACTGTCCGTTGTGGCTTGCTAAGGAATGGTAATACACACGACTTGTATTTCGCTAACAGTTCTTGTGCATGGTTAACATTTGTTGCTAGTGAGTTAGATGTCTTTTTAAAGCCCTTTTAACTAAAGACAAATTGGTGCATCAAGCGCACGAAATACAAATTAACGATAAGCTAAGCTTGAATCTAGACCCACTCAACGACTTTAGATACCCAGTTTCATTTGCCGTTGAGTTACCAAGTTGGTGGGGAAGCCAGGAGGCGCTATGATTTTTTCAACACTTCAATTTTTCATCACAACTTTTCTTGCCGTTGTGTGTGCCCGAGCGATGAGTTTGAGTGAGGGCGAAATCCCAGTACTCGCACTCATGATCCCGGCATTATGGCTGTTGCCTCAAGGTGGCCTTGCTGGCTTAGTGTTGCTCGGCGCTATGATGGTGTTTGGTGCGACGCTTTCGATGCAGCCCATTGCGTTGTCTGTTGGCGTGCTGATTCTATTCCCGTTACTTATGGTGGTGTTCTCACATCGCAGCTCTCTTGGCGTTCTCCTTACTACCGGTTTGATTGTGATTACCTTACAAGTAGGGCTGATGGTCACGCAACAAGGCGGTAAGCTTGATGGTTCAGCTTGGGTGACCGTGGTTCAAACGTTGTCTGTTGTGGTCATGTGGTGGGCAGCAACGCATTGGAAACGCTCAGAAAAACACAGCTGGTGGCCTTTGCTTTTACTATTGCCTCTATGGATTGCCGATCTTCATTACGCGGTGCTGGTGGCGTTGAGCATTACTGGGATGTTGGCTTCGATGGAAACACTCGCCAAATTAAAAGACTCGATTCGCTGGAGTAAGTTGCTTTGTTGGACACTACCAACCGTCGGTTTTGCAGCGTTGGTGGTGAGCCCTAATACGGATGTACCAAATCCTGTATTTGTGGTCTGGATCTGTTTGTTGGGTACTGCTTGGATGACGGACTACATCTTACGTAGTAGTGACGAGCAGGCGGAGTTATAAAATAGTTGTAGGCGTTCAGAGGAAAAAGTGACCCGTGCGGCAGACTGTTGAATTGATTGTGAAACAATAAGTGAATTAGTATATGTTCATCATTTCATAATTATTCTACTTTCCATAATAATAACCACACTGTAAGTGGTTAATTTTAGATAAGTTTGTCATGATCACACTTGCTCGAACGCTGCTGCTTTTCGCTTGTCTGTTGCCAAGCCTTCATGTAAAGGCCGAACCTTCATTACAGCCTCACTATAAAATCGCGACGGAAGCGGATGATGTTGTCACTCGCGTTTTATTTGATGCGGTATCCACTGAATTTGGTGTGAGTGTTGAGTACATCAACTACGCGAGTTTTGATGCCATTTTAGATGCAGTCGCGAATGAAGACGCGGACTTTGCTGCCAACATTACCTATACCGATACTCGCGCCGAGCGTTTCAGCTATTCCCGACCAACAAACATTGAATACACATACCTATATGGGCTGAGCGACTCGACATTAGATGATATTTCGCGTGTTGGTGTGCCTCAAAACACCATCTACTCAGAACTGATCAAACAGTATCATCCAGAGTTAAAACAAGTTCCTTATAAAGGTCATAACGAAGCAGTACGTTTGTTACAAACTGGTTTAGTGGATGGCGTGGTTGATGCGATTAACCAACTCAAACCAATGTTGTTGGAAGGGTTTGATGCCAAAATGCTCAACGATCAGATCTCCATCAAACCTGTTTCTATCATTAGTAAAAAAGGTCACCACTTAGAAGAGTTGGATACCTTTGCCTCGTTTATTCATGGTGAAGCGGTACAAAAGCAACTTCGTGAGCAAATCGCGTTGTATCAATTTGAGTTGAGACGTTCAGCCCTGCGAGATGCGATCAAGTTACTGCCTGTCGATTTAAAAGAGCCAATTCGAATCAAAATGGAATCCATCTTTCCTTATGTGGTGTACAACCCTGATGGCACCGTACAAGGGATGACAGCCGATATCGTTCTACAAAGCTGTGAAATTCTGGATTTAAACTGTGTGATCATCAGTGAGCCTAACGAAAGTTGGGAGTCGATGTATCGCCAGTTTATGAAAGGTGAATTTGATATTTTGGCACCATTGACGGTGAGCAGAGAACGGCATGAATTCAGCTATTTCCCAAGACCGCACTATTCACCAGCTTCAGTGATGGTCAAGCGATTGGGCTACAAGCCAAACACCTATTCCCATGTGTCACAATTGATCTCTGAAAGAATCGGTGTAGTCAAAGACGATTTCTTCGATCAAATGATGACTCAGCTTTTACCGTTGAAAGAGCTTGAGCGTTTTAACACGCAGCACGATCTTATTGAAGCATTGCTTAAAGGGGAGGTGGATTACATCCCGATGGATACGGCAATGCTCAACCATTTCCTTCGTTTGAGCGAGCTTGTGCCCATCGAACAAGATACCGCGATAGGGGAGTTTTACAGTTCGCAGTTGTCTATCGGCCTCGTCGCGAATGAACGCGGTGCAATGTTAGCGCCATATTTTAGCCGCGCGATCGCGATGTTGGGCGTTGACAAAATTGTGGCTCAATACGATTTGCGTCCAGATTGGCGCACGGCGTTAGAGTATGAGGTGCGATTGGCAACACAAACCCAAGCGGTATTTCTATTCGTACTTGTATTGGCAATTTGTGTTTCTCTCTATCTGTATCGTCAATCCAACACCGATAATTTAACTGGGTTGAGGAATCGTCGCTCTTTGCAAGTTAAGTATCGCCAAGGGGTGAATAAGGATTTGGCGATTCTTTATTTAGATATTAATCACTTCAAACAAATCAACGATACCTACGGTCATTTAGCGGGTGATGAAGTGCTGCAATTGCTTTCGCTGAAGATACATAGAGTGTGGTCTGGGCGAAGCTATCGTATTGGCGGTGACGAATTTATTTTGCTCGGATACCCAACACAAATAGAGCTTTCGCGAGCCGTTCAAGAACTGAGTCGATTGGATGTTACCGATAAATTGTGCGCAGAGCTGAAAACTGTCTCGATTTCAGTTGGTGTTTCTGAGAAACGAAAGCAGCACATGAGCTTGGAACAAGCGCTGCATTTGGCGGATGAAGATATGTACGTCAGCAAACATTCTTCTCGTCATTATTCTGGTTCTAGCGACTATCTTGTTCAGTCTTAAATGGATGAATTGATCGAGTTTTGTCCAAACGAATGAAGAATAGTGGATTTAGCGGTTTTTGCCCTTGCATTATGAAGGCCGATACTGAATAATCCCCAACATCAATTGAGGCAAGCCCTCAAAAAAGAATTATGGGGCTCTGGTCCTCTCGCAACAATAGCTCGTGAACTCGGTCAGGTCCGGAAGGAAGCAGCCGCAGCGTGTGACTTGTGTGCCGGGATGTGGCTGGGGTCCCACCCTTTAAAAGCCCCGCTTATATAGCGGGGCTTTTTCGTTTTTAACATCTCTTTTTGCCTTGAGCACTTTACTTTATAATCACGCTTGTTTTAATTCGCCAAGTATTCACTTTCCACCTGAGATATTGTCATGATTTCAAAAAACCAACTAAAACTGCTTCGTGCTTTGGGCCAAAAGAAACAGCGTAAAGCGCATGGTTTGTTTCTTGTTCAAGGTGAAAAGAACGTATTAGAGTTGGCGAGCAGCTCATTGGTTGTGAAGCAAATTTTTGCTACGGCAGACTTTTTGGAAAGTCACCGCCAAGAGCTGAGTGGTTTTGAGTGCGTTGAAGCGTCGCTTGATGATCTAACCAAAGCAAGTACGCTTGTGAGCAACAACGCCGCCATTGCTGTGGTAGAGATTCCAAACGTAAAAGAACCACAGGCAAAGGGCTTGATGATTGCTCTGGATGGTGTTTCAGACCCAGGTAACCTAGGTACGATTATCCGTGTAGCTGACTGGTATGGCATTAAGCACATTATTGCGAGCACTGACTGTGCAGACCCGTATAACCCAAAAACCATCAGCGCGACAATGGGCAGTTTTGGGCGTGTGCAAGTGAGTTTGGTTGATTTGCCAAGCTACTTAGCTGAAGCAAACTTGCCAGTGTATGGTGCTTTCCTTGAAGGTGAGAGCGTGCATAAAACTGAGTTTTCAGCAGAAGGTATTTTGTTGATGGGCAGCGAGTCACATGGTGTGCGAGAAGAAGCGTCCAAGTTCGTGACAGATAAGATCACGATTCCTGCTTTCGGTGGCGCAGAATCTTTAAACGTAGCAATGGCGACGGGCATCATTTTGGACAACATGCGTCGTCAGCACAGCTAATCGTATCAACGAATTTTAGATACAAAAAAAGCGTAACGGCCCAGGCGATGTCAAGCTGAGGTTCATTACGCTTTTTTCGTTTTGAATGCGGTTATTTTTCTAACATATCCAACTTGTTTGGCACGCCGTTCCATTTTTCCGCTTCATCCATCGCTGGTTTCACTTCAGTTTGTACCGGCCAGATTTCTGCGAGTTCGGCGTTGAGCTCTTTGTAGATGATTTGATCTTCAGGCAGCTCGTCTTCTTGGAAGATTGCCGCTGCGGCACACTCGTCAACACACAAGCCACAGTCGATACATTCTATTGGGTTGATTACCATGAAGTTTGGACCTTCGTGGAAGGCGTCAGCCGGGCACACCGCGACACAGTCGGTGTATTTACATTGGATACAGTTATCGGTTACGACAAACGCCATGATAATCAGCTCTTAAGTTAGTCAAAATCAAAGAAGGGGGATAATACTCATCCCAAGGCAAAATTCAACATTCACCAAGTTAAATCCGTCGTCCAACCTTGATTTAGTATGACAGACAATTCAATTTCTCGTAAAATGCGCGCCATTGTGAGCTGGGGGCCGTCAGTAGGTTTTTTGGCTAAGACACCTACTATAACGAGACATCGATATGATTCGTATTAATGAAATTAAGCTTCCTCTTGATCATGAGGAAGGCGCGCTATTAGACGCGATCACTAAAAAACTTGGCATTCCTGCTGAGAAAGTTATCTCTTTTAACGTCTTTAGACGCGGCTACGATGCTCGTAAGAAAACCAATATTCATCTTATTTACACGCTAGACATTATCGTTGAAGGCGATGAAACCGCGTTGCTAGCGAAGTTCGCAAACGATCCTCACGTTCGCCAAACGCCAGACATGGAATACAAGTTTGTTGCGAAAGCACCTGAGAACCTAACAGAGCGCCCAATCGTCATCGGTTTTGGTCCATGTGGTCTATTTGCTGGTTTGGTGTTGGCTCAAATGGGTTTCAACCCAATCATTGTTGAACGTGGGAAAGAAGTTCGTGAACGTACTAAAGATACTTTCGGTTTCTGGCGTAAACGCACGCTAAACCCAGAATCAAACGTACAGTTTGGTGAGGGCGGTGCGGGTACGTTCTCTGACGGTAAGCTGTACAGCCAAGTGAAAGATCCAAACTTCTACGGTCGCAAAGTGATCACTGAATTTGTAGAGGCTGGCGCACCAGAAGAAATTCTATACGTAAGTAAACCGCACATCGGTACTTTCAAGCTGGTAACGATGATCGAGAAAATGCGTGCGACTATCATCGAGCTAGGTGGTGAAATTCGCTTTAGTACTCGTGTTGATGATCTTCATATGGAAGACGGTCAAATCACTGGCGTGACATTGTCAAACGGTGAAGAGATCAAATCTCGTCACGTGGTATTGGCTGTTGGTCACAGTGCGCGTGATACATTTGAAATGTTGCACGAGCGCGGTGTGTACATGGAGGCGAAACCATTCTCGGTTGGCTTCCGTATCGAGCACAAGCAATCGATGATCGACGAAGCGCGTTTTGGTCCAAATGCGGGTCACCCAATTCTTGGTGCTGCGGATTATAAACTGGTTCACCATTGTAAAAATGGTCGTACCGTGTACAGCTTCTGTATGTGTCCAGGCGGCACTGTTGTTGCGGCGACATCTGAAGAAGGTCGCGTAGTGACGAACGGCATGAGCCAATACTCTCGTGCAGAGCGTAACGCAAACAGTGCGATTGTTGTGGGTATCTCTCCTGAGGTGGATTACCCGGGTGATCCTCTAGCAGGTATCCGTTTCCAACGTGAACTTGAATCTAACGCTTACAAACTAGGCGGCGAAAACTACGATGCGCCAGCACAGAAAATCGGTGACTTCCTGAAAGGTCGCGATCCAAGTCAACTTGGTGATGTTGAGCCATCTTTCACGCCGGGCATTAAGCTCACAGACTTATCGAAAGCGCTGCCTCCATTTGCGGTAGAAGCGATTCGTGAAGCCATTCCAGCTTTCGATCGTAAGATCAAAGGTTTTGCATCCGAAGATGGCCTGTTGACTGGCGTTGAGACTCGTACCTCTTCACCAGTTTGCATTAAGCGCGGTAAAGATTTCCAAAGTGTAAACTTAAAAGGCTTCTACCCTGCGGGTGAAGGTGCAGGTTATGCTGGTGGTATTCTTTCTGCTGGTATCGATGGTATTAAAGTCGCAGAGGCGGTTGCGCGTGACATCGTTGCAGCAATGGAAAATGCATAATTAAATCACTTTTTGATTTGATGAAAGCCAGTCAGTTTTGCTGACTGGCTTTTTTGTATGTGCTGCATAGCTAATTAGGATTAGTGAGCATTTTCTGCGCGACATTTGAGACGTTTCCTCGTCATGTCTCTGGCTTTTGTTGGTGTTTACTTCTGCAGATAACTTTTTCTTATTGGGATAAATATGCAACAAGATTTAGCTTGAGAGCAGTAGATAAATGAATTTTGATAGAGATCAATAGACTACGCCTATGAACAAAATTGCTAATTTCCATTTAGTAAAATCAAGAAAGTAGACGACACTTATCTTAAGGCCGCAATAAAATGCCGCTAAGGAGATAAGAATGCATTCATTAAAAGTAAAAGATTACATGACGTTGCAAGCGGTGACTTTCACTAAAGACATGTCACTCACAGCCGCTTTGAACAAAGTGATGCAGAGCGTGACGCTTGGTGGTCCAGTCATTGATGAAAACGAAAAAGTAGTGGGGTTCTTATCTGAACAAGATTTGTTAGATAAGTTGGTGAAAGCCAGCTACCACTGCCAAGATACACATACTGTGCAAGAGTGTATGCATGAAGATGTGTTGTCCGTCTCGCCAGAAATGTCGGTCATTGAGTTGGCGGATATGATGAAAGTCGGTAAGCCAAAAATGTACCCAGTAGTTGACGACCGAGGAAAACTTGTTGGCATCATCACTCGCCGTGATGTTCTGCGCGCTATTGGGATGACGTTAAACGAATGCTTTAAACATCCAGTTTGATGACGACATCGACATGACAACTTCGAAAGGCGCTGCGGCGTCTTTCTTTTTTCGGAAAAAGGCTGAGGTTGAGCGAAGTGGTTATTTTTCTCTTTTAACAAAATTCGTCTTGACCTTGGAGCTAGCTCCAAGGTTTATCCTTAGTGGTAGATGAACAGTCTCAGCCAATAAGGAAAACAAACTATGTGTACAAAACATCAAGGTTGCCAGTCAGGCAAAATCAAAACTGCTGTGCCACTCAGCGCCCATGACTCTTGCTGCGCGCCAACTAAACCGACGCTAAATATTGCTCAAGCGGGTGTTGATACTGTTGAAAGCTCTTGCTGTAGTGGAGGCAGTTGCAGTTCGGACACCGCCGATGAAGAAGGCCCCGCGGAACAGCGAGAATCCTCGATTCGTAGCAGTTGGATCGTGTCCGATATGGACTGCCCGTCTTGTGCGCAAAAGCTTGAAAAAGCCATCATGTCATTGCAAGGCGTTACGAATGCTAAAGTCCTTTTTGCTACAGAAAAGTTAGTTGTCGATTTTGATGACCATTCTCTAAGTTCGATCATCGAACAAACAGCGCGCCAAACTGGTTTCCCGCTTTCTGCGCTGGATAAACCAAAGCAAAAGAAAGAGAACAAAGGCTGGTTCGGTTTTGTTCAAGACAATCTACAGATTTTATCGATCGCAGGTGCAATGGCATTTGCGGGCCTTGTCGCAAGCATCAACCCTCAGCTTAGTAGCTGGATTTTTACTTTAACCTGTTTGCTGGGTTTGTATCCTATTGCCCGTAAGGCCGTCAAACTGGCTCGTGGTGGCACACCATTTGCCATTGAAACACTGATGAGTGTTGCTGCATTAGGTGCGTTGTACTTAGGTGAAACCGCAGAAGCCGCGATGGTGTTATTGCTCTTCCTTATTGGTGAAAAGCTAGAAGCATACGCATCATCACGAGCTCGAAGTGGCGTTCAGGCCTTAATGGATTTGGTACCAGAAAACACCACGCTGATCATTGATGGTGTACGCAAAGAAGTACCAGCGTCTCAGCTTCAACCTGGGGACGTAATTGAAGTGGCACCTGGCGGTCGTTTGCCAGCTGATGGTGTATTGATGACGACGTTAGCCGGCTTTGATGAAAGTGCATTGACCGGTGAATCAGTTCCTGTTGAGCATGAAGAAGGCGGGAAAATCATGGCGGGGGCTGTGGTAGTCGATAAAGTAGTGCAGGTGCAAGTGACCTCCCGCCAAGGTGAAAATGCCATTGACCGCATCCTTCATTTGATTGAAGAAGCTGAATCGCGCAAAGCGCCGTTAGAACGATTCCTCGATAAATTCAGTCGCTGGTACACGCCACTAATGATGCTGGTGTCTCTTGCCGTCATCGTTACGCCACCATTACTGTTCGCTCAACCTTGGGAAACATGGGTGTACCGTGGTTTGGCATTGCTCTTAATCGCTTGTCCTTGTGCCTTGGTTATTTCAACGCCTGCTGCTATTACGTCGGGTCTGGCTGCTGCGGCACGCCGTGGTGCATTGATCAAAGGTGGGGCAGCGCTTGAGTTGCTTGGCAAAGTGGAATCGGTCGCGTTTGATAAAACAGGCACGTTGACACAAGGTAAACCGCAAGTAACGGACGTGGTGACTTATGATGTAACAGAAGAAACACTACTGAGTTTAACTGCTTCTATCGAGATGGGGTCAAGTCATCCTTTAGCGGTTTCATTAGTGAAGCGGGCCGAAGAACAAGGCGTTTCGATTCCTGAGGCAAGTGATAAAACTGCTCAAGTCGGCTCTGGTGTAACAGGTTTGGTGAACGGTAAATTAGTGCAAGTTATTGCGCCATCAAAAGCGGACTTCCCTGTTTCTTCGAAAGTTGAACAACGTGTTATTGAACTGGAAGAACAAGGCAAAACCGTGGTGATCGTTCGTCACGATTACGAAGTTATTGGCGTGATCGCGTGGCAAGATACTCTTCGTCAAGATGCTCAACAGGCAATCGCCACGCTGAAAATGTTGGGTGTGAGTTCTGTGATGTTGACGGGGGACAACCCACGCAGTGCAGAAGCGATAGCCCATCAAATTGGTTTGGATTACAAAGCGAGCTTGTTGCCTGCCGATAAAGTACGTTATGTGGAACAACTTTCTACTGAGCACACGGTTGCGATGGTTGGTGATGGTATTAACGACGCACCTGCGATGAAAGCTTCTAGCATTGGTATTGCGATGGGCGGAGGTACTGACGTCGCATTAGAAACTGCTGATGCGGCACTAACGCACAACCGCTTGGTTGAACTGCCAGCAATGATTGAATTATCACGTGCGACGCTCAATAACATTCGTCAAAACGTAGCATTGGCGCTTGGCTTAAAAGGCGTGTTCTTAGTCACCAGTTTATTGGGTATCACAGGGCTTTGGGTTGCGGTCTTGGCAGACAGTGGGTCGACTGCGTTAGTGACACTCAATGCGCTACGACTTCTGCGTTTTGAATCTAAACAAGTGCAATAACGCTATTCTCAAAGTTGCTCTATATTTAACCCGAGGCGTTTCTCGTCTCGGGTTTTTATGTTTCTGTGAGCACTATAAGTTTTGTGAATGTAATCTGAGCCGTCGGACTTGTTGTTATGCAACGAAATGATAAGTTCGCCCGAATAATGTGATCTAAACCGTTTTAATTTGAAATTGTAGATTTATTACATTTTATCAATGTGATTGTGATCACTCTATGTTGGTGCAAGGTTCGCTACAGTGCTCCTGTACCCAACAACTTACTAATGAGCTTATTGTTTACAAAATAAGCCACAATAAGGAGCGACATATGTCTCAAGCTGTATTCCATTTAGGTGTTACTGAAGCTGATCTTAATGGTGCAACTCTAGCCATCATTCCCGGTGATCCAGCGCGTGTTCAAAAAATCGCAGAACAAATGGAAAACCCTGTATTCCTAGCAAGTCACCGCGAATACACGCTTTACCGCGCAGAGCTAGACGGTAAGCCAGTTGTGGTTTGTTCAACAGGTATCGGTGGTCCATCTACCTCTATTGCAGTAGAAGAGTTAGCACAGCTTGGTGTTCGCACATTCCTACGCGTAGGTACGACTGGTGCAATTCAACCACACGTAAACGTAGGCGATATGATCGTGACAACAGGCTCTGTTCGTCTAGATGGTGCAAGCCTACACTTCGCTCCAATGGAATTCCCAGCAGTTGCAGACTTTGATGTTGCGACAGCGATGAAAGCAGCAGTTGAAGAATCTGGTGCAACAGTTCATATGGGTGTGACTGCTTCAAGTGACACTTTCTACCCAGGTCAAGAGCGTTACGACACATTCACTGGTCGTGTTGTGAAGCGTTTCCAAGGCTCTATGAAAGAGTGGCAAGACATGGGCGTGCTGAACTTCGAAATGGAATCAGCAACGCTACTTACCATGTGTGCAAGCTCTGGCCTGAAAGCAGGTTGTGTGGCGGGTGTAATCATCAACCGTACACAAAAAGAGATTCCAGATCATGCAACACTGAAAGAAACGGAAGCTCGCTCAATTAAAGTTGTAGTAGAAGCAGCACGTAAAATGCTTTAAGCGCTCACTTTAGTTGGCATTTAAACAAACAGAAAAACCCAGAGGCTTGCCTCTGGGTTTTTCTATGTGCCTTGTTCAAGGTGCGATTTTCTAGATTCTAAAACGCAAAGTGATTGAAGCTAGGATAGGCACTAAAAACAGGCATTAAAAAAGCAGCTCCAGTGAGCTGCTTTCGTGTTTTTAGAGGGCGACTAAATTTCGTCGGAACCGCCAGCGGCTTCAAACCATTTCGCAAGATGCGTTTTGAGATCTTTCAGCTCTTCAGGGCCGATAAGCGCAAGGCCAAGATCCTCTGCACGAGTAATGTCATTGTGACGAAGAGGGCGGAAGCTCACCAGCATAGCGCGTGCTTGTAGACCGCCTAGCAGGTCACGCAAAGATTCCAGTTTGTACAGCGTATCGTCACCATCATCGCGCATGCCTTTCGTTTTACACTCAATGATGTGCAGCTTGTTATTTACAACCGTTGCTACGTCTAGCTCGTTACGTACTTCACTTTCACCCAGCTTACGATATACCTGAACATTCAAAGAGCGATCTTGAATCGTTGGCATGGTGTCTTGGATTTGCTTCACAGTGCTGTGAACCAGAGTCTCCAACCATTCGCCGTTAGAGAATCGACGTGCGTCTTCGTTCGCGAAGGTCAAAATGCCATTTTCGTAAGTCGCGATCTGTGCTTCGACAAGATCCGACAGCAGCATGTTGAGTTCACGGTAGCCTTGTTGCTTCTCAGACAGCTCCACATCCAGCTTCTGCTCCTTACGGCAGGTTGTCGCAAGGTAGTTGAGTGTCGCCAAGCCTGGGCCCAATTCAAGCGCATTTGACGCCCAGCGTTCGCCAAGCTCATACAGTTTTTGATCAAGAAGAGGAGGAAGGTCTACGTGGTGGAACTCGCCGCGCGCACCGAAAATGGTTAGGTAGTCGGAGATAGTAATGTGGTCTTCAACTTGCGTATCTTCTTTGCCATCTGGGTAAAGCCAGCAAAGTTTGTCACTGTTTGGCTCAACTACGAAGATAGGCCAACGATAAGTACGGAAAACCTCGTAAACCGACAACAATCGATGACGAAGGCCACAGCTTGCGTTCAGTTTGACGTCTTCTCCACGGTCGTGAAGATCTTTCGCGAGCTTTTGAATCGATTGTTTAATCAGGGTTGTATTGACAGCAGACGGAATTTCAAAAAACTCAGAAGTAATCTCTCGCTGCTCTAACACGCTACTCAGTCGGTCAAACATATCTACCTGTGTTTTGTCACCAATGAATACGATATGTGTGCTTAAAGTGCGATTATCCAATAGAGGAGTGACCAATCTCACTGGGTCTTGGTCGATAATACCAACATGAACAGCCATAGATTTTCCTTTTTGTGTGGCCGCTCGAAAAGAGAAGTGCAAGGGATGAGCAGGCCATATTACCCATATGTAGACAAGGCCGAGAAAAAACAAGGGCGACTTCATAAAAAGTCGCCCTTATACAGCTGGTTGCATCAACTATTGCATAAAAATTTACAATTTAAAGCGATGGACTAATTCATTTTGCTGATGAGCAAGCTGAGTGAGAGATTCACTCGTATGAGTGATGCTCGACATCGCGTGGTAACTTTCATCCGCAATATTGTTGATGTCTTCAATGTTGCGCGCAATATCTGCTGAGGTTTCGCTTTGCTCTGCTGCCGCTTGAGAAATGTGCGTACTCATTTGGCTGATTTCGATAATGAGTGCTTGGATCTCTTCCATTGAACTGTTCGCTTTCGAGGCTTGCTCAACCGACATTTCCATATCACTCATGCAGCTTTGAATCACTTGGTTGGCTGACTGAGAGCTCGATTGCAGATTGCTGATCATCGATTCGATTTCTGTGGTGGATTGTGTGGTTTTCGATGCCAGCACACGTACCTCATCGGCTACCACGGCAAATCCGCGTCCTTGCTCTCCTGCACGTGCCGCTTCAATCGCGGCATTGAGAGCCAACAAGTTGGTTTGCTCAGCAATGTTGCGGATGACATCCAAAATTGAGCCAATTTGACCACTCATCTTTTGCAGTTCAGAAACGGCAGACACAGACTCGTGAAGGCGCGTTTCTAGCTGATTGATGGTCGAAATGTTGCTACTCATGACATTTCGGCCTTCTTCGGATGCAGACTCAACACGTTGAACCATTTCCAAAGAGCCTTGAGCGCTTTGCGCAACTTCTTGAACCGAGTGAGACATCTCAGTCATAGCCGTTGCCACATTAGCGGTCTGCTCACGTTGAGCATTCAGCTTAGATTGCGCTTGAGAAGAAGTTCGTTCGTTGGTTGTCGCGGTCGAGGCTAAGTTTTCTGATGCTTCATTTAGCTTCACTAGAATGTCGTGCAAGCTGTCCGCTAACGTGTTGATATGACCACTAACGCGGCTGAACTCGTTGTTAAAGCGAATATCAATACGTTGCGTCATATCGCCTTTAGTTAGGCTCTCTAGCGCATTGAGAATACGTGTTAATGGCTCACGCACACTTTGCGCGATGTGATAGCCGATAGCCGCCGCAAACAAAACCACAACTACACCAATCACAATCGCTTTCGTCACGCCAGCAGAGTAAATGTCACCGGCATCATCAAGAGATTCGTTTAGTTTGTCTGTTGCTGTCGTTGTGAACTGCTCAAGGATAGCCATCGTAGAATCGACTTTGTTAGCTAAGTTCGCAATGTTGTCGTACAGAGCCGCTCGAGCGTTGAGGTAGTTGTTGTGTTGGTCTAGCACACCGCCACGCATACCTACGTCACGGGTAAATTGTTCTACGGATTCGCCAAAAGCTTTTTCTAACTCAGGAAGCTGAGTGATCAACCCACGGAACGCGTAGTTCAAGTGCGTTACTGCTTTACGGTTTTTCGTTACCGCTTGCGTAACAAACTCAGGATTGGAGCTGGCCAGCGCATCGGAAGTGATCACTTCGGCATCTTTGAGTTTGATGAAGTAGCTTTTCGCCATAACCTTCACTGAAATACTCGATTGGTCTGCAACGTATTCTTTCAAGCCAACAGAAAGTTCAGTGTTGAGTTTTTGAAAGCGGCGCGATGACTTCTGCACTTCTTCTTGTGCTGAAAACATTGCTTCATAGTTGTCCATTGCTTCGAGCGCTTCGGTAAAGTAGCTTTGCTCTAGCGTCTTCAGTTGAGAAAAAGGTTCGGCAAGAGAAGGGTAGATCTGGCTTGCTGATTCGAGCTGCGCCAAAGTGGATTCAAAACGTTGTTGAGATCTCGCAAACTCCTGACGCATTTCTTCCATGCGCTGTTTATTCTCAGTGGTTAGAAAATCTTTAAAAGACTTGTCGGCAGAAAGCAGTTCCACACTGGTTTGGTTAGATAACGATACAAGGGGCAACGATGATTTAGAGACGGTTTCAAATTTACCGTGAATATCATGCATTCCCCCCATCATAATGGCAATTGTGACAGCAAACAGGATGATGATCAGCGCAAAGCCCGCATACATCCTTTTAATAACTGAACCTCGCATAAGTGAGCTTCCTCTCCCAAAAATAGACAACATAAATAAGAATTGTCTTAAAAAAGTAACAAAATTCATTGGATTGTATTGAGTTCGTGACGCACGTTTTATGACGCATACGACAAAAAAAGCTTCGTTTATTAGCATTAGATTGATAATGTTAAGTGAACACTGTTTTTTATTGAGCTCAGCTTTGGGTTGGAGCATACTAAATGGGTTACACACCTTTATAAAATGGAGTCCCCATGGCGGAAGAAACTATCTTTAGTAAAATTATTCGTAAGGAAATCCCAGCAGACATTCTTTACCAAGATGATTTAGTGACCGCGTTTCGCGATATTAACCCTCGCGCGCCAAGCCACATTCTTATCATCCCGAACAAGTTGATTCCGACAACGAACGACGTGGAAGCAGAAGACGAAGCAATGATGGGACGCCTATTCACTGTGGCGAAGAAGCTTGCGAAAGAAGAAGGTATTGCTGAAGACGGTTACCGTTTGATCCTTAATTGCAACCCTCATGGTGGCCAAGAGGTTTACCATATCCACATGCACCTACTAGGCGGTCGTCCTTTAGGTCCAATGGTATTGAGCTAAGCTAATTTGAAAAGGGTGGTGCCTATGCCACCCTATTTATATTCTTTTCTGAGCACACATTTGCGGAGATAAATGTGAAATTAGGTGTGAAGCTGTTTGGACTGATTAGCTGGGTCTTGATGGCGTCTGGCTGCGCTAATTTGTCTGCGGGCAATTTGTTTAGCCACTACAGCGACCAGAATCAAGAAGTTTATCAGGCAGTTGTTGCTGGCAATTATGCCAACGCTGAGCAACTCCAATCGAGCGACGTCGGTGGCGAGATCCTTGGCAATTTCGAAAAGGGTCGTATTTCATTCCTTGCGAAAGATTACCCAACCAGCCTCAAAGCTCTCGAAGAGAGCGACCGCGCGGTACGTGTTCAACAAGACCGAGCAACCATTTCTGTTTCTGAAACAGCGACGAGCGTAGGTTCACTTGCTGTAAACGACAATCTTAACGAATACCAACCTGCAGACTACGAACTCGGCTTTTTGCATTTATACCTTGGTCTGAACTATCTACAAAAAAATGATTTAGAAGGCGCACTCGTCGAAGTTCGTCGTGCCAACCAAGTTCAGGAAGCGGCGAGAAAAGCGCGTGAAAAAGAGTTGAAGTCGGCAGAAAAAGATCTAAAAAACCAAGGTATGTCAGCCAACTTAGGCAGCGTGCTCGCGAGTTATCCAGACGCAGGGAAAAAACTCAGCGCGGTGCAAAACGGTTATCTCTTCTATCTTTCTGGTTTGTTGTACGAAGCGTCACGTGATCTTAACAGCGCTTATGTGGATTACCGTCGCGCTTTGGCTGTGATGCCAGATAACAAACAGGTTATTGAAAGCACGATGTACGCCGCGAAAAAGCTCGGTATGCGTGAAGACTTACGTCTGCTTGAAAAACGCTATGGCAAGGCACCGACAGGGTTAAATAAGTCACAAGGACGCGTCATTGTGATTGACGAGCAAGGTGTGGTTGAGGCTTTGCAAGGTTGGCGTATTGATTTACCTATTTTTGACAGTCGCGGCAATGGCGCAATCTACTCATTGGCACTACCTTATTATCCGAAACGTGGGGCACCACGCTTTAGTGATGTGGCTTTGAATGGAACAAAACTGCCTTCTAGTACGTTGGCTGACGTTAATGCCATGGCTCAGAATGATTTGAATGAACGCTTAACGACAATAGTGATTCGCCAAGCCATTCGCGTTTGGGCGAAAGACCGAATCAGAAAAGAAGCAGCGAAAAAAGGCGATGACGTGGGCAATATTCTTTTCAACGTTTGGAATACGTTAACAGAACAACCAGATACTCGAAGCTGGCAAACGCTGCCAGCGCAAGTGAAGACCGTTCACAAATTGTGAAGCCGGGTACACAGCAGCTAAATTTAGGCGATCAAGTCTATCAATTTGACGTACCAGCGCAGCAAACCACACTGGTGTGGGTTTCTCGTCAGGGAGCGCATTCGACGGTATGGCATAAACAATTAGGGAGATTGTAATGAGAGCATGGCTTATTGGCTTAGCAGTCATTATCGGTTTGGCAGGTTGTGCGGACAACACTGCTGGGATCCGAGTTGATGGCCAAACACAAAACGTATTTTTTAACGATAACGTATTGGGCAGCCGACTGTTGGTTGACAACATCACCACGACTTACGTCGATGATCGACCACGTGGTGTGGTGCAGTTAAGCAGTAACTACAAAGGTGACCAGCACATTCTTTATCGCTTCTACTGGTACGACAACAATGGTTTGGAAGTGAACACCAAACCGGGGCCTTGGCGCAAAATGATCGTGCGTGGATTTGAATCTGTGACGCTTTCGGAGGTCACGGTCAATCCAAATGGCACACATTTCCGTGTTCAAATTAGAGAAGCACAAGACGATTAATCTTAACGGCTTTGCCGTAGCTGCCGCGCCAACATGCGCTGGTATTGATATAACTAAGGAACTCTCATGAAAAAAAGTATTATTGCTCTTTTAGGTCTAGCCGTTATTTTGGGTGGTTGTTCTAACAAAGTCTCTTACGGTGATTCACAAGCGACTGAAACGACAACCATCGATTTCGGTTCGACGGACCTACAAAAAATTGCTGGCGAGATGGTAGACAGCATGATGATGTCAGGTTCAGTAGCAGCAATTACTCGTGACCAACGTCCAATCGTGTTTGTTGAGCGAATCAAGAACAAAACCAGTGAGCACATCGACACTGAATCGATCACTGATACTATCTCAACTAAAATGCTGAACTCAGGCAAATTCCGCTTTGTTGATATGGACCGCGTAGAATCGGTTCGTGAACAACTTAACTTCCAAAATACGGACGAGCTTGTTAACCAAAGTACAGCAATTCAGTTTGGTAAAATGGTCGGTGCGCAATACATGCTTTACGGTAACCTTTCTAGCATCGTGAAAAATGCAGGTAGCGATAAAGATGTATACTACAAAATGACAATGCGTTTGATGGATTTGGAAACAGGCCTAATCGAATGGGCTGATGAAACAGAAATCCGCAAAGAGCAATCTAAGAGCCTATTTGGCCTTTAATTGACCATAATGGAGAAGTCATCAATGGCGTGGTTTTCTTGGCAACAAGCAAAACAGTTAGATCCGAGCTTAAATGCGTTAGATGGCTTCTTTTCAGAACCACCGGTGAAGGTGCAAACCGTCACCGGCGGGCTCACCAACCGCTGTTGGCGGTTGGAATCTTCTCAAGGCCTTGCTTATGTCTGGCGACCGACCAGCAACGTATGCAAGGCTTTTTCTATCTCTCGTCATAACGAGTATCAAGTTCTTCATGCTATCGAGCCGCTAAATCTCGGGCCAAAGCCGATCTTCGTTCATGAGCAAGGGTTATTAGTGGAGTGGATCGATGGGATCACGCTGACAAAAGATGGCATCGAGTTGGAAGAGCTCTTACCCATCGCGGCGACCATTCATCAATACCATTCGAGCTCCATACCTGTTGTGCCATTTTCTTACATCTCACGAATTGATCATTATTGGTTGGAGTTAGAAGGAAAGTACGTCGGTTCGGAATTTGAAACCCTATACAAACACTGGCGTTCTGAACCTAGTGTTGAACAAATTCCGTTAGCGCTGTGTCACTTTGATTTGGGGTGTTACAACCTAGTTAGGGGAGATCAGGGCGTGAAAGTCATTGATTGGGAGTACGCAAGCCTTGCAGACCCAAGATTGGATTTAACGCTCATTTTGCAAATTACCGATTCGCCAATAGAAGAGTCGGTTGAACGCTATTGCCAGATTCGAAATATTGAAAATACCTCAGTTTGGCTTGAAGGAGTAAAAGCGTGGCAACCCCGCACTTTAGTGATGGCAATGCTTTGGTACTTGCTTGCTTATAAATTATGGGGAGATGAACAATACTTAAACAGTGCGCAAGAGTTTAAAGACTTATTGTGTTTAGAAGATCACTGTTTTGAGAACTCGTGACGTTTTCCCCTTTATCAGTAAGGAAATAGTGGTAGTTTTAAAAAAAGTACCAGATTTTACAGGGAGAGGTACACATGATTATTTACTTGCACGGCTTTGATAGTACAAGCCCAGGTAACCACGAAAAAGTTCTTCAACTACAGTTCATCGATGACGATGTTCGTTTCATTAATTACAGCACGCTTCATCCTAAACATGACATGCAGCACCTGCTAAAAGAAGTGTCGAAGGTTATCGATCAATCTGATGATCCTAATCCACTTATCTGTGGGGTTGGCCTGGGTGGGTATTGGTCTGAACGTATTGGTTTCTTGTGTGGTATTAAGCAAGTGATGTTCAATCCGAACTTACATCCAGAAAACACCATGGCTGGTCGCATCGATCGCCCAGAAGAATACGAAGATATTGCAACGAAGTGTGTAGATCAGTTCAGAGCTAAAAACCAAGGGCGCTGTTTAGTGATTTTGTCGAAAGAAGATGAAATTCATGACAATACAAAAACGGCTTCTGAGTTAGAAAAGCACTACGACATCATCTGGGATGAATCGCAGTCACATAAGTTCAAGAAAATCTCTCAGCATCTTCAAGCGATGAAAGAGTTCAAAAATACCTAGTATGCAAAACTCATTGTTTACGATTTAAACAGCACTGCTTGCAGTGCTGTTTTTCTATCTGTCCCATTTCGCTTTTTGCTGGATTATTCCAGCTCACATTTTCAGCCGTTTAAAGGCAAGAATATTGTGTTCTTTCTATGGTTTTCTTACTGATGAACTATGTGGCACGAATACCTTGTTGTAGAGTAGTCGAAAAGTAGTCAATCCGCATCCAGAGTAAGGATTTTGGTTGCCTTCAAAGGATGGCTCTATATAATGAACCAGACTAAAATAATTTGATAAATATCAAAAAAAATTGAGAGCGAGTGAGAAACTTGCCCACTTTTGTCTGGAATCGTATGTTTCAGGCGATGTAAATGATGCCCAATGAACAAACAGTAATAACAACGAAAAGCATAGGCATCCGTTTTAATCCAAACAAGCTGAGACACCTCTAAGAACCAAGAATTCATCGGTTGGATGTTTTACTGCAGATTTGCTGTGAGTGAGACATCGGGCTGAACCCCATATATTCATTTTTGTAGAGGAAAATCATTGTGACACGCATTATCGTTGTAGGCGGCGGTGCTGGTGGCCTTGAGTTGGCGACTAAGCTTGGCCGTACTCTTGGTCGTAAGAACCGTGCGCAAATTACGCTAGTAGACCGTAAAGCGAGCCACTTGTGGAAACCACTGTTGCATGAAGTTGCAACGGGTTCTTTGGACGAAGGTGTTGACGCTTTGAGCTACCGTGCTCATGCGAAAAACCATAGCTTCGATTTCCAAATGGGTAGCCTTCAAGACATCGACCGTGAACGTAAAGTGATCATTTTAAGTGAGCTGAAAGACGAGCACGGTGAACTTCTTATGCCAAGCCGCGAGCTAGAATACGATCTTCTAGTGATGGCGATTGGTTCAACATCGAACGATTTCAACACTCCAGGCGTTCGCGAAAACTGTATTTTCCTAGATAGCCCAGAACAAGCGCACCGTTTCCGTACAGAAATGAACAATGAGTTCCTAAAGCTGCATGCGAAAAACGGTAACGGCACAGTGGATATCGCGATCGTTGGTGCTGGTGCAACGGGCGTTGAGCTATCGGCTGAGCTGCACAATGCCGTGAAAGAACTTCGCACTTACGGGTTTGGTGATCTAGATTCAAGCAAGCTGAATGTTAACCTGATTGAAGCGGGCGAGCGCATTCTTCCTGCATTGCCACCACGTATTTCGTCTGCGGCGCATCAAGAGCTTGTTAAGCTGGGTGTAAACGTTCGTACAGCAACGATGGTGACTAAGGCGGAGAAAGACGGCCTAACTACCAAAGATGGCGAAAAGATTCCTGCGCAAATCATGGTTTGGGCTGCGGGTATCAAAGCACCTGATTTCATCAAAGACATTGCAGGTCTAGAAACAAACCGTATTAACCAATTGGTTGTGAAAGGAACACTGCAAACAACGCGTGATGACGATATTTTTGTTATCGGCGACTTGGCGCAATGCACACAACCAGACGGCTCATTTGTGCCACCTCGTGCGCAAGCTGCGCACCAAATGGCTAGCCAAGCGTTCAGCAACATTGTGGCGAAGCTAAATGGTCGTGAGTTGAAAAACTATGTGTACAAAGACCATGGTTCTTTAGTGTCTCTAAGCCGCTTCTCTACAGTAGGTAGCTTGATGGGCAACTTAACCAAAGGTTCGATGATGGTTGAAGGCCGTATTGCACGTGTTGTTTATATCTCACTATACCGCATGCACTTGATGGCACTTCACGGCGTGTTCAAAACAGGCTTGATGATGCTGGTTGGCCGCATTAACCGTGTATTGCGTCCAAACCTTAAGCTTCACTAATATCGGCGATTCAGCCAGTTTCAGTGTTGAAACTATAGAATAGAAAAAGCCACCGCAAGTCGGTGGCTTTTTATTTTTTTCTATTTTGTCCCGTCCCAAATAAAGCTTACACCTTCCAACGCTTACCGCTGTCTTACAGCAAATCAGTTGGCAGAAGTGAATACACGACGCCATCTTTTGGTTTGCCATGGAAAATAAATCGATTTCTGGCGATGGCTTCTTTTTTTGCTCCAACGGATTCGATCAAAGCTTGGCTGGCGTTGTTATCAGGATCACAAACGATTTCAATACGAGTTAAGCTCAGTTTTGCAAAACAAAATTCTGCCAACGCTTTAATCGCCTCTTGAGCGTAGCCTTGTCTTTGGTAACGGTCTGCTACCCAATAACCAATACTCGCCATATTAAACGTATGGTAAAGCTCATTCACGGCTGCCATTCCCAGCAAGGTATTGCTATCTCTATCATAAATACCGAAACCAAATGCTTCCGTTTTGACCCAATTTAAACGTGTTGCTAGTAGAAAGTCTTGGGCATCTTTTAGCGAGACTTCTGCGTCACACCAATCAAGCCAAGTATGCAAAGAGGGGGATTGGGAGAGCAATCGTTGTAGCGAGTGAGCGTCATCTGCTGGGATAAGACGAAGGGCTAGGCGAGGGGTGATGATTTCAAAATCTGGGCTCATGAATAAATACGACTTCCATTGCTGATTTTAGAGATACCGACCTTTCGTTCCTTAGGTCATTGTAGTTGTTGGCTTGGGTTTACTTCGCTCAAAGGCTAAGGCTTCAAACCGAGTGACTACTGGCATGGTTGTGATTAAATGAGTTTAGGTGATATGAAGTGGCAGATAAAACAAAGCGCAGCGATTGCTGCGCTTTGTAGAACTGTCGAAGTTTAGTTAACTCGACGCACCTGGATGATCATTCCCATTAGAGGGTTGTCTAAGTAGTGCGTTTCGCTGCTTTTCATGCGGCGTTTTTGATCCAATCGGTAGCTCTTTAAGAAGGTTTCTTCAGTCACCGTTGGTGAGATTTCTGCGAGGTTACCCACTTGAACGTTGCCGTCAACATCACCGAGTTCATCATTCAACTGGTCAGTTGATTTAGACTCAAAGCGAACTTCACGAACGCTTGGTTCACGCAAATCCAGCGTGGTTTCTGCAAACAAGTAATGCTGCACGTAAATTTGGAATTTGCCATCTAACTCATACAGTGGGCCGTTGATGGTTTCTTCGTTATAGCCATCGCTAGAGTAGCTGTTATTGCCATTAATCGGGCTACCATCTGCATTGTAAGAGCCAGAGAAATCACGACCACCTACAATTCGAAAGATTGGCGCGCTTGCTTTACCTCGATCACCTTGACGCCATGCTACGTGTTTTAGCACTTTAAATCCGGCATGATTGTTCAGCGCCGCTTCTTGTGCGTTTAAGCGGAAAGAAGAGCGAGGTAACAGAGTTACGCCTTTAGAGCGGCGGTAGGCTTCGCTGTCCAAACTGCCGACATTTTCCATGTCGATTTTAGGCAGTTGGTTTGGCCAAGATTCAGTAGTGCTTTCAGCGTCGACTGCTCGCTTGAAAATAATTACTTCAATATCAAATTGACGCGCAGCCCAAGAAGGCATTGAGACACATAGAAGCAATAACGGGATCAATATTCTCATTCGACTATTAGCTCGTTGGTAATAAATTCTGTTTAAAATCATTCAGTAAGTCTTGTACAAACTGAATGCGTTTACGTCGGTCCGCCAATGGTACGCTAAACTTGAACTTAGTTGGACCTTCCATTGCAAATTTTTGCGGCTGTGATTGCAGGAGTTTAACTAAATACGCTGGATTTATGTCAGCATCAGGGTAAAACTCGATAAATCCACCTTTATCATGGGCTTCTATCTTCTTCGCTTTAATACTACCTGCGGCAAATTTCAATTCTGAGACAGCCAGCAAGTTCTTCGCGGCATCAGGAAGTAAGCCAAAGCGGTCGATCAGCTCAACTTTTAATTCGGATAGCTCATCGCTGTCGCTCACACTCGCAATTCGTTTGTACATCGACAGACGCGTATTGACGTCTGGAATGTAATCATCAGGCAGTAGCGCAGGGATTCTCAGTTCCACTTCTGTTTGTTCACGAAGCAGATCATCCAATGATGGCTCTTTACCTTCTTTCAACGCTTCGACTGCTTGTTCAAGCATTTCCATATACAGTGTAAAACCAACCGATTGAATTTGACCACTTTGTTCGTCACCAAGCAGTTCACCAGCGCCACGAATTTCCAAATCGTGCGTTGCCAGAGTAAAGCCCGCGCCTAAGTCTTCCAGTGAAGCAATGGCATCGAGACGTTTAATGGCATCTTTGGTCATTGCTTTTGGATGTGGCGTTAACAAATAAGCGTAAGCTTGATGGTGAGAGCGACCAACACGGCCACGCAATTGATGCAGTTGCGCCAAGCCAAGGTTGTCAGCACGATCCATAATGATTGTGTTGGCCGTCGGAACGTCGATACCCGTTTCAATGATGGTGGTACACACCAACACGTTAAAGCGCTGGTGGTAGAAATCATTCATGATGCGTTCTAGTTCGCGTTCACGCATTTGGCCATGTGCCACGGTAATACGGGCTTCTGGAATGAGTTTTTGTAAGTCTTCTGCCGTTTTTTCAATGGTTTCTACCTGATTGTGTAGGAAGTAAACCTGACCACCACGCATAATTTCACGCAGTACGGCTTCTCGCACCACGGACTCTTCACGTTCACGAACAAATGTCTTGATAGCTAAACGGCGTGCTGGTGGTGTGGCGATGATCGACAAATCACGCATACCACTCATTGCCATGTTCAGCGTACGAGGAATCGGCGTTGCCGTTAGGGTAAGAATGTCCACATCGGCGCGCATCGCTTTGACTTTCTCTTTTTGACGAACACCGAAGCGATGCTCTTCGTCGACAATCAACAAACCCAAATCTTTGAATTTGATGTCGCTGGAGAGCAATTTGTGCGTACCGACGACGATATCAACTTTGCCATCCGCCACATCTTGCAAAATCACTTTTTGCTCTTTGGCTGATTTAAAGCGAGAAAGCACCTCGACTCGGATTGGCAAGTTCGCGAAGCGGTCACGGAAGTTTTCAAAATGCTGCTGAGCAAGCAGGGTTGTTGGCACGAGTACGGCAACTTGTTTGCTGTTGTCCGTAGCAACAAAGGCCGCACGCATGGCAACTTCTGTTTTACCAAAGCCAACGTCACCACACACCAAACGATCCATGGCTTTTGCTTGGCACATATCGGAAAGCACCGCGTTGATTGCCATGGCTTGATCATCGGTTTCTTCAAACGGGAATGTTGCTTTGAAGGTCGCGTATTGGCCTCGATCCAAGGCAAATTTAAAGCCCGGTTTTAGCTCACGCTTCGCGTATACATCAAGTAGCTCTGCTGCAACATCGCGTACTTTCTCAGCTGCTTTTCGACGTGCTTTCGACCACGCTTCTCCGCCAAGTTTGTGCAGAGGAGCCGTTTCTTCAGCGCCGCCAGAGTAACGGCTGATCAAGTTTAGCGAGGAAACGGGAACATAAAGTTTGGCGTCGTTTTGGTATTCAAGCGTCACATACTCGGTTTTCATTCCCCCCGCTTCAAGGGTTTGCAAACCAATGTAGCGACCGATACCGTGGTCTATATGAACAACAGGTTGGCCTGGTTTCAGTTCGGCAAGGTGGCGAATAACAGTGTCACTGTTGACGGCTTTTTTGTCTTTGCGACGACGTTGAATTACGCGATCGCCAAGCAAGTCACTTTCGCATATCAGCGCGAAGTTCAGCTCGTCATGAATAAAGCCGTGTTCTGCTGAACCAAGAATCAACGTGAAACGGTGGTCTGACACCAAAGCGTGATACAGCGATTCTTGCACCACTGGGCGAACTTTGATGCCTTGCAGAAGCTCAGTCAGGGCTTCGCGTCGACCTTCCGATTCCACCGAAAAGATGATTTTGCCCGTAAATTGTTCGCTGAATTGGCGAAGACGAGACAATGGCTCTTTGTTTTGCTGTTGAACGCCAAGTTCTGCCAGTGTTTGTACCGCTAAGTTTTGGCGGCCAGCACGTTTCATTACTTTCTCTAGGCTGAGCTGTGCCTGAGGAAGTTGTTTGAAGTGTGCAAACAATTCGTCTTTCTTGAGCCACAAATCGTGTGGGGCAAGAAGTGGACGTAGAGGATCAATTTTCTTTTGATCGTAGCGATATTCGACGTCATTTAAGAATGTGTCGACAGCTGCTTCAATGTCGCCGTATGTGATCAGCTGCGAATCTTCAGGTAAGTAGTCGAACAGGGTTTCGGTATGGTCGAAGAACAGTGGTTGCCAGTATTCAATGCCTGCCGGCCACGTTCCTTTGGTGACTTGCATGTAGATGGATTCTGGCTCGCGTCTCGCCTCAAACTGGGTGCGCCAACGAGTACGGAAATCTTCAATCGCTTCTTTCGTCGTTGGGAATTCATGCGCAGGTAGCAATTGTATTTGCTGAATATCTTCGATAGAACGCTGATTTTCTGGATCGAAAGTGCGAATGGTGTCGATTTCATCATCGAAAAAGTCAATACGGTAAGGATCAGCACTGCCCATCGGGAATAAGTCGAGAATCGAACCTCGGCTCGCGTATTCACCCGGCCCAAATACTTGGTCTACGTGACGGTAACCCGAGTTCTCTAGTTGCACTCTCAGGTTTTCTAGCGAGAAATTATCGCCTGTTTTGACCATTAGTGTGTGCTGTAACAAAAATTCTCGCGGAGATTGGCGCTGAAGAACAGTACTGACTGGCACGATAGTGACACCGCCACGTTGATTCGGCAGTTGGTATAGGCGAGCAATACGGTCAGAAATGATCTCTTGGTGTGGAGAAAAATTGTCGTATGGCAACGTTTCCCAATCAGGGAAAAGGCTTACCGGTTGGTCGGTAAACTGTTCGATTTCTGCTTGCAGTTTCAACGCGATCTGCGGATCTGGCACAACCAGTAGTGAGTGACTTGAATGCTGCTTGGCCAGTTCGGCAATAGCGAGTGGCAGCGCTGCACCGGGTAAGTTGCCAAGTTGTTTTTTGTCGCCACGCTCAGTTGGATTGGTGACGGAAAGTATCGTTGCTTTGGTCATAGGAGTTATTTTTTATCTCGCTCCAGTGAGCGCTGACGTAAAAGTTTTTGTTGTTGATATAAAGCGGCTTTAATGAGCAAATCTTGGTCTGCTTCTCTGAGCATTTTATATCTAAGAGTGACGACGAACCCTTGCTCTGAGACGACACACTCTACGACTTGAGCGTAGCAGTAAATTGCCGCAGCAGGATGGTCAAGAAAGAGTTTCACTCGGACAAATTGGTCCGTTTCAACTGGGCTTGATGAGCGGTAACTCAACTGACTTGCTCCAAATTGAGTGGTTTGGAAGCGAACCGAAATATCATCTTGTTGAGACAACATAAAGCTCAGCAGTAAGTTGAGTTTTGAATTTTGCGTGTCGAGCAAACTAATAACGTGTTTAAGCTCTTTATTTTGCAGCTCTAGGCGTGCGTTATCTGCCAATGTATCTAAGTGGCTGAACTCGTTCGCGACAATAAAAGGCGCAGGAATTTCTGACACAAACGTTTCTTCGTCTGGCAAAGCAAAATCGGTCCCCAAGACTTCCACGTTAATGGTGAGGTTATGGTGAACGGTGAAGTATTCTTGCTCTGTCATAAATCGGTCCTTTGTTGCCAGCGAGCACTCTCATTTCACGAATAATAAGAGGGATAGGGCACTGATTATCGCTAACTGAATGAAGTTATCAAGTTTACCACTACTGCGTTTGAACTTTTTGCCCTAAATGCAGACTTATTGCATGTCGTTGACAAATTTAGCGATTATCTTGTCTTCTTCATGAGAAGAGTAAGGTAAGATAACTCTTATTATTTAGAACTAGGGTCAATCGCCCTTATTAGAAAACCAGTTGGTTTGTCCTGTATGTATCATCCTATCTCTTTGTTTATTGGCTTGAGATATCTTCGGGGACGCTCCGGAGATAGGTTTAGCCGATTTGTTTCTTATATGTCGACGGCGGGCATCACGATCGGTGTGATGGCGTTGGTCACTGTGCTTTCGGTTATGAACGGATTCGAAGCACAACTGAAAGAGCGCATTCTTGGTGTTCTTCCTCACGCGGTGATTTCTCAACATGATGGTCGCACTCCACTGACGGAGTCGGCGCCGCAATTCATTCAAGCGATGTCGGATGTTGCTGAGCCAGAACCTGTTGTTCGCGGAGAGGCGGTTATTCAAAGTTCGGCACAACTGACGGCAGGTTATTTGATTGGGATTGAGCCTAAGAAAGGCGACCCGATTGCCAACCATTTGATTGCGGGTCGTTTGTCTTCTCTTCAAGCGGGAGAGTACAGAGTATTTCTTGGCCACAGTTTAGCGCGCTCTCTTAAGGTTTCTATTGGCGACAAAGTTCGTTTAATGCTGACAAACGCCACGCAGTTTACCCCTCTTGGTCGAATCCCTAGTCAGCGCAACTTCACAGTGGCTGGTATTTTTAATACCGGTTCGGATGTCGATGGTCAGCTTATGATCGTCAATATGGCGGATGCAGCTAAGTTAATGCGCCTGCCCAAAGATACCGTATCTGGCTGGCGAGTGTTTTTCTCTGACCCATTTATGGTGACGGATTTCGCTGATAAACCGATGCCAGCAGGGTGGCAGTGGAGTGATTGGCGTGCACAACGTGGTGAGCTTTTCCAAGCTGTAAAAATGGAAAAGAATATGATGGGCTTAATGCTAGGTCTCATTGTCGGCGTTGCAGCGTTTAACATCATTTCTGCTTTGATCATGGTGGTGATGGAAAAACAATCTGAAGTCGCGATTTTGAAAACGCAGGGTATGACGCAATCGCAAGTCATGACGATTTTCATGGTGCAAGGCGCAAGTAGTGGTGTGATTGGGGCTATTGTCGGCGGAGCGGTTGGCGTGGCGTTGTCACTCAACCTCAACGCCATTTTGGAATCGGCTGGCGTGGCTCTGTTCAGCTTTGGCGGGCATTTACCAATTGTGATTGATTCTTTCCAAATTCTATTAGTGGTAGTGCTAGCGATTGCTCTGAGTCTGGCTGCTACTGTTTATCCTTCTTACCGAGCATCTTCTGTTAAACCTGCTGAGGCACTTCGCTATGAATAAGCTATTAGAATGTCGTGATATTCGTAAAGTATACCGAGAAGGTTCGTTGGATACGGAAGTGTTGAAAGGCGTGAGCTTTGATATCGATAAAGGTGAGCTCGTTTCGATTGTTGGCTCATCGGGCTCTGGTAAGAGTACGCTGCTTCATATCCTTGGCGCATTGGACGACGCAACGCAAGGTGAAGTGGATTTTTTAGGGCAGAACCTATCGGCGTTAAGCTCCAATAAGCAGGCTGCTTTGCGTAACAAACATCTTGGTTTTGTGTATCAATTTCACCACTTACTTGCTGATTTTACGGCACTCGAAAATGTCGCAATGCCACTGCTGATTGGCGGTACTAAAGTGACAGAAGCTAAACAGGCGGCAAAAGCGCTGCTTGAGAAAGTGGGCTTGAGCCATCGTATGGATCACCGCCCATCAGAGCTGTCTGGTGGTGAGCGCCAGCGTGTGGCCATTGCTCGTGCTCTTGTGAACAAGCCTGACTTAGTTTTGGCTGACGAACCAACTGGTAATCTGGATCACAATACGGCTTTGGCGATTTACGATTTGATGCGTGAACTAAACAAAGAGTCGAACATCGCCTTTTTAGTGGTGACGCATGACAACGAACTCGCAGCAAAAATGGACCGTCAGATGCACATGCAAGATGGCCTTCTGGTGGATCGTTTGATGACCGAATCGGCATCGGTGGAGGGCTAGTTTTGTTCTCTTCTTTAGCATTAATGATTGGTGGACGCTTTAGCCGTGCGAAAAAGCGCAACAAAATGGTGTCGTTCATTTCTCTTTCTTCAACCATTGGTATTGCAGTAGGCGTGGCGGTGATCATCATTGGCCTTTCGGCGATGAATGGTTTTGAGCGTGAGCTTCAGTCACGTGTGTTGTCCGTGATTCCGCATGGTGAGTTAGAAGGGGTTAATGGGCCACTGCAGAGCTACACCAAGACGATGAACCAAGCGCTGCAACATGAGCATGTCGTTGCTGCCGCTCCGTACGTCCGCTTTACAGGATTAGCCGAAAAAGGCAGCAAACTAAAAGCGATTGAAGTGCGTGGTGTGGATCCTGCGTATGAGCAAGCGGTGTCGAGCATGTCTGACTTTATTGATCCAGAGGCATGGCAGAACTTTTACTCAGGCCAACAACAAGTGATTTTAGGTCGAGGGGTTGCAAATGAGTTGAAGGTGCAAGTCGGTGACTACGTCACGTTGATGATTCCTCAAGCGGGTGGTACGAATAAAGTTCAAGCACCAAAACGTGTGCGCGTCAAAGTGGCGGGCTTTTTGACGTTGAACGGTCAAATTGATCATTCATTGGCTTTAGTTCCGCTGGCGGATGCGCAGCAATACGCTCGTTTAGGAGACGGCGTAACTGGAATTTCTCTAAAAACCGATGATGTTCTTGATGCGCCTTCGATCGTTCGAGAAGTCGGCAACCTAGTGAATGTGTACGTATATTTGAAGAGTTGGCAGCAGCAGTTTGGCTTTCTCTACCGTGATATTCAGTTGGTACGCACGATCATGTATTTGGTCATGGTATTAGTGATTGGTGTGGCGTGTTTCAATATCGTCTCGACATTGATGATGGCGGTGAAGGACCGAGCAGCAGAGATCGCAATTTTGCGTACGATGGGGGCAAAAGATGGTCTGATTAAACGTATTTTCGTTTGGCAGGGCGTCTTCTCTGGAGTGTTTGGTAGCCTTGTCGGTAGCCTTGTTGGTGTGTTGGTTGCGTTGAATTTAACTCCAATCATTAAGGGGCTTGAAGGCTTAATAGGACACCAGTTTTTATCGGGTGACATCTACTTTGTGGACTTTCTTCCATCGCAGTTGCATTGGCCTGACGTCGCATTGGTGTCGACCACCGCTATAGTATTAAGCCTATTGGCCACTTGGTACCCAGCTTCTCGCGCAGCGAAACTGAACCCTGCCGCAGTTTTGAGTGCTAAGTAGCGAAGGAAGGAAAGCTAGCCTCGTAGACATCGTTGTTAGCGATGACTTATTTTGCTAAGTACTCTAGATACAGAAAAGGACCTTTCATGGTCCTTTTTTGTATTCATTAGCATCTTTTCATTCTTTGCTTACATTTCGTTTCAGCTTTATTGTCGTTTGAACCTCAAGGCATGTCGCAACGAATGATTTTAGCGTCTTATCCGCTTATCTTACTTTTCGTTTTTGCCAACTGCGAACGACAGAGTAGCGCCACAATCCGCGAATACCGAAATAACCAATGATCGCAGAACCCACACCGCAAATTGCGCACCCCAATAGGAATGGAGGCCCAATCGTGCTCATCTGTTGCATGATAAAGTCCCAAGATAGCTCAAAATGGAATGGCTGAGGTGGAACATGCATGACCCATGCTCCGAGCTTGTAAGCAAAGTAAAACAAGACTGGCATGGTAATAGGGTTGCTGACCCAAACGAGAGCGACTGACAGAGGTAAATTTACGCCCATTAAAATGGCTAAACCTGCAGACATGATCATCTGGCTCGGAAGCGGGACAAACGCCATAAATAGGCCAACGGCAAAAGCACCTGACGCAGAGCGACGGTTTAAGCACCAAAGGTTCGGGTTGTATAACACATTGCCGAAGACCTTCAATGCTTTTTGGCGTTTGATCACTTCGTGATCAGGCATGAAGCGTTTTATCAGCTTTCTAGGCATAGGACGACATGACTCTCTTAGAAAAAAGTTGGACCTTGGCGTTATTTGTCGCGAGCGTAATTTCGTCTGCATGGTGGCCGACGATGCCGGATTGGCGTTGGTTGCTGCTGGGAATAATTACCACTGGCTCAATAATTAAATTACGTCGAGGCTTAATTAGCATAGGCGTAATTGTGGGCTTTATGGTTGTCATCGTCCACGGCAATATTATGGAGTATCAGAGACAAGCCCTTTTTCAAGCAGGTGAGAATAGTACCATAATTGGTAGAGTTGACAGCTCTTTTACGCAAATAAGTCACGGATATGAAGGTGTCGTAGCGATAAAACAAGTGAATACTCACACTCTGTTACCTTTTCTTAAACCTAAAGTCCGCCTTATAACGCCATTCCCACTAGCTGTTAACAGTGAGTTTACGACTAACGTTTTGATTAAGCCCATTATCGGCCTCAGAAATGAAGCGGGGTTCGACGCAGAAAAGCAGTCAATGGGAAGTGGTGTTGTTGCAAGAGCGGTCGTAACTAAAGATTCATACTGGGTCATTCGTACTTCTTCGTCTTGGCGCGAAGCTATTATTCAAACTGTTGAGCGTGATATTTCTCGCCTTGAGCATTTTGCTCTAATCAAAGCACTGGCTTTTGCTGATCGCACTGGGCTTACCAAAGAGGATTGGCAGTCTCTGCGTGACAGCGGACTACTGCATCTTGTATCAATTTCTGGTCTACACATTGGGATGGCATTGACGTTTGGGCTCGCCCTTGGTGGGCTTATTCGGCTTGCTATGCCGCGATATTGGTTTCTGCCATCAGTGAGTGGGTTGGCGTTTGCCATTGTTTACGCTTGGCTTGCTGATTTTTCTTTGCCGACGACCCGAGCCGTTTCTGTTTGTATCATCTATATTGCTTTGAAGTATTGGCTTGTTCATTGGAGTCCATGGCGCGTACTGTTATTGGCTGTGGCGTTGCAACTTTTCTTCCAACCTTTTGCTTCTTTTAGTTTGAGTTTTTGGCTGTCTTATTTATCCGTTGGTGCCGTTTTGTTTGCGGTTAACACAGTGCAAGACTCGAAGGAAGGTCGTTTGGGAAAGTTGCGGATACTTCTGTTGACTCAACTGATACTGAGCTTATTGATTGTCCCGATCAGTGGCTATTTTTTCTCTGGATTTAGCTGGTCTTCTTTAGTCTACAATTTGGTTTTCATTCCTTGGTTTGGCTTTGTTGTCGTTCCAATCATGTTTGCTGCTTTAATCGCGTCATTGCTCTTTCCTATGTTGGCGACGGTTCTATGGTATTTGCTTGACGTATTCCTTGTGCCACTAAGTTGGTCGGTTCGATATGCCATAGGAACTTGGCAACCCATTAGTGCCGAGTGGACATTTGTTATTGCTGTAGTGAGTGTCGTGCTCGTTTTAAGACATGTTATGCCTCGTTACGTTTGGATGTTTGTCTGTGTAATTGTTGTGATGACCGGGTTGTTTCCTAAGCAATATAACCAAACTTGGCGGATTGATGTACTTGATGTCGGGCATGGGTTGGCGGTACTGGTTGAAAAAGAGGGGAGAGTTTTACTCTATGATACGGGCAAGGCTTGGCAAAACGGCAGTATAGCTGAGCAAGTGATTACGCCAGTACTGCACCGCAGAGGTTACTCAAGTGTCGATACGATGATTTTAAGTCATGCCGATAATGACCATGCTGGCGGCCGAAAAGTGATAGAGCAGTACTTTTCACCTAAACACAAACTAAGCAGCCAGAGCTTTTTACATTATCAGCCTTGTATTGCTGCTGAGAAATGGAAGTGGCAAGGGTTGAACATGGAGGTACTTTGGCCTCCTAAACCTGTTGTACGTGCATACAACCCCCACTCTTGTGTCATCAGTCTGGAAGACCCTAGTTCAGGTTTTAAAATGTTGTTCACTGGTGATATCGAAGCCATCAGCGAATGGATACTGCTTCGAGAGCCAGAAAAGCTGCGCAGTGATGTAATGCTAGTGCCGCATCATGGAAGCAAAAGCTCTTCTAACCTTAAGTTTATCAATGCTGTTGAGCCTAGCTTGGCTATTGCTTCAACGGCAAAACTAAACCAGTGGGGAATGCCCGCACCTGAAGTCGTTCAAGCCTATACCGACAATGGTGTTAGTTGGTTAGACACTGGAAGTGATGGCCAAATAACAATCTTACTTGATGGCAATAACTGGCGTTTTGAAAGTAAACGTCGTGAGACAATTGAGCCTTGGTATAGGCAGATGCTGCGTAACCGAGTAGAATAAGAGTCTTACTGTAAGAAAATAAAGCACTTCTATGTCGATAAATACTGATGAAACGACTTGGCAGACGTTTAAACGTCTTTGGCAATTTATCCGCCTTTACAAGTCTGGCCTTATCGTTGCCGTCATTGCATTAGTGATTAATGCTATCTCTGATACTTATATGATTTCCCTACTAAAACCGCTTCTCGATGAAGGTTTTGGTAATGCGGATTCTGATTTTCTACGTACACTTCCTTTAATTATATTTGTCATGATGTTCATTCGTGGCACGAGTGGTTTTGTCTCCACGTATTGTTTGAGTTGGGTCTCTGGCAATGTGGTGATGCTAGTACGACGCATGGTGTTTAATCACTTTATGCACATGCCTGTATCGTACTTTGACAAAGAAAAAACGGGTAACTTGCTTTCTCGAATCACTTACGATTCAGAGCAAGTCTCTGCGGCGACGAGCCAAGCGTTAGTGAGCATCGTACGTGAAGGCGCAAGCATTATTGGTTTGCTTGTTCTGATGTTTTACAACAGCTGGCAGTTGTCATTAGTGCTGTTTGCTGTAGCGCCTGTGGTTGCTTGGGGTATTGGTGTCGTTTCTAAGCGATTCAGAAAAATCTCTAAGAACATGCAAACGATGATGGGTAATGTGACCGCATCGGCTGAGCAAATGTTAAAAGGGCACAAAGTCGTATTGAGCTACGGTGGTCAAGACATTGAACGTCAACGTTTTGATAAAGTCAGCAACCAAATGCGTCAACAAAGCATGAAGTTGGTAACGGCTCAGGCTGCGGCAAACCCTATCATTCAAATGATTGCATCATTTGCGATTGTAGCTGTTCTTTATCTGGCAAGCATTGATTCAATCAAAGAGCAGCTGACTCCGGGTACTTTTACCGTGGTCTTTTCTGCGATGTTTGGTTTGATGCGCCCACTTAAAGCACTGACAAACGTAACTTCTCAGTTCCAACGTGGTATGGCAGCAAGCCAAACTTTGTTTGCTCTGATCGATTTAGAACCAGAGAAAAACGAAGGTAAATACACGGTTGAGCGCGCGAAGGGTGATGTATCTGTGAAAGACGTCAGCTTCACGTATGTAGGTTCAGAAAAGCCGGCTCTAGAGCATGTCAGTTTTGATATTCCTCGAGGTAAAACGGTCGCTCTAGTGGGGCGTTCAGGTTCAGGTAAAAGTACCATTGCGAACTTGTTTAACCGTTTTTATGACGTGGACAGTGGCTCGATTACATTAGATGGCCGTGATATTCGTGACTATGAATTGAAGAACTTGCGTGAGCAGTTTGCTTTGGTTTCGCAAAACGTACATCTTTTCAATGACACCATAGCAAACAACATTGCTTACGCGACGGAAGATAAGTACCAGCGCAGCGATATTGAGCATGCAGCGAAGCTGGCTCACGCAATGGAATTCATCAATAAGATGGAAAATGGTTTAGATACCATGATCGGTGAAAACGGTGCGAGCTTATCTGGTGGTCAGCGCCAACGTGTAGCTATCGCTCGTGCGTTGCTGCGTGATGCGCCTGTACTGATTCTTGACGAAGCAACCTCTGCACTGGATACGGAATCTGAGCGTGCCATCCAAGCTGCATTAGATGAGCTGCAGAAAGATAAAACCGTGTTGGTGATTGCTCACCGCTTGTCAACGATCGAAAAAGCCGATGAGATTCTAGTCGTAGACGACGGTGCCATTATTGAACGAGGTAATCACGCAGACTTGATTGCTAAGAATGGCGCTTACGCTCAACTTCATCGCATCCAGTTTGGCGAATAGTTACTGTGGTTGAAAAAATCTGGTTTGAAAATCATCCACTAAAATATCTGTTGTGGCCATTATTATGGCCACTCAGTGTGTTGTTTGGTGCAATCAGTAGAGCGAAGCGTCAACAGTTCCAAACTGGTCGCAAGCAAGCGTATCAAGCACCCGTGCCCGTAGTAGTGGTCGGTAATATCACCGCTGGTGGCAATGGTAAGACGCCTGTTGTGGTTTGGTTGGTCGAGCAATTACAACATCTGGGGTATAAACCGGGAGTGGTGTCTCGAGGATACGGTGCGAAGGCTCCGCAGTATCCGCTGGTGTTAAATGATGATACTCCTACTCAACATTGTGGTGATGAACCTAAACTCATCCACCGGCGCACCGGAGCACCTGTCGCAGTCGATCCTGTACGTGCAAACGCCGTGAAAGCGCTAGTAGAGTTAGACGTGGATATCATCATTACCGATGATGGTTTGCAGCATTATGCTCTAGAGCGTGATGTTGAACTTGTGATTGTTGATGGAAATCGTCGTTTTGGTAATGAGTGTTTGATTCCGCTTGGTCCATTGCGCGAAGGTGTTGAGCGACTTCAGGAAGTCGACTTTATCATCACCAATGGCGGTTTGGCCCATCAGGGTGAGATCTCAATGTCTCTAGCACCATCAAAAGCGATCAACCTAAAGACCAAGCAGCAAGTTGATGTAAGTGAGTTAAAGGCATTGGTGGCATTTGCCGGTATCGGGCATCCACCTCGGTTTTTTAATACACTAGAATCAATGAATGCGGATGTTAAAGTCACGAAAGGTTTTGCTGACCATCAAGACTTTGACCAAAAAGAACTTGAAGCATTGGCTCTACAAGGGGCGAATGTGATTATGACAGAGAAAGATGCTGTCAAATGTAGCGACTACGCACAAGACAATTGGTGGTATCTTCCTGTATCTGCTCAATTTGAGCCTAAAGATGCAGAGCGAATTTTAAATCGAATAAAAGAGGTTAAAGCGACTTATGGATCACCGTCTGCTTGAGATTGTGGCTTGCCCAGTGTGTAAAGGTAAGCTGACTTACGATAAAGATAATCAAGAGTTGATCTGCAAATTGGATCGCCTTGCTTACCCTATCAAAGAGGGTATTCCTGTTCTGCTTGAGCCAGAAGCTCGCACCATGAGTATGGATGAGGGACGTTAATGTCTTTTACGGTTGTGATACCGGCTCGTTACTCTTCGAGCCGTTTACCAGGTAAACCACTGGCTGATATCGGTGGTAAACCAATGGTGCAATGGGTTTACGAACAAGCAATGCAAGCTGGCGCTGATGACGTGATCATTGCTACTGACGATGAGCGAGTTTCTGCGGCGGTTGAGCAATTCGGTGGCAAAGTTTGTATGACTTCGCCAAACCACGAATCTGGTACAGAGCGTTTAGCGGAAGTGGTAGAGAAAATGGCCATTCCTGCTGACCACATTATTGTGAACGTTCAAGGTGATGAGCCTTTGGTACCACCAGTTATCATCCGCCAAGTTGCAGATAACTTAGCCGCTAGTGATGCACCTATGGCTACGTTGGCGGTTGAAATCGAATCTGAAGATGAAGTCTTCAACCCAAATGCCGTAAAAGTCGTTGCTGATGAGCGTGGTTATGCCATGTACTTTAGCCGAGCAACAATTCCTTGGGATCGTGATAACTTCGCTAAGCAAGACAAAGCTATCGTGAATCCATTGATGCGTCACATCGGTATCTATGCATACCGCGCAGGTTTCATTAATACTTACGTAAACTGGGCGCCAAGTGCCCTAGAGCAAATTGAATGCCTAGAGCAATTACGAGTGCTTTGGTACGGCGAGAAAATCCACGTTGCAGTCGCTAAAGAAGCGCCAGCAGCAGGCGTTGATACGCCAGAAGATCTTGAAGCCGTTAGAGCTATTGTGGCGAAAAAAGCGTAACGATTCTACTTCTTGCAGTTAATAAAAAGGCTCCTTTCATGGAGCCTTTGGCTTTAAGGGGATGAGTCTATTTTTTGCTAAATGTTTGAATCGTACTGATTGCGCTTTGGACAAGTGGCTAATGTTTCTCTGTGTCCCGTGTCTTTAACTTCTTCTAAGATTACGTCAAAGCCCCATAGGCGATAGACGTGTTTCAATACCTCATCATAACTTTCATCGAGTGGAATGCGGTTATGAGGAACGTACTGCAACGTGAGTGAACGGTCACCACGAACATCCACGTTAAACACCTGAATGTTAGGCTCTAAGTTTGATAGGTTGTACTGCGCTGCCAGAGTTTCTCGAATGCGCTTGTAGCCCATTTCATCATGTATGGCGGAGACTTCAATAAAGTTCTTCCTGTCATCATCGTTGATGGCGAACAGTTTGAAATCACGCATCAATTTCGGAGACAAATATTGGCTGATAAAGCTTTCATCTTTGAAATTATGCATAGCAAAATGCAAGGCATCTAACCAATCTGTTCCTGCTAGATCCGGGAACCACTCTTTATCCTCGTCAGTTGGCTCTTCACAAATACGCTTTATATCGCGGAACATCGCAAAGCCGAGAGCATAAGGGTTTATACCGCTAAAGTAAGGACTGTTGTAGGGTGGTTGAGCAACCACACTTGTGTGGCTATGCAAAAATTCAAGAATGAACTTTTCGGACACAATTCCTTCATCATACAAGTGGTTTAGAATCGTGTAGTGCCAGAACGTTGCCCATCCTTCATTCATAACCTGAGTTTGCTTTTGTGGATAAAAGTACTGGCTGATTTTTCGGACGATTCGAACAACCTCGCGTTGCCATGGTTCCAAGAGCGGCGCATGTTTCTCAAAGAAGTAGAGTAGGTTTTCTTGAGGTTCACTAGGGAAGCGCTCTTTAATGTCTTCTTCTTTAGTTTTGGCTCTTGGTACGGTTCGCCACAGTTCATTGACTTGAGATTGCAGATAAGCCTCGCGCTCCTCTTGGCGGGCCTTCTCTTCGGTAATCGAGATTTTCTCTGGTCGTTTGTAGCGGTCGACACCAAAGTTCATTAACGCATGGCAGGAGTCGAGAAGCTTTTCAACCTCTTGAACGCCGTAGCGCTCCTCACATTCGGCAAGGTACTTTTTAGCAAAGAGTAAGTAGTCGATGATAGAACTGGCGTCCGTCCACGTTTGGAACAGATAATTCCCCTTGAAGAAAGAGTTGTGGCCGTAGCACGCGTGCGCGATGACAAGTGCTTGCATGGTGACTGTGTTCTCTTCCATCAAATACGCAATACAAGGGTCGGAGTTAATCACAATCTCGTACGCAAGGCCCATCTGACCATGTTTGTAGTTCTGTTCTGTTTGAATGAACTTTTTACCAAATGACCAATGGTTGTAGTTGATAGGCATACCGATACTTGAGTACGCATCCATCATCTGCTCAGACGTGATCACTTCGATCTGATTTGGATAGGTGTCCAAACGATAGTGCTCCGCGACACGTTTTATTTCCTTGTGATAGCGTTCAAGCAGTTCGAATGTCCAATCCGGTCCGTCAGGTAGCAACTTGCTGTTGCGCTTTTTAGGCGCCTCTCCAGAGAGGTTTTTTGTTGCGGTAGTCATCGCTAGCCTCCTTACGCCGTTTCTTTTTGGAATAGTTCTCGGAAGACTGGGAAGATATCCTCCACAGAGCGAATATTCTTCATAGCGAAGTTTGGAAACTCATCGGTGAGCTTCTCATACTCATGCCATAAGGTTTGATGTGAGCGACGCGTGATTTCTATATAAGAATAGTACTGACAATTTGGCAGCAACTTATTCACGAGTAAATCTCGGCATCGTGGTGAGTCATCCGCCCAGTTATCCCCATCGGACGCTTGGGCTGCGTAGATGTTCCACTGACCAACCGGGTAACGCTCTTTGACGATTTCATCCATTAATTTCAAAGCGCTAGATACGATGGTGCCACCGGTTTCTTGCGAGTAGAAAAATTCGTGTTCATCGACTTCTTTGGCTTGCGTGTGGTGGCGAATAAACACAACGTCTACGTTTTCATAGGTGCGAGTCAAGAACAGATACAACAGCACATAGAAGCGTTTTGCGATGTCTTTGGTCGCTTGATCCATAGAACCAGACACGTCCATCAAACAAAACATCACGGCTTGGCTAGAAGGGACTGGTCGTTTTTCGTAGTTTTTAAAACGTAAATCGAAAGTATCGATGAACGGCACATTTTCAATTTTCTTGCGCAGTTCTTCGATTTCTTTTTTCAGACGATTTTCTTCAAGTTGTTGTGCTGGCTCAATATTTTTGATGCGAGTCAACTCGTCTTCGAGCTCTTTAAGAAGTCGCTTTTTGCCAGCAGTCATGGCGGTTCGACGAGCTAACGATTGCTGCAATGAACGAATAACGGAAATATTGGAAGGGATCCCCGCAGTTTGGAAACCTGCTCGGTGAGTTTTCCATTCCGTAATTTTAGCGATTTGATTTTTTTCTAGATTCGGTAGCTCTAAGTCTTCAAAAAGGATATCCAGATATTCATCTTTTGAAATTTGGAACACAAATTCATCTTGGCCTTCGCCATCTGGACTCGCATTACCTTCACCAGAGCCACTGCCTTGACCTCCACCTTTTGGACGCTCGATTTTATCACCCGTAATAAACTGATCGTTACCAGGATGCACGCGTTCACGCACGCCACCTTTCCCTTGATGGAAAATCGGCTCGTTAATGTCTTTGTGCGGTATTGAGACGTCTTCGCCCGTTTCTGTATTCGTGATCGAGCGTCGATTCACTGCGTCAGCTACCGACTCTTTGATCTGCTCTTTATGGCGCTTCAAGAAGCGCTGTCTGTTAACAGCGCTCTTGTTCTTGCCATTGAGCCTGCGGTCTATAAATTGCGCCATGAAATAGCCCTCTTCATGTTTCACAAGCGACCTAACTCAATACTGGGTTAGGATGACTTACGTACTCGTAGGTACCACTCAGAAAGTAGACGAACCTGTTTCTCGGTATAGCCTTTTTCCATCATGCGAGCGACAAAGTCGTCGTGTTTCTTCTGATCTTCAGAAGAGGTTTTCGCATTAAACGAGATAACCGGAAGAAGCTCTTCGGTATTGGAGAACATTTTCTTCTCGATTACCGTGCGCAGTTTTTCGTAGCTGGTCCAAACTGGGTTTTGACCATTGTTATTGGCTTTCGCACGAAGCACAAAGTTGACGATTTCATTTCGGAAATCTTTCGGGTTGGAGATACCAGCGGTTTTCTCAATTTTCTCTAGTTCCGCATTGAGAGATGCGCGGTCAAATAGCTGTCCCGTTTCTGGATCGCGGTATTCTTGGTCCTGAATCCAGAAGTCTGCGTAGGTAACATAACGGTCGAAGATGTTTTGGCCGTATTCAGAGTAAGATTCTAGGTACGCGGTTTGAATTTCTTTACCGATAAACTCAACGTAACGAGGAACGAGGTACCCTTTCAAAAACTCAAGATATTTTTCTGCGGTTTCTGAAGGGAATTGTTCGCGCTCTACTTGTTGTTCAATCACATAGAACAGGTGAACTGGGTTTGCTGCCACTTCGGTTTGGTCAAAGTTGAACACGCGAGACAAAATCTTAAACGCAAAACGTGTAGATAGGCCGTTCATACCTTCATCGACGCCTGCGTAATCTCGATATTCTTGGTAGCTTTTCGCTTTAGGATCGGTGTCTTTTAGCGTCTCGCCGTCGTACACGCGCATTTTCGAGAAGATAGACGAGTTTTCAGGCTCTTTCAGACGAGAAAGAATGCTGAACTGCGCCAATGTTTCTAATGTGCTTGGTGAGCAAGGAGCTTGAGACAATTCACTGTTTTCAAGCAGTTTTTGATAGATTTTAACTTCTTCCGATACGCGTAAACAGTACGGTACTTTAACGATGTATACACGGTCTAGGAAGGCTTCGTTGTTTTTGTTGTTGCGGAAGGTTTGCCACTCAGATTCGTTAGAGTGAGCCAAAATCATGCCGTCAAACGGAATTGCAGAAAGGCCTTCCGTCCCGTTAAAGTTGCCTTCCTGTGTTGCGGTTAGTAATGGGTGCAATACTTTAATTGGCGCTTTGAACATCTCGACGAATTCCATCAAGCCTTGGTTTGCTTTACACAGCGCGCCAGAGTAGCTGTACGCATCTGGGTCGTCTTGAGAGTAGTGTTCGAGTTTACGGATATCCACTTTACCGACGAGTGATGAAATATCTTGGTTGTTCTCATCACCAGGTTCGGTTTTCGCAATACCGATTTGGTCAAGGATAGATGGACGAACTTTCATCACTTTAAACTTGGTGATGTCGCCGCCAAATTCGTGAAGGCGTTTTGCTGCCCAAGGCGACATGATTGAGCGAAGGTAGCGCTGCTCAATACCGTAGTCCGTTTTCAGAATCTCGCCATCTTCGGTCGCTTTGAATAAACAGAATGGGTGGTCGTTCACTGGGCTGCGTTCGCCATTAGCGCTCAATACGTAAATAGGCATCGCTTCCATAAGCGATTTTAGTTTTTCAGCAAGTGAGGACTTACCGCCGCCAACAGGGCCCAATAGATAGAGGATCTGTTTGCGTTCTTCTAATCCTTGTGCCGCATGTTTGAGGTAAGAGACAATTTGTTCAATCGCATCTTCCATACCATAAAAGTCTTTGAATGTTTCATAGCGAGAGATAACGCGGTTGGAGAAGATGCGGCTCAAACGTGGGTCTTTAGCTGTATCTATTATCTCTGGCTCACCGATTGCCATCAGTAGGCGTTCTGCTGCATTAGCATAAGCACTTTTGTCATCCTTACACAGGGCTAGAAACTCCTGTAACGACATCTCTTCATCTTTTGCAGCTTCATATCTGGATTGATAGTGGTCGAAAATACTCATGTCGCTTTCCCCTTTAATAGTCAGTCTACCGACGAACGTTGGTGCAGGCTGTTCCACGTTTTGCTGTGCTCTTAGTTGCCTGAATGTCGACGTCCTGTTATCTCATTTGGTTTGTACGAAATGTATGACCAGTAACACCAAAGACTTTGCTTTATGGACAGTTTTTTCATCACAACGGTGAGCAGTGGATGTGTACTTTTCAGTCACAGCCTTTCTCTACTTAAGCCTAGTCGGGGATTTGCAATTTTGCTTAACAATTATGAATTTATTGTAAAAGTGACATTTGAATCACTCTTTAGATGAGGATGAATTTATGTCGCGAATAGGGCGGAGATAAATCAAATATTTGGTGAAAAATACAGAATTTCAGTGATTCGTTATTCCACATTGCACAAGATAAGCAGAAGGATACGGTAGTGAAGAATGGAAGTTGTGATAGGAAAATAAAAAAAGGAGAGCGAATGCTCTCCTAATCAAAGACTTGCTATCTTACGCACTAAAAATTTGTGCAAGCTCGTTTTCACACAAGTGATATTGACGAGGGCAGTTACGCCAAGTTTGCAGCATGCGACGGTATTTATCTAGCATTGGCATTTGGCTATTAAAGTGGTGATCTGCCTTGTCGAATTGTGGGTAAAGACCTTCAGAATCAACAAGGAAGCGGACGTAATGCACTTGCTGCGCTTCTGTTGCGATATCGAAACCTAAGAACTGTAAGCGACGTTGGTCTACTTTGCTACGCTCTTCCGCATCTAACATATTGTTAGATTCTTGCATCGCGTGATACATCTCCATAATGTCGATGATTTCACGGCATTCTGCTTCTGAAAGGCAACCGAAATCTTTGTTCAGTTCGCGCATTTGTAGCTCATAGCCGCGTTCAACGATCGTCTGTAGGCGTTTGTATTTAGCCGCATTATTCGGATCAAGCTGAGACATTAGGTTGTATTGGTTTGATAGGATCAAACGTTGAGCGTTTGACATTTCCATGATGACCTCACTAAATAATCTAATACATTTTTAATGTGCTTAGGTTAACGCTTCAGACAAGGGTGAAACATGATCTCAACACATATTTAATATGAAAAAATGGCAAGAATTGTCGAATTCAGCCACGGCGAGATACACGATATAAGAAGAATATCTACTTTTTGTGATAGTGGTTGTATATGTAATCTCGGTCCGAAAACACTCTTAACCACTCTGGCTTGAAGACGGTTAATACTGCCAGTGACATCCCGTTAATTAACCCTTCGGGGAACGCAAGCAATGGGACAAAAATAAAGTAGTTGTGTTGAATGGTTTCCCAATCGTAGTGGCCAACCAACAAGTGATAAAACGAGTTAAATACTAAGTGTAAACTGCCTGTGAGTGCGCCATTAAAAAAGCCAGCGACAAAAATAAACACAAAGATGTTGCGGGGTAAATAATGGTAACTAAGCAAAAAGACTAAGTAGCTGATTAATATTGGTATGAGTGCCGATAGCACAAGAGAGCTCGGGAGCAAGATAAACGAAATATCGTGTATCCAGTGGTAGGCGATCATCGCAGGAATGCTGAACAAAAAAGCCATTCGCCAACCGTACATCATGGTTAGTGTCGTTAACGCGAGAAAGTGTATTTGTAACCCTTCTTTTACTCCTGCTTGAGCAGACCAAAGAACCGTAATGAGGAAGAAAGAGGCAAACACGATATGTTGAAATGCTTTCTCTTGTTCAAGTTTAGGCCAAACTACTTTTCTCCAATCGGGTATGCAAAAAGCAACGACAACCCAAGTGACGATGATGAGTGAGCCTACGTTAAACCAGTCCATGAACTCTTTTCCTACAATGCGTTTGTTACTTTTACGTTAATCCTTTTGTTGGGGCGCTATTTTACACGCCTTGGTGATTTATATAAGGAATTTGCCAGTGTTACATACAAAAATGCCAGCTAAATGCTGGCATTTCTAGAACGTTAAGTTTCTTATTTGCTTAGTATTTCACGTTAGAGTGGTACTGAGACAAGATGGATTGAATTTCATCCATTGTCTCTTTTGAAGGAGGATTCACGCCTTCAAGAGGGTACTCTAAACCAAGAGCTTCCCATTTATGTGCACCGAGTTTGTGATATGGGAGCAGTTCAACTTTCTCGATGTTGTCCATATCTTTAATGAATTCACCCAGCATGTGCGCCGCCTCTGGATCATCGGTGTAACCCGGCACAACTACGTAGCGGATCCATGTTTTTTGACCAATTTTGTGCAAGTAACGAGCAAAGTCTAACGTACGTCGATTCGACACACCGATAAAGTCTTGGTGAATTTCATCTTTCATATGTTTGATATCTAGCATCACTAAATCAGTCGCGTCCAATACTTCGTCGATCACTTCTGTGTGTTTACGAATGTAGCCATTGGTATCTAGACATGTGTGGATGCCTTCTGCGTGAGCCGCACGGAAAAAGTCGCGAACAAATTCTGGTTGAAGCATGGCTTCGCCACCAGAACAAGTGATACCACCACCTGATGCATTCATGAAATGACGGTAGCTTTTCGCTTCGGCAATGATTTCTTCAACAGTAACTTCTTTACCATCATGCGTGTCCCAAGTATCGCGGTTATGGCAATACTTACAGCGCATTAAACAACCTTGCAAGAAGACGATAAAACGAATACCAGGTCCGTCTACGGTACCGCATGATTCAAATGAGTGAATACGACCAGTTGTTGACATCTTTTGCTCTCATTACTAATAAATTCTTGCTGTTATTTTATTACAAAAAGCAGGGTTAAAACAGCCTTGTGGGTGGCTAAGGCAGCGTAATGTGACCAAAGAAAACGGCCAATGACGCGTTCATTGGCCGGAGAGATAAATACTAGTTAAAAGAAAGCAAAGACTGAGAAAGAACCAGTACCATAAACGTCAGTTTGTGATTCTTCGTAATCAGGTGTTTTCACCGTAAAGGTTAGGCTTGCGCCGTAATTTTGGTTGTACCAAGTTGCACCTGCAACGGCACTCGCTTGCCAGTTTTCTAGAGTCACATCATAAGGTTCTGATGAGCCTGGAATACCTGAACGATCGCCTTCAATGGTGATATCGTTGAAACGGTATCGACCTTCAAATCCTGTAAAGACAAACCAACTGGAGGTATTTTTCGCAAGCATACTGGCAGAGAAAGGGCTTTCTACACTGATGTTTGCTGCGCCAATACTATTGGCTAGATTCGTGCCCCAGCGGAACATGACACCTTGTGATACATCGCTGCGGAAGTTACCTGCGTTAATGTCATTCACATTAGTGATTTCCCATTGCGTCTTCTGGCCCTCACTGCGCATGAGTTTATTGAAAGCTCGGTAACCAACGCTAAAGGCAATTTCATCGTCAATTTGGTAATCCCAGCCTTGAGGATCGGTTGAACCAGTGATGCCGTGAACAATTTCCTGCGCTTTTTCTGATAGAGAACTTTCACCTGTGGCACCAATGGTGAAGTTATAGCGAACGGCTTGATCGGCGGTTAGAGATAGGTAGTTGATTTCAGTGTGTAGGTAACCAGCGTATGGACGGTCATTGGCAAGAGGGTAGTCTGCTTCAATATCACTTGGAGTCCACATCTTGTGGCCAAGTACTACCTCGATCTTATCGACATTGGATTGATCTGCATTTTCTAAGCTGAACCATTTCCATTCGCTTTCTTTTTTTAGTTTCTCGGTTGCGTAAGAGAAGAATATACCGTTGGTGTAATCTTGGTCGACACCAAAAATGCCATCGTTATCAAGGGTAAAGGATACTGTGGATTTGGTGGATGCCAGAGCAACTGGCGATAAAAGGGTAAGGAAAATTAATTTACTGAGTTTCATATACTGCATTTACTAACTTTTTTTGCATCATACGTAAGAATTCAATCAAAATCTTCCGCAATGTCACAACTTTAGTTCAAGAAACAAAAAAAGGCACGATGCTTTGCAGCATCAGCCTTTGTTGTATCACTAAAACGTTATTTCGCTATAGTCTTATAGAGACTCAGTGAATGTACGTGCGATTACGTCAGCTTGTTGCTCTGCAGTTAGAGAGTTGAAGCGAACAGCGTAACCAGATACACGAATTGTTAGCTGAGGGTATTTCTCTGGGTGCTTAACTGCGTCTTCTAGAGTTTCGCGGTTAAGAACGTTCACGTTTAGGTGTTGACCACCTTCGATACCAGCTTCGTGGTGGAAGTAACCATCCATCAGACCAGCAAGGTTAGCGCGTTGTGAACCCTCATCTTTACCTAGTGCGTTAGGTACGATAGAGAATGTGTAAGAGATACCATCTTGTGCGTCAGCAAACGGCAGTTTAGCAACTGAAGTTAGTGATGCTACAGCACCTTTCTCATCGCGACCGTGCATTGGGTTTGCACCTGGAGCAAATGGAGCACCAGCACGACGACCGTCAGGTGTGTTACCAGTTTTCTTACCGTATACCACGTTTGAAGTGATAGTAAGAATTGACTGAGTAGGGATTGCATCACGGTAAGTCTTAAGCTTACGGATTTTGCCCATAAATACAGAAACAAGTTCACATGCGATGTCATCAACGCGTGGGTCGTTGTTACCAAATTTAGGGTAATCGCCTTCGATTTCGAAGTCGATTGCTAGACCGTCTTCATCACGGATAGGTTTAACAGTTGCGTATTTAATTGCAGACAGAGAGTCAGCAGCAACAGATAGACCAGCAATACCACAAGCCATAGTACGTTTAACGTCACGGTCGTGCAGAGCCATTAGTGCAGCTTCGTAGCTGTACTTGTCGTGCATGAAGTGGATTGCGTTTAGTGCAGTCACGTACTGCTTCGCTAGCCAATCCATGAAGTGGTCCATTTTTTCCCACAACTCGTCATAGCTTAGTACGTCGCCTTCGATCTTAGGCATTTTCGGACCAACTTGGATTTTTAGCTTCTCATCCACACCACCGTTGATGGTGTAAAGCATAGTTTTCGCAAGGTTAGCACGAGCGCCGAAGAACTGCATTTGCTTACCAACAACCATTGGAGATACACAACATGCGATTGCGTAGTCGTCAGAGTTCATGTCTGGACGCATTAGGTCGTCGTTTTCGTACTGGATTGAAGAAGTATCGATAGATACTTTCGCACAGAACTTCTTGAAGCCTTCAGGTAGTTGCTCAGACCAAAGTACAGTGATGTTTGGCTCTGGAGAAGGACCCATTGTGTATAGTGAGTTTAGGAAACGGAAGTTAGTACGAGTAACTAGCGTACGACCGTCAAGACCCATACCACCCATAGACTCAGTTGCCCAGATTGGGTCGCCAGAGAATAGGTCATCGTACTCAGGAGTACGTAGGAAACGAACCATACGTAGTTTCATTACGAAGTGGTCGATCATTTCCTGAGCTTGTTCTTCAGTAAGCTTACCAGCAGCGATATCACGCTCGATGAACACGTCTAAGAACGTAGAAGTACGACCTAGAGACATTGCAGCACCGTTTTGAGACTTAACAGCCGCTAGGTAGCCGAAGTAAGTCCATTGGATAGCTTCTTGTGCAGTTTCAGCAGGGCGAGAGATGTCACAACCGTATTTCGCGGCCATAACTTTCATTTGGCCAAGTGCACGGTGTTGCTCAGCGATCTCTTCGCGAAGCTGCATAGTCATTTGAAGATCTTCACCGTTCTCAAAACGCTCTTGTAGAGATTTGAATTGAGCCAGTTTGTCCTTCATTAGGAAGTCGATACCGTATAGAGCAACACGGCGGTAGTCACCGATGATACGGCCACGACCGTAAGCATCTGGAAGACCAGTTAGAACACCAGATTTACGACAAGCTAGGATTTCTGGAGTGTAGATGTCGAAAACACCAGCGTTGTGAGTTTTACGGTATTCTGTAAAGATTTTTTTAACTTGTGGGTCTAGTTCGCGGTCGTATGCTTTGCACGAACCTTCAACCATGCGGATACCACCGTTAGGGATGATAGCGCGTTTTAGAGGAGCGTCAGTTTGAAGACCAACGATAGTCTCAAGATCTTTCTCGATGTAGCCTGCATCGTGAGCAGTGATGGTAGAGATGATAGAAGTATCGAAATCAACAGGAGCGTGAGTTGAGTTCTCTTGCTTGATACCTTCCATTACCTTAGCCCAAAGCTTGTTAGTTGCTTCAGTACCTTCAGAAACTAGGAAAGATTCGTCGCCTTCGTACGGAGTGTAGTTCTTTTGAATGAAATCACGAACGTTTACTTCGTTTTGCCAGTCACCTGCAACAAAACCTTCCCAAGCTTTAGCAAATTGCTCTGCCATGACATACCTACCTTTTTAGTAGAAAAAAATTACGTACTGCTTCGCCGTTGAGCCAGCTATCCCCAAAATCTGAGGGGAACAGTACACTCTTTTGAATAACAATATTTATAGTCTTAAATTTAAAAAATTGGGTCACAAAACTATAAATATTGTCACTATCTTTAATGACACTCTTTTTAAGAGACAACTAGAGGTTAAACTAAAATTTTTTTGCAAACCTTAAACTAAATCAATAAATCCTCAAAAATCTCGATAAAAATGGGGTAGCGACAAGCGCTACCCACACGTTTTTTGAACAATTAGCCTTACAGCCAAGCTTTGATGCCATACTGGCCTTCTAGCATACCAACTGCAAGCATAGCGACCAAACAGATAACAAGTACACCTACTGGGATCACAATCTTGTCTACGAATGACAGGCGAGCTGCACGCTCTTTGTCACCAATTAGACCGTTGTTATCAAGTAGCATTGTTAATGCCCATGCTAGTACAGGGTTAACGACGGCAGAACCGAAAATACAGATACCCGCTGCTTGAGAGTCTTTAGAGTCTTTCACCATTTGCATACCTGCTTCAAGTAGAGGTAGAGATACACCTACAAGTAGAGCGACACGCATTACTGGTGGCCATACTGCGATGTCCATTGGGAAGCCAAGGATCGCGATGATCATCACCAGAAGACCAAGAAGGATAGCACCGCCAGGAATTGGACGTTTTGCAATCGCTGCTGGGATCATGTAAGTACCCCAAGATGAAGTGATGTTACCACCACCTACCGCTGTACCTACCATCTGACGGATAGAACACATAGTCATTGTGTCATCAACGTCCATTAATACTTTTTCAGTCTTTTTAGGGTAGTTAAGTTCTTGGAAAATACGATGACCTAAGAAGTCAGGAGACCACATTGCTACTGCTAGGATTGCAAAAGGCAGTGACGCGATGAAGTGTTCCATATTAGGAAGACCGAGCATCCAACCTTCTTCAGTGCTGCCCCACCAGTAAACAGGGTTTAGATTCGGTAGACCAGTTTCAGTGACGAATTTGATGTCAAAACCAGCACCTAGCACTAGAGCGATAATAAGGCCTGTGAAAGCACACACTGGAATCGCAAGCCAACGTTTGTTCACTTTTGCAAGGAAAGCGTATAGTGCGATAGTCACTGCAAGCACGATCAGACCCACGTAACCCATGCTGCCAGCTTCAACAGTTGAAGATTGTAGGCCAACTGCCCATTCTTGGATCGAGTTGATTTGGCTCATGGTCCCCGTCAAGCCCAAGAAAATGAGCAAGCCACCAGCTGTACCCTCTGAGGTGAGGTTCACCAGTTTAGAACCGCCTTTCAAGAAGCTAAGTAGAAGACCGAATACACCAATAAGAATTGCCAATGCAAGAGGGTGAGCACCAGCGAGAGCGATGGTACCAATAAGAGGGATCATTGGACCGTGGTTACCTGCCAAGTTGGCTTTCGGGTTGATAAAGCCAGAAGCAAGCACACAGAAAAGTAGTGCAGGGATTAGCATTTCTACACGCGCAACTTCAATGGCAAAATCTTTGCCTAAGTTTACGTGGTCCCATGCTGCAGTAAGGCCTTCAGCCCAAGACATCATTACCGCAGAGTACATTGCGATAATGCCGATAGTACCAGCAAGTGCTGGAACAAGGTCTTCAAGCTCAAAGCGGAAGTCACGACCTGGCAAGTTTAAGCCGAAACGACGCGGCTTCATGATTTGTAGTTCGTGGTCTAGGTAGTCTGAACGGCTCGCGAACTCAGATGATGGACGATGAAGCTCACGGTAGCTTTTGGTCTCGATATCTGAATCAGAGTGCGCTTTGTTAACTGCGTCTGACATAGATTCCTCATATATTTAAAAGTTATGAATTATTCATTCAAGTGTGTTATTCCGCATCCTGCGGCACGTCCTATGCTAGCTATTATTAGATTTGTTACACGTCGACGTCGTGCCTAAGCATAGCTAATAACTTGTTGTGTTGAGGCACAAAAAATTCCTCATCTTTTGGCTGGAGTCTAGCAAGATAGCCATTTAGGGTGATTGATTTAGATCACTTTAAGAATAGATGTGAAATAAAACTACAGAAAGTGTCTGGTATGCGAATGAGATGGTTATTTAGTGTGTAATTTCATTACACAAGTTGCATAAAATTAGAGTTTATTGCCCTGCATCGCATGAGTCACCCTTAAATGATCAATATTCACGATGTTTATATAAAGCTGGCTTTATTCTTGCTTTGTACCGAGCAACGACGATTTTTTGGCTAATCATTGCCGCTCAGTTTAGGAAGAAGACATGAAACAGCTTAAAGTACTGCCACTTGTGGCAATTATCTCAGGTTTAATGGTCGGTTGTGGCGGCGGTGGCGGCGGTGGCGGGGGTGTGGTACTCCGTCAGACTATGTCACTCTTACTTTTATTCAGAAAGTGACAACTACAACTGATAAATCTGCTACTTGCACTATTTTCGATAAAGTACAGAAAGATAACATTACGACATATACGTATGCGCGAAAGGCTAGCGATGTAACAGTTTATATCCATGATTCGAAGGGCAATGTCATCGATACTAAACACCCTGATACTAATGGGGTTCTAACTATTGATAAGTATCCTTTGGAGGCTAATAGCTATGTTACGGTTATAGATTCTCCGAGTGATAGTGACCCTTTCTACAAAGCGTTATCTATCCAAAAAGAGTATCTTGAGTCGCAACTTATACAAGTCAAAAGACCGCAAGTTGACAAATGTTATTCAGCAGATGCTACACCTGTTCCTCAAAAAGGTTATATCTTAGCATCAACACTAAACGTGCAAGCTGATAGTTACCAATTTTTGTCTTCCCAAGAGGGCAATAGCATCGATACATCTAACTCTAAGGAAGTTGAAAAACTCGGCGATGAATCAGTTCTTGTTAAAGGTATCCTTAATGGAAAACTTTCTGGTTATGAATTTACGAGTAAATTAGGCTCTGAGTCTGCGCCTTCCATAGCAGTACTGGAAACTATTGATACAGATTTGGATTGGACAAACCTATTTGCTCCAACATCAAATCTTGAGTCTCTAAACATTAGTCTAAGTAAAGGTTCATACAGTTACTCTTGGTTTACGCCAGATGTTGCTACGGAAGAGTCGTTCCCTATATCAAGCCTTGATAATAATTATCACTACCAAGCTTATGGCACGTTAACGACAGGTTGGAAATTTAAAACTGTAGGCGGAATCTTAGGTTCTCTCGATGTCAAATTGCCGGACTCATTGCAGACTTACGATGTTAAGCCCTCTATTATCAACTCTGGAGTAAATGGAGTTGTGCGAATCACGGGAGTGGACTCTTCGAACGAGTTAGTTGTTCGCGCGAAGTATACTCAAAGTGTTAGTTCACCTACAATCAAAACGCTAGAGCACGTAATTATTGGTAAACCGGCGGGGTCACAACTGGTGATTCCAGATTTGACTCAAACGGGGCTTTCCTCAGCTACCCCTGAAACTTTGTCTGTGGATGCTTATGAGTACGACAGTTTGTCAGAAGCACAGGTGCAAAACTTAATGGCGCAATATGAAGACGAAGACACTGTTGCATTGGTCGTAAAACCAAGCCAAAGAGCGAGACATGATACTGACATCCGAACCCTTAAATATACTAAGTTGTCACGATAATTGTTAAAAATATTTATTATTTAGCCCCTCGCATGAGGGGCTTTTTTGTGGTCTATATTCACGAATAAAAGAATATGTTGCTATATATTGCATATTCATTTGTCTATCGTATCTATCTATTCGATTTATTTAGGTTAATAATTTGTTGCAACTTTCTGGGGGTGGTGCTAATTTGTTCCGAAATAGAGAGGGCGGAGTCCCTTAATTGCAGTGACAAAAACACAGGGAGTAGGGCGCATGAATGATGTACCAGCGCTAGATATAAAAGACCTGCACAAAACATTTGGACAGAATGAAGTCCTGAAAGGCATTTCACTTGCCGCTCACAAAGGGGATGTTATCTCCATCATTGGCTCTTCCGGTTCTGGCAAGAGTACTTTTCTTAGATGTATTAACTTACTAGAAACACCGACCGCTGGTGAAATTTGGGTAAACGGCGAGCTTATTCAAATGAAAAACAACCGCGCGGGTGAATCCGTACCTGCCAACGAAAAACAAGTTCAGCGTATTCGTTCGCGTTTAGCTATGGTTTTTCAGGGGTTTAACCTTTGGTCTCATCTTACCGTTCTTGAAAACGTCATCGAAGCACCTGTTCACGTTCTTGGTGTGCCGAAAGCTCAAGCGATTGAAAATGCAGAGTTGTTACTGAAAAAAGTCGGCCTTTACGAACGTAAAGATTATTACCCAGGTCATTTATCTGGTGGTCAGCAACAGCGTGCTGCGATTGCTCGTGCCCTTGCCGTAGATCCAGAAGTTATGCTGTTTGACGAGCCTACCTCTGCGCTTGACCCTGAGCTTGTTGGGGAAGTGCTAGGGGTAATGAGAGATTTGGCAGATGAAGGGCGAACCATGTTGGTGGTGACGCACGAAATGGCGTTTGCTCGTGACGTCTCAAATCATGTGATGTTCTTGCATCAAGGCTTAGTGGAAGAACAGGGAGATCCAGCTAAGCTATTTACTAACCCCGATTCTCAGCGATTACAGCAGTTTATCTCATCTATCTACTAATATTCATTAGGCGGCAGAGTTTTGCCTCCTAAGTAAGCACAACGAACAAAACCAAATAAAATAGCAATCACAGGAGTATGGAAATGAAAAAGTGGTTATTGGCAGCAACTCTTGCTGCAACGGCAGTGTCTGGTGTTGCTCAAGCGAAAGAATGGAAAACAGTTCGCTTTGGCATTGAAGGCGCATACCCTCCATTTAGCTGGACAGAAACCGATGGTTCTCTAAAAGGCTTTGATGTTGATATGGCCAATGCGCTGTGTGAAGAAATGCAAGTGAAGTGTCAGATCGTTGCGCAAGATTGGGACGGCATTATTCCTTCTCTATTGGCTCGTAAATACGATGCGATCATCGCGGCAATGTCGATTACCGAAGAACGTAAGAAGAAAGTGGATTTCACGGGCAAATACGCACTGATCCCAAATAAGTTCATCGCTAAGAAAGGTGCAAACCTAGACTTTGCTAATCTAGATGGCCAAAAAATCGCAGTTCAACGCGCGACCACTCACGATAAATATCTAACTGATAACTACGGTGACAAAGTTGAAATTGTACGTTACGGCTCTTTTGACGAAGCGTATCTAGACCTTGCGAACGGCCGTGTTGCTGCAGTTTTGGGCGATGCATCTGCTCTAGAGGAAGGTGTATTGAACAAGGCTGGTGGTGATGCGTACGAATTTGTTGGCCCATCTCTGACTGATGCGAAATGGTTCGGTGAAGGTTTCGGTATCGCTGTACGTAAACAAGATAAAGATCTAACGAAGAAACTTGATGCGGCAATCTTGTCACTGCGTGATAAAGGTATTTACCAAGAAATTGCTGGCAAGTACTTTAACTACGATGTTTACGGCGAATAAGCGGTAATTAAGCGGCCGTTGGCTTGTTCCTAGAAGTAGTCAACGGTCGATTTTTTGAGTTTAGGGATTAGGAACTCACCTATGCTGGATTTACAAGGATATGAAGCCTCCATTTTTAAAGGGGCTTTGGTAACCATCGAAGTAGCAGTTCTGTCACTACTGCTTGCGGTGATATTGGGAATGCTTGGCGCGCTTGCTAAGCTCGCTCCCTACAAATGGGCAAGAGCAATTGCCACACTTTACACCACCATTATTCGCGGCATTCCAGACTTAGTTCTGATGATGTTGATTTTCTTTGGTGGGCAAATACTTTTAAACAATAGCCTCTATTCCATCAACGAAACTCTCAATGAATGGTTTGCATCTAGTGACCCAAATCATGAGTGGACTTCTTACTTACCTGACTACATTGATGTGAGCCCGTTTATTGCCGGTGTGCTGACAATTGGTTTTATCTTTGGAGCTTACATGGCGGAAACTTTCCGTGGTGCGATCATGGCCGTCGATAAAGGTGAGTTGGAAGCAGCAAAAGCTTATGGCATGAGCCCAGTGTTGTCGTTCAGAAGAATCCTTCTTCCTCAGATGATTCGCCATGCATTACCGGGATTTGGTAACAACTGGCTGGTATTGTTAAAAACCACCGCGCTTGTCTCCATCATCGGGCTTGAAGATATGGTGAGAATCAGCTCTCTGGCGGCTGGTACAACAAAAATGCCGTTCACGTTCTACATGGCTGTTGCACTGATTTTCCTTTTCTTCACCAGTATTTCGACGGGGTTGTTAAAACTCGTTGAACGCAAATTCAGTATTCATGCGAGGTAAGTAATGGATTTTTCGTTGATTATTGAAAGCTTCCCTGTATACCTTCAAGGGCTTTGGACGACCGTTTGGCTGGTGGGCATTTCATTGGTGATTGGCTTGTGCGTCTCAGTTCCACTCGCCATTGCGAGAAACAGTACCAACTACGCTTTGAGCCTTCCTTCTTGGGGATTCATTTACTTTTTCCGAGGAACGCCACTGCTTGTTCAGTTGTATCTGATTTACTATGGCATGGATCAGTTTTTCCCAGTGAAAGATACCTTATGGGAACACGCGTGGTTTTGTGCTCTGGTTGCGTTTGTACTAAACACATCAGCGTATACGGCAGAGATCATTCGTGGTGCGATTAACGGTTTGCCGAAAGGCGAAGTGGAAGCCGCAAAAGCGTATGGCATGAGTAAATTTATGACTTACAAACGCATCATCTTGCCAAGTGCGTTACGCCGAGCACTACCTGCTTATTCTAATGAAGTGATCTTCATGCTTCACGGCAGTGCGGTTGCAGGGATCGTAACCATCGTGGACTTAACTGGTGCAGCGCGCTTAGTTAACTCTCGTTATTACGCACCATTTGAGTCGTTCTTGACTGCTGGACTTTTCTATATGTCGCTTACGTTTATCATTCTTTGGTGCTTTAAACGCGCGGAAAAACGTTTCTTAGCGTACCTGCGTCCTCTGAGCTAAATCATGTATTTAAGTAATGGTACCTACGGGTACCATTCTATTTTTGATACCTTCATTCATACTTTTCTGATTTATCAACAAGACTATTTCGTTCCCTCGTTCGCTTACATTACACTTCCGCAAAACCCTTGTTTAATAAGTGAAATATGAAAAAAACAATTATATCGTTGGGTCTTGCCGCTGTTGCCACCGGATGCGGTGGTGGAGAGAACAAGTCACAATCAAACAGTCAAGTCACACCAACTCCAGTTCCTGTTCAACAAGCGCTAGAAACGGGCAATGCCCTGTTAGTTTCTGACCCAAATGACTTCATTCGTGAAAGCCGTCAAGTTGTTGAGGCGCACAAGAAACAGTCGAATGCGATCAAATCTGCGATAGCAAAAAATCTTTCGGGTCTTTACTGGGATCCGACGCATGATGCCGCGATTTTTGCTCCTACCTATGGATTCAACGACACCATCTTGATGACCAATAAAGCGATGGCGAGTGGTTACAAAGACCAAGCGTTGTCGATTGGTATTGCTGGTGAGCAAACTAATGGCCAGCGTTATGCTGTTTTAGGCAGTAACCCATTTCGAACCGCACAACGTTTTCCTGATTCTTCTAATGCGGCAATGACTCAATGGTTAAAAAACCTCGTTACTTGGTTGTCAGGTGGAGCTACTTTAAACGTCGTCATCGCGCAAATGGATCAGTCTTATTACTTTCCTGATGAGCAAGCGACGCGCAGTTGGTTAAACAACAATATTTCACCAGACCTGACATTTAATGAAGCTAACCTGTGCGACGGTTCAAAATTACTTAGCTGCTTGAAAGCCGATAAGCCAAACCTGTTAATTCTGTCACAACATTTGCTGTCAGGAGATACCAACCAACAGGTAATAGATGCGCTGGCTTATGCCGAGCAAGCTAAAATTCCGGTTCTATATCTGCATTGGGACGGTGGGCTGACCGATCTTGGCCGAGACATTTTGGCAAAATTCCATGTTGACTACGTGGGGGACAACTATTGGCGTAAGTTAGGTTTGGTCGATTGGGCACCTTCATCACTGATGAACTTTGTGCCAGATTCTGTCATCACGCAACAAGCGTTGTTATCCCGTTTTGAAACTCAAAACTTCAATGTTGATTTGTCCCAATGTGATGATAAATCATGTCCAGAAGCTGCGAACATGGACAGTCAATTTTACGACGCTGCCAACAGCATTCGCCAATGGCTGAAATTACTTGATGAGCAAAAAATCTCGTTGTTTGAACAAGATGGTTATCAATACGAAAAGCTGATGGTGTTATTGGCGGATCATTATCGTCAAACGGCCTCTTTTCCAATGGATAAGCAGTCTACGGGGACGACTGAATTTTTGAAATCGTACTTCGCGGACTACGTTCAATACAACAGTCGTCGCATCAACCCAAAACAACCAAATATGGGAAACTTCAGTCGCAGTGAATTTGGGGCCGATGTAAAGAGAACTGATACTACGGTGAATATGGAGTCTAAACGCAACTTCCGTTCGGCAGGAGTGTATGCGCTGCCAGGTGAGACTTTCACGGTAACGCGTAAAGACAACAATGATGTGATCACAAAAATTGTCATCAATAGCTTAAGAAGTGGAGCGACCCATGAGTTCAGTAAAGACGGTTATACTCGACCTAAACTGCTGACTTCATTTGCTTACGAAGTTAAAGCGGGTGAAACCATCACGCTGACTTCTCCTTATGGCGGCCCAGTACAGGTTCACTTTGACAAAAATGATATTCCGGTTGAACTGAGATTTAACCATGTGGCACAGCATCCTGTATGGAGAAGTGAGAAGGACAACGACACCTTTATTCAGCAGCTAGAAGCCAATTTGTTTGATTGGGCCGAGCTGATCACCCCTGGGTTTGAAGTGCACTCAAAGCGTGACAAGATGTTAGAGTCGGTCAACGATGAAATGTGGTCTACCCCTGCGGAAATGGCGCTTGCAACGGAAGAATATGTTCATAACTACCCGCATGTTCTGGCTGGTTTCCAAGGGCCGGGTATAGACGAAGTACCTGAAATTATTCAATACGCTCAAAACCAAGGCTGGGAAATTGCCAATATTGATATGGTTAAGCACATGAATGCTGACCAAGCCACTTGTGGCTATGGCTGCTCTGGTAACCCGTACGATGCTTATTGGGCCTTCAGTCCTTTAGGTCACGGTGATTTGCATGAGCTAGGCCACGGTTTAGAGAAAGGACGATTCCGATTCGCTGGTTGGGAAGGGCATTCGACGACCAACTACTACTCCTACTACAGCAAGTCTCGTTTCTTCCAAAATACGGGGAAGGAATCAACCTGCCAAAGCTTGGATTTCAAAGGTCAGTTTGAACTGTTGCAAACCAGTCGAACACAAAGCGATCCAAATGCTTATATGGCGGAGCAAAACCAAACGGGTTGGAGCTGGGGTGCTCGCGTTTACATTCAAATGATGATGGCAACTCAGCACGAAGGTGTGCTTAAAAATGGTTGGCATTTACTGGCGCGACTGCATCTTATTGAGCGTGAGTTTAATCGTTTGAAAGCAGATGAGGCACTGTGGAATGCGAAACAATCAAGCATTGGCTTCTCGATGTATACCAAAGATGAAGCGAACAGCATCTCAAACAATGACTGGTTGCTCATTGCCCTAAGTTACGTGGCTCAGCGAGATATGACTAACTATCTCGACATGTGGGGATTCTCGTTCTCAGAAAAAGCGAAGCAACAAGTTGTTGCGTTGAATCTGACGCCGATGCCTCTCACTTACTTTGCAAGTAGCAATACCGGCTACTGTCTGAACGAATTCGCTCAAACGCCAGTAAGTATTGATGGTCAAACGGTTTGGCCGCTGAACTAGCTGAGTAGAAAATAACGTGCATGAAAAAGGGAGACTGAGTCTCCCTTTTTACTAGATTTATCTTAGCGTTGAGTCACGGTTATTGCTTTGCAATGTATTACTTGAATGTCGACCAGATTGGCGCATGGTCTGAAGGCTTTTCAATACCGCGTAATTCATAATCGATACCCGACTCAATACATTTTTGCGCGAGAGAAGGAGTCGCCAAAATCACATCAATTCGTAGGCCTCGGTTGTCATCAAAGCCGCGAGATCGGTAGTCAAACCACGAGAAGCGATCGTTCACTTCTGGGTAAAGCTTACGGAAAGTATCTTCAAAGCCCCAATCTAACAACGTTTGTAGCCATTCACGTTCTTCTGGTTGGAAAGAGCATTTACCCGTTTTCAACCAACGCTTACGGTTTGGTTCTCCGATACCGATATCTGAATCGATAGGGCTGATGTTGATATCACCCATAACAATCAACTGTTCATCGTTGCTGTGATGATCGTTTAGATACGTCATTAGATCTTTGTAGAACTGGCGCTTGTATGGGAATTTCGTTTCGTGGCTAATGTTGTCCCCTTGAGGGAAGTAGCCATTAAGCACCGTTACTTTTTCACCATTTTCGTTTTCAAACGTCGCCATGATCATGCGCTTTTGGTGTTCTTCGTTATCCGTTGGAAAACCTTTTTGTACGCGGATTGGCTCTTGCTTACAAAGCATCGCTACGCCGTAATGCGCCTTCTGGCCATGAAAATACACTTTGTAACCCATGGCTTCGACATCTTCAATCGGGAACGCTTCATCATGCACTTTAATCTCTTGAAGACCAATAACGTCAGGCTGGTGTTTATCGATTAGCGCTTGGAGTTGGTGCAGTCGAGCACGTAGTCCATTGATGTTAAAGCTGATTACTTTCATTATTTATCCTTTTGAGGGCGTATTTTTCTAGAATGGTATCATTCTGAAAGCGTAGTGAAAATGAATCTCAACAAAAGAAAAAAGCGCGTTTTACTGCGCTTTCAATTTGTTTTCTAAATCTGTTTGTACGATCTTCAATGCTTTAATCGCAACTTCTGGATCAATCTCGTTGGTTTCAAGCAAGTAGATCAAATCAACGGCCAGCTTGATCTCTTCTGGTGCATCATCAAGAGGAGAGGTTGGTTGGTCTGCCATTATTGGTGCTTTTCCCTATGTGTAATTTGATTTTCTAGTTTAAGAAGCGCTGCCTCGCAACGAGCTAAACGTTGCTCTGTCGCCAGCAATACTTTCTGAGCTTCAGCTCGCATAAAACTAGGTGCAGTTTCCACTGCGCGTTCCTTTTCTAACACCATTTCTCGCAAGCGTCTTGCCCATTCTTGATGCTGCGCGAGCTCTTGATAAAGCACGTTAATTGGTTTGCGAAAGTGGCTGCTATGCTTGATTTCATTCTTACGAATTTTGGTGGTAGAAATCTCTCGCTGAATTGCGCCAATTTGCGCTACGAGTCGTTCGGTGAGGTACTCCGCGCGCAAAGCGGTGAGCTTATTTTCGTTTTGCTCTCGGATAATCGCGTCCAGTGTCGATTTCGCTTCTTTTACGCAAGGGGTAAGTAAGCGAGAGCGGCAGCTAAATAAACGTTCATCAAACAACGGAACGTGATGCTCTCCTCGTTGGCGATCCAATGTCGCGGCTTGATTCGCCATGTGTTCTAAACTTTGCGAAAGTTGTTCGATGTTCATGATAAACCTACAAACCAAGCGTCATAAGCCAGCTTAATCGCCAATACGCTCACGACCGTGACAAAAACGGGACGAATGAACTTAGAGCCGAATCGAATTGCAGAATGCGCACCAACAAATGCCCCAGCCATTAAACACACACCCATTGTTAAGCCTAGCACCCAGTTAATATGACCTAAAATAGCGAAAGTAATAAGTGAGGTAAAATTACTGGTGAAGTTCATTGCTTTGGCTAAACCAGAGGCGAGCAATATATTGAGACGGTACAGCGCCATAGAACTTACAGTCCAAAACGCGCCTGTTCCTGGACCGGCTAATCCATCGTAAAAACCAATCGACAAACCTTGCAGGTACTGTTTTTTATGCAGCTTTGGGCAAGGCTCTGGTATTGGGCTTTGATGAGGGGAATGTGGCGTTTTGTGGAATACAGTATACAGCGCAGCGGCTAATATAATAAGAGGCAAGACTTTTTCTAGCCAATCCGTACTGATGGCATCGACAAAGAGCGTGCCCAATGTTGCGCCGACAAGCGTTGCTGCAAACGCGCGCCCCCAACACTGAGGTTTGAACAAGCGTTTTTTGTAGTAAGTGAATGCGGCAGTTGACGATGCAAAGGTAGCAGCCAACTTGTTCGTCCCCAAAGCAATGTGAGGAGGAAGCCCCAAAGACAGCAAAGCAGGGACGGTTAGCATCCCTCCACCACCTGCGACTGCGTCAATAAATCCAGCAACAAAAGCGACTAGCGCCAACACCAACAGCATTGTCGGCTCTATCATTTCCATAAATTCTTATTCTTCTAATATTCTATTTTTCGTTTAAATGGCGGCAGTGAGTCGATAAGTGCTTGCCCGTAGCGTTTGGTTACGAGGCGTCGATCCAGAATGGTCACTCTACCAGAATCTCGTTCTTTACGCAGTAGGCGGCCCACGCTCTGGATCAGCTTTTTGCTCGCATCAGGTACAGTGATTTGCATAAACGGGTTGCCGCCTTTCTTTTCTATGTATTCTGAATGCGCTTGTTCTACTGGAGAGGTAGGAACACCAAATGGAATTTTGGTGATCACTAAGTTTTCCAGTAACTCTCCTGGCAAATCGAGTCCTTCCGAAAAGCTTCCTGTACCAAAGAGAACGCTGGTTTTGTTTGTTTCTACAAGCTTTTTATGTTTTTTTAGAATTTCTTGACGAGAACTTTCGCCTTGTACTTGCAAAGCCCAGCCTCGTTTTATGAACTCTGAAGACAGCGCTTCTGCGACTTGGTTCATCTGCCAGTATGAGGAGAATAATACCAAGTTGGCCTTTTTGTCTTCTAAGTACTTAGGCAAGATCTCAATAAGATATTCAGTAAACTGAGGTGCCGATGGTTCGTACTTCATTGCCGGTATGAGTAACTCAGCTTGGTTTTGATAATCAAAAGGCGAAGCGAGTGCCAAAAACTGAGTCCCAGATTCTGGCTTTCCATCAATACCTACTTGATGGCAAAAATAGTGGAAAGAGTTCAACGCTCGCATTGTTGCTGAAACTAATACGGCACCAATACAACGACTCCAAATCTGTTGGTCTAGCTGCCATCCAATCTCAAGAGGGGAGACACTCACAATAAAATCGCCTTCACGATCTGGGTGAGTTTCTAGCCATCTCGCTAAAGGTGCTCCTTTTTCTCGTGTTGGCTCTGCCATCAAATGCCAAACTTGAGCGAGGTTCTCTAGTCGTTGAATATAGAAACCTAGTTCAGCGAGCGCAGGCTCGGCCAATCTTGCCGCGAGTTCGCCATCTTTGACTCTTTCTGCGATAAGATCGGCGATTTTCGCGACGCTTTGGTTTGCTTTCTTGCTGAACTGCTTTAGCTCTTTAGATTGGTTTTCTAGCCAAGTTGGCAGTTCGCCATGTTCAAAGCGGTAGATGCCTTCTTCGAACTGAGATGGGTCGAACTGTTTAGTCAGTTGAGTGAGCGCAGGTATTAAGTTTTGCACCGAGTCTTGCAAGTCATTGCGGAATCGAGCGACACGTTTCTCATCAGCCAGTGATGAAAATTTACTGATTGACTGATTCAGCTTCTCTAGCCACGCTGCTGCGCCTTTTAAACTCGCGGATGCTGAAGCGTGATCACGGGCGACGTGAGGCAGGTGGTGAGCTTCGTCAAAGACATAAATCGTATTTTCTGGCTCTGGTAAGATTACGCCACCACCTAAGTCAGCATCAGCCATAACGAGAGAGTGATTCGCGATGATCACGTCATTTTTATCTAACTCAGAGCGAGCCTTTTGAAACGGGCACCCTCTGTGACCTGGCAAACTGTTATTACAGCTGTGTTTGTCGCTGACAATCAATTGCCAGATGCGGTCGTCTATAGGTTTAGGCCAAGCGTCGCGGTCACCATCCCATTTCCCTTGAGCGAGTGAGCGATACATGGTTTCCAGTAATTCAATGTCTCTTTTCTTTGGCTTGGTATCAAACATCGCTAGTTGACCGCCATCCACACCACTGGCTGTTGCGAGCTTTTCTGCGCAGCAGTAGCGCTGCCTACCTTTGGCAAGAATGAAAGAGAATTCTCGGTCTGTAATACGACGGAATAGAGGAAGGTCTTTATTCACTAGCTGTTCTTGAAGCGCGACGGTTGCCGTTGAGATAACGACTTTGCGGTTGTTATGCACGGCAACTGGTATAGCGGCCATCAAATAAGAAAGTGACTTACCGATCCCTGTGCCTGCTTCTGCTACCAGTATTCGATTGGACTTATGATATTGACCACAAAGCGTCTTTGCGATTTCAGCGACAAGATAGTTTTGAGCTCGTCTTGGTACAAAGTTATCGAGTTGGGCTTGTAGGTTTTGATAGCTATTGCGAATCGATTTTTGAATGTTACTGGTCAGCATACGGGCCTCAAATGCGTTGGAGCCGAATAGTAGCACACATCACTAGTTGTACAGTAGTTCACAAAACGGAATGCTTTTGTAAGGAATCTAGATCTTCTTCACAAAAAAATATTGAACTCCATATCAATGCAAATAATTTCATTATATGAAAAATATAAAGCTTCAAAAATGTGGATTTGTTAGATTTTAATGCTGCTTTTCTGTTTTTAAAGTTTGTTTTTAGATTTAAATTTTGATTATTAATAGGATGATAAATTGAGGAAAATCAAGCCGATAGTTTAGATGTTCATCGAATAAATTAAATAAAGTAAATCAAGTTGTTGTTTTTATTGGTTATTTTTATTTTTTGATATTTATATTTAGAAAATTTGACAGGCAGAATAATCTTTTGCAATCTAGTGCCCAGATTTTGTAGGTCATGCATTGTTACGAATCGATAACAAGTGGCCTCAAAAATATAAAAAAGGGAATTCGGAAAGGATATCCCAAACTAAGAAAAGGCAGTGGATTAATTATGAAAAAGACTCTAGTAGCTCTTGCAGTAGCAGGCATCTCTACGTCTGCACTAGCAGCAGGCAACATCTACGACAACGGTACGACTTCTTTCAACCTTAAGGGTGAGATCGACACTTACGTAAGTACTATCGAACGTAAAGAAAACGGTAAGACTTCTACTAAGCGTGATGTAGACGTTGACCTATGGGCTAAAATCCAAATCGATGCAGAGCACAAACTAAACGAAGACATCAAAGTATTCGGCTCATTTGAACTAGAAAACGGTGAATTCTTCGATAACGACAACAAACTTACTGGTGAAATCGACGGCGACCACGCTCGCGTACGTACAGATGACCTATACTTCGGTGCTTACTTCGGTGACAACTGGGGTGTAGCTTTCGGTGAAGTTGGTGATTTCGGTGACTCTCTAGACGCAATCACTATCGACAACACTAACGAAGGTCTTGGTTACGTTGATGATTTCGTAAAATCAAAAGAAAGTGCAGGTCACGCTGTTTCAGTTAAAGGTAGCTTCGACAAGCTAACAGTTATCGCTGATGCATACCTAGATCAAGACGAGAAAATCGATACTGCATTCGGTCTATCTGCGCAATACGCAATCAACGATATGTTCACAGTTGGTGCTTCTTACCAAGATCAAGAAAACCGTAACCTTGCTGGTGATGACTACCAAGTAATGGGTGCTGCTGTTCGTTTCAACATGGATAACTTCTCTGCTGCAGTTAACTACGTTGCTGAAGAGCTAAACAAAGCTGACCAAGATACATGGTCTGCAGTAGCTGCTTACAAAATGAACGAAGCTCGCGTTTACACTTCATTCGGTTTCACTGAGTACGAAGGCGACCACGACCAATCTTACTACACGTTCGGTGCTGACTACGCTGTAACTGGTAACGTTCTAACGTTCATCGAATACACTGCAAGCGAAAACGATAACAAAGATACTTCTATGAAAACTGAAGGCGATATCGTAGTTGCTGGTGTTTACTACACGTTCTAATAACAGAACTTAAGTAGATATAGTAAAGGTCGCATTTATTGCGGCCTTTTTTATATTAAAGCGTCTAGACCACTCAGTAACTATTATACATAGGTCAAGCGGGTTTAGAGTTTCGAGGCAAGAGTGCGCTTACCAATTATCTACAGCGAGTTGTAGTGAAATGATTGGCTTTTCATTAATGATTTCCTCAAACTGTGATTAGTGGTAAGCGAGATTTAACTTTTTGATGTAATTAATCGATTTTTAAGGTTATTAGGATATGAGACTAAAAACTTGGATTGTAGCGTTTTTTCTTGGTCTGTTTGGTACAACAGCGAACGCAGACACAACACATAAAACTGATGTATCAGTAACTTTAAGTACCGCGCAAGGTGTTCAAGTTCTGTTTGTAAATGGCGTTAGTACGGATGAATTGAGTACTCCGTATACTCTCATCGATGGCTCAAACCAAGTGGTTATTAAGGTAAACAAAGCTATCGGGCGTGGTGACAAGCGCACTCAAGTTTACTCTGCACCATACATTCTTGGTTTTAGTTCTGGCGCGGGTGAGCTTTATATTGATGCGCCATCTTTTAGAGATAAGCGTCAGGCAGACAAGCTGTTTGAACAAGATACAATGGACTGGAAAGTAAGCATCAATGATAAGTCTATTGATTACTCGCAATATAAGATGCCAGGTAAAAAAGGTGCTTTCCCATATTCAAACCTTGATGAGCAATTGGCAGAGTACAACGAACTTAACGGCGTCTATTTTTCTAATGGCAAGCGAGTCGAGTTATCTGAGCTTCAGGCAACGGGTACAGCTAAAGAGACTCACAGAGTGAATTCGCCACTGACAAAAGCAAAAATTGCTTATCTAGAAATGACTGACGAAGAACGTCAGGTATTCATGAAGTGGGTTTCTCAACAATAATTGTTATTGGTGACGATAAAAATATAAAAAGCAGGCGATGGCCTGCTTTTATGTTTTTTGATGTTGACTACTTTAAGGAATGTGCTGTTTTAAGATGGCTAGAGCTGAATCTCTTTCCATTGGCCAGGCTGCAAGTCTCCAAGGGTAATGTCGCCCATTGAATAGCGTACTAAGCGTAAAGTTGGGAAGCCGATATGAGCGGTCATGCGTCTTACTTGGCGGTTTCTACCTTCAATGATAGTGATTGCTAGCCATGTCGTTGGAATATTTGCACGAAAACGAACTGGTGGGTTTCTCTCCCAAATCGTCGGAGCTTCAATGACTTCTACTTTTGCGGGTAAGGTCATACCATCTTTTAATTCAACGCCTTTACGCAACTTCTCTAAATCTTGCTCTTGTGGCGCTCCATCCACCTGTACCCAATACGTTTTCGGCGACTTCGATTTCGGCTGAGTCAGCTTCGCTTGTAGGATACCATCATTGGTTAACACCATTAGGCCTTCACTGTCTCTATCTAGTCGACCTGCTGCGTATACGTCTTTTACTGGAATGTAGTCAGCCAATGTTTTACGGCCGTCACCATCGGTAAATTGGCTCAGCGTATCGTAAGGCTTATTGAAAATAATGACTTTTCTATTTTGCAGGTCGACTCGAGGTTTATTGGCTTTGGCTGTGCGAGTAGGGTGGCGTCTTGTGGTTTGATCCTCTACACGGTTTGGTTTACCGGAACGTTTAAAATGGCCTGTTTTAGATTGGCTGGTACGACGCCCTTTTTCATGACCTGTGCGAGATGACATGTTAACTACCCTGCAAAAATGTAAATGAACTGTGTTTGAAAGTTTTAAGTTTTCTTAAGATCGGCTATCATTTGCGCGCCTAAAACTAACAAATGCGCACAGAATAATAGACTATTTCGTGTTATTTGTTTAATTATATCAGTGCACTCATGGATTCAGAGCCAAGAGCTTCAAACTACAAGAAAGAGTGCAAACCGCATGTGGCGTTAGCGAGGAGATACACACTACTAACGTGTAGCAATGCGTCAATTACACCAACTCAGACGCTGAGTTGATCAGCCAACAAGTTGATTCAAAAATAGGGAAATTTCATGCCTACAGAAAAACCTACCATTATCTACACCATCACTGATGAAGCACCGGCGCTAGCAACTTATTCATTACTACCAATCATTCAATCGTTTACTGCATCGTCTGGCATCAACGTAGATACTCGTGATATTTCACTAGCGGGTCGAATTATCGCTAACTTCCCAGAGCACTTAAAAGAAGAGCAACGCATTGGCGACGCGTTAACTGAGCTGGGCGAACTCGCACAAACACCAGAAGCAAATATCATCAAGTTGCCAAACATTTCGGCTTCTATTCCTCAGCTAAAAGCCGCAATCAAAGAGCTTCAAGCTAAAGGTTACGACCTGCCAAACTACCCAGAAGAGCCAAGTACTTACGAAGAAAAAGCGATTAAATCGGCTTACGATAAGATTAAGGGCAGTGCGGTAAACCCAGTACTTCGTGAAGGCAACTCTGACCGTCGTGCGCCACTTTCTGTTAAGAACTATGCAAAGAAAAACCCACACTCAATGGGCGCATGGTCATCAGACTCTAAATCCCATGTATCAAGCATGGCGGGTGACGATTTCTTTGGTAGCGAGAAATCAACAACCATTTCTGGCGCAACAGAAGTAAAAATCGAGTTTGTTGGCGCAGATGGCTCTGTAAAAGAGCTAAAATCTGCTTTCCCACTGTTAGACAAAGAAGTTATTGATAGCTCTGTACTGAAGAAAAAAGCATTGGTTGAGTTCTTCGAAAAAGAAATCGCAGATGCGAAAGAGCAAGACGTACTGCTTTCTCTACACATGAAAGCGACGATGATGAAGGTTTCTGACCCAGTTATCTTCGGTCACGCTGTAAAAGTGTACTACAAAGACGTTTTTGCTAAATACGGTAAGTTATTCGAAGAGCTTGGCGTTGATGTAAATAATGGTCTTGGTGATGTTTACTCGAAAATCGAGTCACTACCAGCAGCACAGAAAGAAGAGATTGAAGCGGCAATTCAGGCGGTTTACCAAACTCAGCCTGAACTTGCGATGGTTGATTCGGATCGTGGCATCACGAACCTGCATGTCCCAAGCGACATCATTGTCGATGCATCTATGCCAGCAATGTTGCGTTCTTCTGGCCAAATGTGGGGTCCTGACGGCAAGCAAAAAGACACTAAAGCGATGATTCCAGATCGCTGCTATGCAGGTATCTACCAAGCAGTTATCGATTTCTGTAAAGAGCACGGCGCATTTGACCCGACAACAATGGGCAGCGTACCAAACGTGGGTTTGATGGCTCAAAAAGCAGAAGAGTACGGTTCTCACGATAAGACGTTTATCCTAGATGCAGCAGGTACAGTACGTGTTGTTGATGCTTCTGGCGCAGTGCTGCTTGAACAGGCGGTAGAAGAGGGTGACATCTTCCGTATGTGTCAGGTAAAAGACGCGCCAATTCAAGATTGGGTGAAACTTGCAGTGACTCGCGCACGTGCGACAGGCGTTCCAGCTGTATTTTGGCTAGATGAAAACCGCGCACACGATGCAGAGCTTATTAAAAAGGTCAATGCATACCTGCCAGATCACGATACGACAGGCCTAGAAATTAAGATTCTTGCTCCAGTAGAAGCATGTAAATACTCATTAGAGCGAATGAAAGCTGGTCTAGATACTATTTCTGTAACGGGTAACGTACTTCGTGACTACCTAACAGACTTGTTCCCAATTTTGGAACTGGGTACATCCGCTAAAATGCTCTCAATCGTTCCGTTGATGAACGGCGGTGGCCTGTTTGAAACCGGTGCTGGTGGTTCTGCTCCAAAACACGTTCAACAAGTTGAGAAAGAAAACCACCTTCGTTGGGATTCTCTAGGCGAGTTCTTAGCATTAGCTGCTTCTCTAGAGCATTTAAGCTCAGTAACTGGCAATGCTAAAGCGCAAGTTCTAGCCGATACACTAGACAAAGCAACGGGTGAATTCCTAGACAAAAATAAATCGCCATCACGTAAAGTAGGTGAGTTGGATAACCGTGGTAGTCACTTCTACTTAGCACTGTACTGGGCGAAAGCATTGGCAGAGCAAACGGTGGATGCAGACTTAGCCACTGAATTTGCACCTATTGCAAAATCTCTTGCTGAGCAAGAAGAGAAGATTGTTGCAGAACTTAATAGTGCTCAAGGCGTGAAAGGTGAGCTAGGTGGTTACTACTTACTAGACGATGTTTTGGTGTCTAAATTGATGCGTCCAAGCGAAACGTTTAACGCAATCATCGACAAGTAATCTGCGGATGACACGTCGTGACCGGCGTGTTTTTCAGATAATAAGAAACCCGCTTAATTGGCGGGTTTATTTTTCTCTTCACAAAGGTTTAAGCTATGTGAGAGCAATGGTTTCTACGACAGCACTCAATTTACTTGGCTTGGGCTTCAATTGGCACAACGCTACTTGCGTGGCAACCCTTTGGACCTTTTTCAATCTCGTAAGAGACTTGTTGGCCTGCTTTCAGTGTACGATAACCGTCCATTTGGATAGTTGAGTAGTGGGCAAAGATGTCTCCTTCCTCTTCGTCTGAACAGATAAACCCAAATCCTTTGGCATTGTTAAACCACTTTACTGTACCTGTAGCCATGCTTATACATCCCTCATGCATTTTTTACTGATGTTGTTACAACAACCAAGTTATACCTTTAACTTGGTACTACTGTTAGCGACCGCTAACAAACGTCTCATTGATACAGAATCACATTCACCAAGTTGCTTAAATTCAAACTGATCCAGAATGAGGATTTATGCATCAATACTTTCCACTGTAGTCAATGAATCCATACAGTCAATAGTGTCGAGCAACAAACGGAAACATAATTGAAAACAAATCACTTTTGAGATTAACAATTTTGCAAACTGTTTTTTGGACGTACGCCGAAGTTTAGATATTTAGACCAAAAAGCGATGGGTTACGAAAAATCCATACTGTTGGTGTTGCTTATAATAGTGAAATCATCGGATTGAATAAAAAATGAAGTTTTCGTGATAAATAACCTTTTCTCAGTGAGGAAGTGTGATCTAACACAGAAATTAGCGTTGGTCAGATTCTGTTCGTTAGTGAGAAAAGAGAGTGATTTTTGAGTAAAAGTTCAGGGCTTATCGATAACCATCTTTTATTTGCGCGCCCGCGAGACGTGGATTAGTCTCTATATTAGGTAGCAACTTTTATCTATCAAAGTTCTAAATCGGTGCCACATCTCACTACACCGCACAGCATGCTTGTGGTAGATTGTTTTTATAGGTCGAAAACATCAACCCTTTGATACGATATCTTTAAATTGCCATGAGTAAAAATTTTGAATGGGTCACTCCGGACTCTGATCTTCTGGAGCGAGAAAGTACAAGAGTTCAGCCACCTAAGCTGTATAACGTTGTACTCAATAATGATGACTATACACCTATGGATTTCGTCATAGAGGTACTTGAGCGATTCTTTTCACATGATATTGATAAAGCAACACAAATCATGCTCAAAGTGCACTATGAAGGAAAGGCAGTCTGTGGAACTTACAGCGCAGAAATTGCCGAAACAAAAGTAGCGCAAGTTACGATGTACGCAAGGGAAAATGAACATCCGCTACTTTGTACTATGGAGCAAGCGTAGAAGAAGACTTGCTCGAACAACCCAAGTTGTTTTTTCGGGAGGTACTTATGCTAAATAAAGAACTAGAGTCAAGCCTTAACGGTGCATTTGCTCGTGCAAGAGACAAACGTCACGAGTTTATGACCGTCGAACACCTCCTACTTGCATTGTTGGAAAACGATGCAGCTAAGGAAGCCCTTTTAGCCTGCAAAGCAGACCTCGATGCTTTGCGCAATGAGCTCGATATATTCATCGATCAAACTACGCCGCTTATCCCTGAAAGTGATGAGACGCGCGAAACCCAGCCGACTTTGAGTTTTCAACGTGTATTGCAACGCGCGGTTTTCCATGTTCAGTCGTCTGGTCGCAACGAAGTAACGGGTGCTAATGTATTGGTCGCAATCTTTAGCGAACAAGAGTCGCACGCCGCTTATTTATTGAAGAAAAACGACATTTCTCGCTTAGATATTGTCAACTTTATCTCCCACGGTATTACGAAAGCTTCTGGCGCCGGAGAAGATCCATCTTCTTCAGATTCGTTTAGCTCGGATAGTGTCGAAGAGACAGGTTCCGATGAGCGTTTAGAAAGCTTTGCAACAAACCTCAACCAAGTGGCGAAGGCCGGTAATATTGATCCATTAATTGGCCGTGACAAAGAGCTAGAACGTACGATCCAAGTCCTATGTCGTCGTCGTAAGAACAATCCATTGCTCGTTGGTGAAGCCGGTGTGGGTAAAACGGCAATTGCAGAAGGCTTAGCTTGGAGAATTGTTGAAGGCCAAGTGCCTGAGGTGATTCAAAATAGCGTTATCTACTCACTTGATATCGGTTCGCTGCTAGCAGGCACTAAGTATCGTGGTGATTTCGAGAAACGTTTCAAATCGATTTTGAAGCAGCTTGAAAAAGAAGAAGATGCCATCCTGTTCATTGATGAGATCCATACTATTATCGGTGCTGGTGCAGCGTCTGGTGGCCAAGTCGATGCGGCAAACTTGATTAAACCTCTACTAAGTAGCGGTAAGTTGCGCTGTATTGGTTCAACTACCTACCAAGAGTACAGCAATATTTTCGAAAAAGAGCGTGCGCTATCTCGTCGCTTCCAAAAAATCGACGTTGTAGAACCATCTCTGGACGATACAACCAAGATCCTGATGGGCTTGAAACCAAAGTACGAAGCTCACCACGAAGTGCGTTACACCAACAAAGCACTGCGTGCAGCCGTAGAGCTGTCTGCGAAGTACATCAACGAACGTCATCTACCTGACAAAGCGATTGACGTTATTGATGAAGCCGGTGCTCGTAGTCGATTAGCTCCAGCAAGTCGTCGTAAGAAGACGGTTGGCGTGGCTGATATTGAAGCCATGGTTGCAAAAATGGCTCGAATTCCAGAGAAGTCGGTGTCTTCATCTGACAAAGACATATTGAAGAATCTTGATGGCAAAATGAAGATGCTAGTCTTTGGTCAAGACAACGCTATTGATGCGCTTTCGGAGGCTATCAAACTGTCTCGTGCTGGTTTGGGCGTAGATAACAAGCCTGTGGGTTCGTTCTTGTTTGCAGGGCCTACTGGTGTGGGCAAAACCGAGGTAACTGTTCAGCTATCGAAACTGCTGGGTATTGAACTGCTTCGTTTTGATATGTCTGAGTATGGTGAGCGTCACTCTGTGAGCCGCTTAATTGGTGCTCCTCCAGGTTATGTTGGTTATGATCAAGGTGGCTTGTTAACCGATGCCGTTATTAAGCATCCTCATTCCGTTGTTTTGTTGGATGAGATTGAGAAAGCGCACCCAGATATCTTTAACTTGTTACTGCAAGTGATGGATAACGGTACGCTGACGGACAACAATGGTCGCAAGGCCGATTTCCGTAACGTGATCCTTGTGATGACCACTAACGCGGGTGTGGCTGAAACTGAGAAGAAATCGATCGGTTTAATCCAACAAGATCATAGTCACGATGCTATGGCAGAAATTAAGAAGGTGTTCACTCCGGAGTTCCGTAACCGTCTTGATAATATCATCTGGTTTAATAGCCTAGATGAAAGTGTTATCCATCAAGTGGTTGATAAGTTTATTGTCGAGCTTCAAGTCCAGTTGGATGCTCGCGGAGTATCCATGGAAGTATCGCAAGATGCTCGCCATTGGTTAGCAAATAAAGGTTATGACAAAGCGATGGGGGCACGTCCAATGGGCCGTGTAATCCAAGAGCAATTGAAGAAGCCATTGGCAAATGAACTGTTGTTCGGATCACTTGTTGATGGTGGTACGGTGAAAGTTTCGTTAGTAAATGATGCTCTTGAATTTGAATATTTGAGCGAGAAAGAAGCAGCAATGCACTAACGTTTGTCGTTAATTTCAAATCAAAAGCGTGCGATTGGTCGCACGCTTTTTTTATATCTGTCTAGCACGAAGACTCATCTCTTTATTTCTGTTTTATTCATAGTTGTGCATATTGAGGAATAAAGAGGAAAGCATGAAAACTTTCATCATAGCGTGGTTTCTTATTCTACTCGTAGGGTGTGATAAACACGCATTAGTTGTTGAGGCGAGTAAGCCAGAGTTTGATCCTATCATTCAGCGAGTAGAACAAGGACAAGCAGCAAACCTGCATAGCTTACTAGTGTGGCAAGATAGCCAGTTGACGTTGGAGCTGTATCGTCAAGGTGGTGGGCTTGATGGTAATCGTCAAACACCAAATGTGCCTGTCGGGCAAGAGGTTGTGCATAACGTGCATTCTGTCACGAAATCTTTTGTCGCTACGCTGATTTTCATCGCTATTGATGAAGGCAAAATCGAAGGGTTAGATACGTCAATATTTGATTTCTTTCCTGAGTATACCGAGCCAGATAGAAAGGCGAAGCTAGCGATAACATTACGAGATGTTCTAAATATGTCCACAGGCTACGCATTGGATGAATTGTCCGTACCATATGGACAAGGCAACATTTTTTCTCGTCATTACAATGCGAAGGACTTAAAACAGCAGTTTCTTTCCACTCAATTAGCTTTTGATCCAGGAACAAAGTTCGCGTACAGCGGTCTTTCTACAGTTGGTCTTTCTAAAGTGATTGAAAAAGTATATGGGCAATCATTTACGAAAGTAATGAAAGAGAAGATTTTTTCCCCTTTAGGTATTGAAGAGTATCAGTGGCTGCCAAACATTGGCAGTGGCGAAGCAGGAGCAGATTGGGGCTTACGTCTAACATCGCGAGATATGGGTAAGTTTGGCTTGATGTGGCTGAACAAAGGACAATACAACGGAACGAAAATTGTTGGTGAAGAATGGTTGAATGAACTCAGAAAGAGTAAGTTCTATTCGTATGAGATGGGGTATGGGTTACATTTTTGGCAGGTTTCTAACGTTGAGAATGGCGTTGCGGCTGTAGGGATAGGAGAGCAGTACATTGTTGCCATTCCGAACAAAAATGCAGTGATTGTCACGACCGCTGGGAACTACGAAACAAGATCTCGACCAGTGTTAACTCTGATCCAGCAATTGTCATCGTTACTTTAATTCAATGTTTACAAATAAAAAACGGAGCAAAAATGCTCCGTTTTTTATTTGCATCCGAAAATCAAAGATTAACGAGCGCGGAAGACGATGCGGCCTTTTGATAGGTCGTATGGAGTCATCTCTACAGTTACTTTGTCACCCGTTAGGATACGGATGTAGTTCTTGCGCATCTTGCCAGAGATGTGAGCAGTCACAACGTGACCGTTTTCAAGTTCAACACGGAACATAGTGTTTGGTAGAGTGTCAAGGACAGTACCTTGCATCTCGATTACGTCTTCTTTAGCCATTTAATCCTCTTTAGAAATTAGGCAATATTAGCGAGCGTTATTGTGCCGCTAAATAGGAATTATGTAAAGTTGGGGCGTATTCTACCCTTGCCAACGCTGATTTACTAGCCTTTGGTGGCGTTGAAAACGCGTTTTGTAGTTCATTGCTGGACATTCATCAATCTGATAACCCAAATATAGCCACTGCTCGTTATTTTGTTGGCAGTAGTTCACTTGGTACAGCACCGCTAGTGTACCGAGTGAAAGTGGGTAGTCTGGATCAAAAAACGTATAAAACGCGCTAGAACATTGTGTCATCACATCAGTCACCGCTACACCAAGTAATTGATTTGATTCATCATAGATGTGCAAGAACAACGTTGTCAGCCAAGTCGTTTGTGTAAAACGTGAGAACTCATCTCGCTTGGGAGGGTACATGGTACCGTTTTTGTGTCGCTTGCAAATGTAACGGCTGTAGAGCTCAAACCACTCGGCGTCCATCTCCGTTTTCATCTCCCAACGCAGATTTTTGGCTTTACTGAGCAGTCGCTTTTGACTTCTAGATAGTACGAAATCAGGTATCGATATGCGAATAGGCTGGCAAGCATGGCAACGCTCGCAATGTGGTTTGTATATTGTATCTCCGCTGCGACGAAAGCCATTAGCCATCAATAGTTGATAGTTTTGTTCAGTATGTAATTCAGCGTCCAATGCCACCGCAACACGCTCTTGTCGCTCCGGTAAATAGCTACAAGGATGGTTGTTGGTTAACCCAATTCGAATGTGTTGTAGATCTGTGCTCATGATTCTGAATCCTGCAAAACTTGGGGCGTAAAGGTGTCAGAAGCCGTTTGCTTTTCTCTTAAAGATAGTAGCTTTTGTATGAACTCGTCTCGGTCAAGCTCAAATGCGCCGAGGGATGCCAAGTGCGGGTTCATCACCTGACAATCTATTAATTGACCATGCTTTGACGCCAAATGCGAACACAAATACCACAATGCGATTTTTGATGCGTTGTCTTTCAAACTGAACATGGACTCACCACAAAAAAGTTGACCCACGCTAATGCCGTATAAACCGCCAACAAGCGTGTTGTCATGCCATACTTCTACTGAGTGGCAATGCCCTAGGTTGGATAGCTGAATATAAGCCGCTTGCATCTCTTCATTCAGCCATGTTTCATCTGCTGGCCGGGTAGACGAGCAAAGTTGAATGACGCGCTCAGTCGCTTGATTTATAGTGACTTTATATTGATGCTTGCGCTGAAACTTTTTAAGACTTTTTGATGGCTTAAACGTTAAAGGATCAAACACCGCACGTGGCGAAGGACTCCACCATAAAATGGGTTCTCCTGGACCATACCAAGGGAAAATACCTTGGTAGTAGCCACTCAAAATTCTATGTGGATCTAAGTCTCCGCCAAAAGCCAACAGACCATTGGGATCTGACAGAGCTTCGTAAGGGGATGGGAAGTTGAACGTTGAATCGAGTTCAGTTAAATAGATTGCCATAGAAAAGTACTGACCAATATCGAACCAAAGGAATTTGTGATGACTCGAGTTAGAAAACTTTTGAAAGTATGTCCTTGGATCATACTGTTTTTACCCCTTTTCGCCAATGCAGCGTACCAAAGGAATGTCGCAAAACCAGTGAATGAAGTGGTGTACGGGAAGATAGATTCAGTGCGTTACATCACTCAACAAGAAGTTGTGCAATCGAAAAGTAACGGTTGGAAAACCCTATTAGGGGCAACCATTGGTGGTTTAGTTGGCAACCAGTTTGGTGGTGGCACGGGTAAAGAGGTAGCCACAGCTGTTGGCGCACTGGCTGGCGCTGCGGTTGCTCAAAACCAAAGTAATTATCAATACACAGTTGAATATAAGTTGGTTGAACTGCTAATTAAAGTTAAAGGCGATAAACTGATCAACGTTATTCAGGATGTTGATAAAAATATGCTGTTTAGCCGAGGGGATGAAGTTCGTATCTTATATTTCGATGATGGAGTGCGCGTAGATTTAGCGTACTGAGTGGGTGTTTTAGCGTCAATTTTATCGTTGACTAATTATTCAGAAATTAGCGCAGATTTGCTCTGGTTTTGTGCTGGTTTTTTCGTTAGTCTGAATCCACGAAGAATTGTTTAGCTCTCACAACAGCGTGAATTGAGAGCACAAAGGATTATCAACTTTTAATGGAAAGCCTAACGTTACAACCGATCAATAAAATTCAAGGGGAAGTGAACCTTCCTGGTTCCAAAAGTGTTTCTAATCGAGCACTTTTACTCGCTGCATTAGCAAAGGGGACGACTCGTCTCACCAACCTTCTCGATAGTGACGACATTCGTCACATGCTAAACGCACTCACTAAACTAGGTGTGAAGTACACATTATCTGCAGATAAAACAGAATGTGTGGTTGAAGGCCTTGGTCGTCCGTTCTCAGTATCAGAACCTGTCGAGCTCTTTTTGGGCAATGCGGGCACAGCCATGCGACCTTTAGCAGCCGCACTTTGTGTTGGCCAAGGTGAATATGTGCTTACTGGCGAGCCTCGTATGAAAGAACGACCAATTGGTCATCTTGTGACTGCATTGCAAGAGGCGGGAGCAGATATTGAATATCTGGAAAACACAAACTACCCACCACTAAAGATTGTCGGTACTGGTCTGAAAGCAGGCACAGTGTCGATTGATGGTTCTATTTCTAGTCAGTTTCTCACGGCTTTTTTGATGTCTGCACCACTTGCCGAAGGCGAAGTGCGTATTAAGATTGAAGGTGATTTGGTATCAAAGCCTTACATTGATATTACGCTGCATATCATGAAGCAGTTCGGTGTTGAAGTGATCAACAATGACTATCAAGAGTTTGTGATTCCAGCGGGTCAACACTATGTTGCGCCTGGTGATTTTCTTGTGGAAGGGGATGCTTCGTCGGCCTCTTACTTTTTAGCGGCGGCTGCAATCAAAGGCGGGGGAGGCAGAAGTCAAAGTAACTGGCATCGGTAAAAATAGCATCCAAGGTGATATTCAATTTGCTGATGCGCTAGAAAAAATGGGCGCAGAGATTGAATGGGGCGATGATTACGTTATTTCCCGCGTCGGGAAGCTTAAGGGCATCGATATGGATTACAACCATATTCCAGATGCAGCAATGACCATCGCGACGACGGCTTTGTTTGCTGAAGGTACCACGGCAATTCGCAATGTTTATAACTGGCGTGTAAAAGAAACCGATCGTTTGTCTGCAATGGCAACAGAGCTTCGTAAAGTTGGTGCGGAAGTGGAAGAAGGTGAGGATTACATCATCGTTAAACCAGTACCTCACCTTAAACATGCGGCGATTGATACCTACGATGATCATCGTATGGCGATGTGCTTTTCTCTGGTGGCGTTAAGCGATACACCAGTGACGATTAATGACCCTAAATGTACGTCCAAAACATTCCCGGATTATTTCGACAAGCTTAAAGCGTTGAGCAGCTAGATCTCTAACTGAAAAGCCAGAGCGATGATGCTCTGGCTTTTTTGTCTTAATTTGCTGTTATTTAATCAGCGTAAATTCTTTAGAAAGGTGATGGGCTAAGTATTTGAACATATTGAATACTGCCGTAGTATTTGCGGTTGGTAAGCCTTTGTCATCAAGGAAGTACTCACCTTTAAATACCAAAACCCCGTCTTTTTCTTCTACGCTTGTCGCTCGCATTCCGTCAATGTAATCATCGTGCTCTTGGATGATTTGGTTTGCGATTAAAAGAAGGTCGAATTCTTCAATAAACTTTCTATCAGACATAACGTTCTCATCATTCATTACAAATTAAAAAGTGTGGCGAAGTATACCCATATTCTTTAAGGGTTTGCATGATTAATTCCATCACCACGTTGGTTGATTTGAGGCGAGGGTTAACTCAGTACTGAGGTTACGTGGATACAAAGTGGCTTTCAGCGCAACAACCTAAGGTTGCGCCATATTGACAGAAAATATTTTGTGATGAGTAACAAAATTTATTGCATTGGATTAGCAGTAGCAAAGTTTGCCTGCTTAGATATGCCGCTCAATACCTTTCAGACCCCTGTCTCTTTGAAGTATAAAGACGATGAATTGTCAACCAATCGGATCTGAATTTCAAAAAAGCAGTTGATCTTCTTTTCATCTCGCACAATAGTAAAAAAAGAAGCAATGAAATAGAACACTATGCGGGTGACCTTAAAACGAGGTTTCTACCCGCATTATTATGAAGGACGTTAGAGTCAGTTATGGGTAAATCACTCGTTATAGTGGAGTCTCCAGCCAAGGCAAAGACGATAAATAAGTACCTTGGTAAGGACTTTATTGTTAAGTCTAGTGTTGGTCATGTGCGTGATCTGCCTACGGCCGGTCAAAGCACTGGTGAGAAGAAAGCTGCAGCTATCTCAACAAAAGGGATGAGCGCAGAAGAGAAAGCGCGCGTTAAAAAAGAAAAAGATCGCAAAGCGCTGATCAAAAAAATGGGGATTAACCCATATCATGACTGGGAAGCGAACTATCAGATTCTTCCGGGTAAAGAAAAAGTCGTAAGCGAACTACAAAAATTAGCCAAAGATGCTGATTGCGTTTATCTCGCAACCGATTTGGACCGCGAGGGGGAAGCAATCGCATGGCACCTTCGTGAGATCATCGGTGGCGATGAAGAGCGATACAAACGAGTAGTCTTTAACGAAATTACTAAAAATGCTATCCAACAAGCTTTCCAGACTCCTGGCGAGTTAAATATGGATGGCGTTAATGCGCAGCAAGCACGTCGATTCATGGACCGCGTTGTAGGTTTCATGGTTTCTCCATTGCTATGGAAGAAAGTGGCACGTGGCCTGTCTGCTGGTCGTGTTCAATCCGTAGCGGTGAAGCTATTGGTAGAACGTGAGCGTGAAATTAACGCATTTGTGCCAGAAGAATTCTGGGATATTCACGCAAATACCAAAACTAAAGATAAGTCAGATTTCAAACTGCTGGTTGCGCAGAAAGATGGCGTTGCGTTTAAGCCTGTTAACGAAACAGAAACTAAGGCAGCCATTTCTGTCCTTGAAAACGCAAGCTACGAAGTGTGTAAGCGCGAAGACCGCCCGACGAAGAGCAAGCCTTCTGCGCCATACATCACATCAACATTGCAGCAAGCGGCAAGTACCCGTCTAGGTTACGGCGTTAAGAAAACCATGATGTTAGCTCAGCGTCTGTATGAAGCGGGTTACATCACATATATGCGTACCGACTCGACTAACTTGAGTGCGGAAGCAGTTGATGCTGTTCGTGACTTCATTGGTTCAGAATTTGGTGACAAGTATCTTCCAGCTAAGCCACTAACGTACGGCAGCAAAGAAGGTGCTCAAGAAGCGCACGAAGCGATTCGTCCATCTGATGTGTCAGTGAAAGCAGAAGACTTGCAAGGTGTAGATGCGGATGCTCACAAGCTTTACTCACTGATCTGGAATCAGTTCGTTGCGTGTCAAATGACACCTGCAGAATATGATTCAACCACAATCAGCGTAAAAGCGGCGGAATACACGCTAAAAGCGAAAGGTCGTATCCTTAAGTTTGATGGTTGGACTCGCGTACAGCGTCCAATGGGCAAAAACGAGGACACAATCCTTCCTGCGGTACAACTTGGCGATAAGCTAAGCCTAGAGTCACTTGACCCTAAACAGCACTTTACAAAGCCACCTGCGCGCTTTACGGAAGCGGCATTGGTTAAAGAGTTAGAAAAACGAGGCATTGGACGTCCTTCGACTTACGCATCGATCATTTCTACTATTCAAGACCGTGGCTACGTAAAAGTAGATCAGCGCCGATTCTACGCTGAAAAAATGGGTGAAATTGTTACTGACCGACTTGATGACAGCTTCAACGATTTAATGAACTACGATTTTACTGCGCGTATGGAACAGAAACTGGACCAAATCGCAGAAGGTGAAGTGAACTGGAAAGCAGTACTAGACAACTTCTTTGCGGATTTCACTGGTGACCTAGAAAAAGCCGAGTTAGACGAATCTGAAGGTGGTATGAAGCTAAACCACATTGTGATGACGGATATCGAGTGTCCGACATGTGGTCGCCCTATGGGTATTCGTACCGCTTCTACAGGCGTATTCTTAGGCTGTTCTGGTTACGCATTGCCACCTAAAGAACGTTGTAAGACAACCATTAACTTGGGTGACGAAGAAGGTATTATCAACGTTTTAGAAGAAGACGTTGAAACGGCTGCTCTTCGTGCGAAAAAGCGTTGTCCGATCTGTGAAACTGCGATGGACGCGTACTTGATTGATGACAAGCGCAAGATGCACGTTTGTGGTAACAACCCGAACTGTGAAGGCTATGTTGTTGAGTACGGCGAATTCAAAGTGAAAGGCTACGATGGCCCTGTTGTTGAGTGTGACAAGTGTGGCTCAGACATGGTGCTTAAGAACGGCCGCTTTGGTAAATACATGGATTGTACGAGTGAAACTTGTAAGAACACCCGTAAAATCCTGAAGAACGGTGAAGTAGCGCCACCTAAAGAAGATCCTGTGCACTTCCCAGAATTGCCATGTGAAAACTCAGATGCGTACTTTGTGCTTCGTGATGGTGCTTCTGGCCTATTTATGGCGGCAAGCAACTTCCCTAAGTCGCGTGAAACAAGAGCACCTCTAGTCTCTGAACTGGCGCGTTTTGAAGAGCGTCTACCAGAGAAGTTTAAGTACCTAACAACGGCTCCTCAAGAGGATCCAGATGGCCGCCCAGCCGTGGTTCGCTTTAGCCGTAAGACGAAAGAGAACTATGTTCGTTCAGAAGACGACGGTAAACCAAGTGGTTGGACTGCACTTTACGTTGATGGTAAGTGGGAAGTCACTGATAAACGTAAAAAAGCGAAAGCTTAAGCTCAACTTGTAAAATAAAGGCAGCAAATACGCTGCCTTTATTTTTATATCTTCCTGTCTAAGCGGGTTTCCATCTGCTCCTTTCTCTACCGTTTTTAAGCTCTGTTTTCCCACTTTTAGCGATTTGTTTTGTCTGAATCTACAAGTGTCTTTTCTGTAAACAACATTCAGTTGAACTATTCATTTTATATTCACACATTTGTTATATCTTGGCATTTCAAATATGAACTGTAGTTAACGCGTTCGTAAATTGTTTTCACAATGTAATCGCTTACTTGGCCTTGTGTGATCTGGATATCGTCTTGAGCAAGTAACCTTTGTATGCAACACAGAACGGCATATTAAAAATTGTAATTTAGATTCTGGTTGGATAATTTATTACAAAATTAGTGCAATTGTATGCATTTATTTAGCGTCAAAAAATAAGAACAATTTGAATATTTGCATACTGGAAAATGCAATAGCTTTTTTATCTACACTGCAAGGGCTCAATAGAGGCTCAGGTGTAGGTGCAACAATGTATTCGCTTGACTCCCCGAGTTTTACTCATTCAAGTGAGTACGAAATCCAAGCTATAACGATATGGAGAACAACGAATGGCTGGTGTTTTGGGAATGATTCTTGCTGGCGGTGAAGGCTCTCGTTTGAGACCTTTAACTGAATCCCGTAGTAAACCTTCGGTACCTTTTGGTGGAAGTTATCGGCTGATTGATTTCGCTCTAAACAACTTTGTAAATGCGGATTTGATGCGCATTTATGTCCTTACTCAATTTAAATCTCAGTCTCTTTTCCATCACTTGAAAAAAGGGTGGAATATTAATGGTATTACTGATCGCTTTATTGACCCAATTCCTGCGCAAATGCGTACGGGTAAGCGTTGGTATGAAGGCACTGCAGATGCTATCTATCAAAACCTACGTTTTATGGAGCTTGAAGAACCGGATCAGGTTTGTATCTTTGGCTCTGACCACATTTACAAGATGGACATCAAGCAGATGCTGAACTTCCATACGGAGAAGAAGGCGTCATTGACGGTGTCTGCACTGCGCATGCCACTAAAAGAAGCTTCTCAATTTGGTGTAATAGAGGTTGATGCTGAAGGCAGAATGATTGGCTTTGAGGAAAAACCCGCTAATCCAAAATCGATTCCTGGAGAACCAGATTTCGCGTTAGTCTCGATGGGGAACTACGTATTCGAAGCACAAGTTCTATTTTCTGAACTCGTGGAAGATGCAGACAATGAAGCTTCTTCTCATGATTTTGGTAAAGATATCATCCCGAAAATGTTCCCTCGTGGTGACGTTTTTGTCTATGACTTCAGCACCAACAGAATCAGTGGTGAGAAAGAAGAGGTTTACTGGCGTGATGTAGGTACGATTGATGCTTATTGGCAAGCGCACATGGATCTATTAGAAAAAGACGCGCCATTCTCTTTGTACAACCGTAAGTGGCCTCTTCATACCTATTACCCACCATTGCCACCTGCAACGTTTACTGATTCAGACAATGGTCGAGTGCAGATCATCGATAGCTTGGTATGTAATGGCAGTTATGTTCGTGGTTCTCGTATCGAGAAGTCAGTACTTGGATTTCGCAGCAATATTGCATCCGCGTGTGATATTAGCGAATGTATCCTATTAGGTGACGTAAAAATTGGCGAAGGCTGTGTGTTACGTCGTGTTATTGTCGACAAGGATGCCGATATTGCACCTGGCACTCAAATTGGTGTGAATCTTCAAGAAGATAAAAAGCATTTCCATGTGTCGGAAGAGGGCATTGTTGTTATTCCGAAAGGAGCTCGAGTTGGCTACTAACAACTTATCCATTCTGTTTGTAGCTTCTGAGGTTGAAGGTCTTATTAAAAGTGGTGGCTTGGCAGATGTTGCCAAGGCACTGCCGGAAGCCCTTCAAAACCTACAGCAAGATGTAAGAATTACGATTCCTGCGTACACCAGTATCGGAAGATTAGCGGACGCAGAAGTTGTGCTAGAAACAAATCTAACGTCATGGCCGCATACAGAATATCGAGTTCTATTGCTTACGTTAGGAAACAATCCTGTCTATCTGATTGATTGTGAGCCGTACTTCAATCGACCATCAATGTATGCAGAGAACAACCAAGCGTATACCGATAATGGTGAACGTTTTGCGTTTTTCAGCGCTGCGTGTCTCGACATGTTGCCGAAGCTGGCGTTTCAACCTGATATCATCCATGCAAATGATTGGCACACGGGGCTGGTTCCGTTTTTGCTTAAGCACAGGTATGGCAATGATCCCTTTTTTGCTCATACAAAAAGCGTCATTTCAATTCATAATGCGGTCTTTAAAGGCGTATTTAGTTACGACGACGTACAGTGTTTGCCTGAGTTTCACTGCCGAAACGTTCCCGATGCGGCGGTGAGTGCCACGCATATTACTATGCTCAAAGCTGGCGTAATGAATGCCGATAAGATAAATGCAGTCAGCCCAACGTACGCTGAAGAGCTAAAGACAGAACTTGGCAGTCATGGAATGGCATGGGAGTTTCAGCAACGAGCAGGGGATCTAGTCGGAATTTTAAATGGTTGCGATTACAGTGCTTGGAATCCTGAAACTGATGCTTATTTACCAATGAACTATAGTGCCGACAAACAAAGTATGGTTCTAGGTAAAAACACTTGTAAGCGCGCATTACAGCAGAGGCTAAACCTTGCTGAAAAAGACGTAGCCATGTTTGGTATGGTTTGTCGTTTGACTCAGCAAAAAGGCGTGCATTACTTGCTGCCGGCTTTGGTGGATTTTTTGAAGCATGATGTTCAAGTTGTTGTTGTTGGGACGGGTGATCCCGTTTTGGCTGCACAATTGGAAGAGGTTGCGGCGCAATTCTCCGACAAGTTTGTGTTTGTTGAGGCGTATGACAATGAACTCGCGCATTTAGTTGAAGCTGGTTCGGATTTCTTCTTAATGCCTTCTGAATTCGAACCATGTGGCTTAAATCAGATCTACAGCATGGCTTATGGCACCTTGCCTATCGTGAGAGGGGTAGGTGGCTTAAAAGACAGTGTGAATGATTACGACGTAGACCCTTGCGACGCTACTGGATTTGTATTTTATGAACCGACGTCTCAAGCGCTGCTACTTACTATGCTGCGAGCGTTGCTGTTGTATGCGCAAAACCTGACGGAAGTGCAAAGAGTACAACTGCATGCAATGCAAAAAGATTTCTGCTGGCGGAAGGCCGCAGAATCGTATTTGCAACTCTATCGTTCAGCGTTAAATTGACGCAAGTTTGATAAAAAGTGTAACCAAAGGCACCTATTGAGGTGCCTTTATTACCTCGGCTTTACGGAGTGTGATAGGATTCTGTCACTCTCTATCACAAAGAATCTTACTTATACTGACTCATGACTCAGCCACTGCTTTTTCACAAAACCTATCTGCATCCTACTAGTAATGAGTGGGTTGTTTTCGTGCATGGTGCTGGTGGCAGTTCTTCGATATGGTTTAAACAAATTAAAGCATATAAGCAGCACTTTAATTTGTTGCTGATCGACTTACGAGGACATGGAAAATCCAATCAGCTTTTGAAAGAGTTGATAACTAGTCGTTACACCTTCACGGAAGTGACGCAAGATATATTAAAAGTGCTGGATCACCTAAAAATCCAGTCGGCGCACTTTGTTGGCATGTCGTTGGGTACGATCATTGTTCGAAATTTAGCGGAGTTGTCTTCTGAAAGAGTTCGTTCGATGGTTTTAGGCGGTGCGGTGACACGCTTGAATACGCGTTCGCAGATTTTGGTTAAGTTGGGTAACTTCTGTAAACATATCTTGCCTTATATGTGGTTGTATAAACTGTTTGCCTACATTGTGATGCCGCAACGAAGTCAGCGTGAATCAAGGCATTTGTTTATTCGAGAAGCAAAGAAGCTGTGCCAAAAAGAGTTTAAACGCTGGTTTATTCTTGCCGCGGATGTAAACCCATTGATGAAGTACTTCAAAGACAGAGAGTTACCCATACCGACATTGTATTTGATGGGTGATAGAGACTATATGTTCATCCAACCGGTGAAAGAGATGGTTGCAGCGCATAAGCTCAGTATCTTGCGTGAAATTCCAAACTGCGGTCATGTTTGCAATGTAGAGCGTCCTGAAGATTTTAACCAACACTCTATCGAATTTATAAAGCAACAAAGTATCGTCGCCTAGCCATCAAGATAGACACCTAAAATGCGAGAATAGAGGAGTGATTATGGCTCCCCAATTTGATATCCACATTGCCAACACGCACCAAACTGTCCTTCGTTGTGTTCAAGACAATGAGGACATTGCCAGTCTTCATATATGTTGCTTTGTGACTGCTGCCTAAATGCTTCAATAATTGCGTGAGCTTTCAATTGTTGTTCTGGATCTAATAGCCAAACATAAGGATCAGTATCATCGCCAAAAGGAAGCTCACCTTTCAGACCAAAAAGTCCTTCTCCACGCACCTCACAGCATATATCTTCAGTTTTTAATAGTTCACATACGATGTGCGCTTCTGCTGGATTTTTCGCGATAAAGATTTTCATCAAATACTGCCATTTGGTTGAGTAGGGGTTGGCCTGACCTTATTCATAACCCATTTTACGAGTATTGGAAACAGCCCCAGCAAAGCAAAAGATGCTAATACCGTCGGGGATACGATACCAGAAAGGCTATCAATGGTTGCTAACTGAGTACCAGCGTTAAGGTAAACGGCAGTACCAGGGAGCATGCCTATTTGACTGGTTAAATAAAAGCGCGCAATGCTCATAGGTGTTAATCCCATCAGTAGGTTGATGAGGAAAAATGGGAACACTGGAATCAAGCGCAAAGAAAACAGATAAAACGCGCCATCCTTTTTTACTCCTTGGTTAATCGCAACAAGCTTTTCCCCAAATCTCGATTGAACCCAATCCCTAAGCAAATATCGGCTACTCAAAAAAGCTAAGGTCGCACCGATCGTACTGGCAAAAGAAACTAAAAGTAAGCTAAACCAAAACCCAAACAAAGCTGCGCCTAGCAAAGTAACCACTGCTGCTCCGGGAATAGAAAATGCGGTAATCGCAACATACGCTAAAAAATACACCGTGGCGGCATAGACGATGTTGGCTTCGATGAATGAATTGAGCGCTTCTTGCTGCGCTTTTGCGTTTTCAAGCGTTAGATATTGACCAAAATTAGCGCCTAACAAAAGAATGGTGGCAACAAGTATCAGTCCAAAGATAAGTTTTTTATTCATGTGTGCTCCGTTTCTATATCTAGGCTACCGCTTAAAGTATTCATACTGAATATTGTTTTAACAATCTCGTTATCGAAACTAAGTCGTGGCGCTGAAAATACGGGTGTTTTGGGATTTACAAAGGAGTAGACACGAGGGGAGCTAAAAAAATTTCATAAAAAACCGCAGTTCGCACTGCGGTTTTAGTCGATAGATTAGAGAAGACTTCTGTTACGAAAGGCCATTCATTAATTCTTCACGACGAGACTGGGGGACTACACTCCAGTGTGTGCCGTTAATAGCACCTTCTAAGGCCCAAAGTAGCTCAAGGCTAACTGTGGTGGAGTGCGTGTCTCTGATCGCTTTATAAGCACTTAGTGCGCCTTCTTCTTCAAGTTGAGCAACAGAATCAATACCCGCTTTCTTAAGCATTCTTTCTGTAGCCAATCTCAGGTTCGGCAGATCTTTCAAGCGATTAGGCTTAGTGCTCGCTTGTTGTTCTTTCTCAAGTTTGGCGTTTTCTAAGGATTTTTTCGCTACTTCAATTAAGCGATCGCTAGATTCCCATAGTTCGCTGGAAATAGCGTAGTACTTAGTAACGACTGGGAAGCCACGTTTTTTATAAACGTAAGGCTTTAGACCCTGTGTCTCGAAGTCAGATGAAGTTTGTTGGTCTGCTCGTATATGAAGCTGGTTGTTTACCACTAGTGCAAACATCGTTTCATCAGCGAAAAGTCCGAAGCCACCAAACATTGAGCGCGACTTGATAGTACCAAGTGCCTCAAATAGCTTCATAGAGTCTTTGAGTATCGGTTTATCCATGTTTTGTTATCTCGGTGTAATTAATATTACGCCACCAAAAGTCAGGTCCGAGAGAGTAGCAAACGTGCGCAAAGGCAATGTCATTAAAGGGTAAAGACATTGGTTGCACACTTGCCATCGGTAACCCCGCTACCTTCCATATACTACTATGGTTCAGGCCGGAGGCTTTGCGTCCCACCCTTTCGGATGGTTTGCCCTGTGCGTGACCAGATGAGGATACTTCGTATATTGAATTAACATCACACTTTAGATTTTAAAACGTGATCTTGATTCAATAAATAATGCCATTTTGTGCATGGGTACTCATAATTGAGAATTGTATTTAATGTTTGAAAAGAAGCGGGAATTAATAATTCACATGTAAAGAAAACAGTAACTTATGGAAGTTATTGTTTTTAAGAATGAGGCAAAGTGTGCGGGAAGTGTTATTTTTTTAATAAAAAAAAGCGCCCCTAAGGGCGCTTGTGTTCATTTAATTAAGTTTCTTAACGGTGTTGCGGATAACAATCTCTGGTTGCATCTCGAACACACGCTTTTCGTGTTCTTTATCTTTAATGCGTTCAAGTAGGATCTCAAACGCATTTTTACCCACACGACGTTTAGGTTGGTGAATCGTTGTTAGCGGTGGTGAGAAGTACTCTGCAAGTTCAATGTTGTCGTAACCGATAACAGAAACGTCATCTGGAACCTTGATGCCGTTTTGTTGCAGACGGCTCATTAAGCCAAGTGCCATGGTATCGTTAAAACAGAATACTGCAGTAGGGCGTTTTTCCATCGCGGTGATCTTGTCTGCAACCAGTACCGCAGTATCGCATTCAAAGTTACCTTCAAGAATCCAATCTTCATTGATTGGCAGTTTTGCTTCAGCCATGGCACGACGGAAACCAGCGATACGCTCTTGGCAAGCAAGTTTCTCAAAGTGACCACTCAGGCAGGCGATGTCAGTGTGGCCGTTATCGATAAGATATTTAGTTGCTAGGTAGCCACCTTCTTCAGAGTTATCGATGATCTTGTCCGCACGAGAACTCTCTGGGCCCCAATCCATCACAACTTTGGGGATGTCTGAATGACGATCTAACATCTCTTTTAGTTCTTCGGTTAGATCTGAACACATCACCAAAATGCCATCTACACGTTTCTCAGCAAGCATGCGGATGTAGTCGCGCTGTTTCTCGTAGATGCCGCCAGTATTACACAAGATCAATGTGTAACCTTGACGGTAGCAGTAACTTTCTACACCGTCGATCACTTCAGAGAAGAATAGGTTAGTTGACTGTGTTACCAACATACCAATAGTACGAGTTGAGTTGCATTTTAAACTACGAGCAACTGCGCTTGGTGCGTAGTTAAGCTCATCAACCGCTTTCATTACTTTTTCTTGGGTTGCTTCTGCAACAAAACGTGTCTTATTAATAACGTGCGAAACTGTGGTAGTAGAAACGCCGGCTAAGCGAGCAACGTCTTTTATAGTGGCCATAAATGATGTCCTGTATCGAGCTACTTAATACCGTAGTGAATACAACCATACGCTTAGTTTTTTGCGCAAACTAAACACCACAACAACAGTAGTGTCTATTCTAGTAGGCAGCGGTTGTACCGAAATCGGTATAAAAAGATTTGTAGCAACTTGGTTGAAGGTACTCGGCTTCCTACTAAATATGAGGAAGTGGTCATCAACCTATTAATAAAAAACAAAAACCGCTATATTTCAGCGGTTTACATATAAATCATATTTAATCGTTTGCGTTCACATTTTAGCCCTATGTGGGCTGACTGGCAATATTTTCAGCAAGAGTTTTGTGTATTTGAAGTCACATTTTGACTGCTAAATGAACGAACGTCTTTGAGCCAGATTAAAAGCAAGCGAATAAAATAGGGAGCCCGACAGGCAGGCTCCCTAAAAATAGGCGGTGATTATTCACCAAGAAGGTAAGCGCTGTCCAGTTTACAAAATGCAATTAATAGTTGCGCAACGCTTAAGTAGAAGCCAAATTCATCAAATTGCTTACATTTTTCAGCAAATTTTGGCAACCAAGACATGAGTTGATTTTGGATGAAGTCATTTTGTTTAACGAAAGCCTCTTCCATATGTTTTTCTTGCTCTAACTCATTTGAGCGAATGATCATGTTGCCCAAAAAGTCCAATTCGACAGCAAGATGGTCTGCTGGTTCTTTGAGGTTTTCGTCTACCTGAACCCCAAAATCTGCCATCAGTTTTTCCATTTCTTCTGCAGGTTTGTCATTAAGCAAGCCTGATTCACCAATGTACATAGACGCGTACGGCAGTGCCCCATACTTATCTGTTTTTAAGAACAGCTCGCAAAAATCTGCTGCAAGTTCTAGTTGAGCATCATTGCGGTCTTGGAGTCGGTTTAGGGCATCAACTAGGCGATCAACGGCTGGCTTGAGTGATTCGTTCTCACCTAAGCCCGCTAAAAAACTGCGAATTTCAACACTGTGGTAGGTTTCTAGTTCTTTTTCGCTGAGTTCTTTAGCGAATAAGCTCGAAAACCACCAGTAAATTTCAGCACGCTTTTCATTAAACGCTTTCACTTCTTGCATTTTTGGCTCCTGAAGGATGCTTCGAGTATTGCATCATAAAGTCAATTAGGGATATCCCCTAAGTGTAATCAAATAAGATGAATAGCAGTAACTATAATTATTGTTGATTATGTTGAATTGTGTGCACTTATTAACGGTGATGGGCAAGCTTGTTTTGAATCAATAAAAACGCTAAATCTTGCTTTTTAATGTATCTATGACTAGAAATGTTACTAGTTATGAATAGAATACGTCTTGGATAATAAGAAGACAGAAAGTGGTGTAAATGAGCTATCACGTATTAGTCGTAGAAGATGATGTTGTAACTCGTAGTAAGCTTGCGGGATATTTCCAAAATGAAGGTTACAAAGTTAGCGAAGCAGAAAGTGGCGCTGAGATGCGCGAAGTTCTGCAAGGCGGTGATGTAGACCTAATTATGTTGGATATTAACTTGCCGGGCGAAGACGGCCTAATGCTTACGCGTGAGCTACGCAGTCAATCAGACATCGGCATCATATTGGTAACAGGACGCACGGATAGCATCGACAAAATCGTAGGCCTAGAGATGGGCGCAGACGATTATGTGACAAAGCCTTTTGAACTAAGGGAATTACTAGTTCGAGTTAAAAATCTACTGTGGCGCATTTCTGCGGCGCGAAGTGGAGCAAGTAAAGCGGCAAGCGAAACAAACGATGAACACATTGTTCGCTTTGGTGAGTGGACATTCGATATTCAGCGTCGAGCGCTTAGCCGTAATGGTGAGCCGGTAAAACTAACCAAAGCAGAATATGAGCTTTTGGTGGCGTTATCGTCTTATCCGAATCAAGTGCTGAGTCGTGAACGTATTTTGAATATGATCAGTCATCGAGTTGATGCTCCAAATGATCGTACGATTGATGTTCTTATCCGACGCATGCGCGCTAAGATGGAGTTTGACCCTAAGAACCCACAAATTTTTGTGACCGTTCACGGTGAAGGCTACATGTTCGCAGGTGATTAATCACCATCAGACAAGCAGCAAAGAAAAAGGAGAGCCAATGCTCTCCTTTTTTGTGTTTATAAATCGGGTTTATTCCGCTTCCACCATCGGCGTTTGCCCTACGGTGTCACGCAGTCTTTGCCAAACGCTACCAAGGTATTCATGCCAAAACAGTTCAGTTTGCTCAAGGTAGCGAGCTTTAGGTGAATACTTGTCCCACGGTTGGCTAACTTCGTCTATCGCTAAGAAATTCGTTGGAGCAGGGATGGGTTTAATTCCAGCTGCGTTAAACTCGTACAGCGCACGGCTCATGTGGCTCGCTGACGTGACTAGCACAATCTCTTTTTGTTGAACAAAAGCGGCGGCTTGTCTTGCTTCTTCCCACGTGTCTTTTGCGTCTTCCAACAAAATAATGTCGGATTTTGCAACACCTAATGCCAAAGCAACGTTTGCCATCATACGAGCATGGCTGATCTCAGAGCCACCATCATAACCTGATAAAATTAGCTTTGCGCCTGGGTACATACGCAAAATACGAATGCCTTCCGTTAATCGCATCAACGCCGCGCGGCTTAATTGCGATGTTGGTGGAATTTCGTCATCGACCACGTGGCCATTACCCAGCACCATAACGTAGTCAATGGTACCTGACACAGGTAAAAAGGCCTTATGCTCGCGCTCAAGTGGCATGAGAAGCTTGGTTGAAACAGGTTGGAAGGCAACTAGAAAAAGGCCAACAAAAGAGAACAGAACAACGAAGCAGCCAGTTTTACGTTTTGTGGTAAAACTAATGAGAGCAAGACCTAACAAGCCTATCAGTAGCAATGCCGGAAGCGGCATAAGCAAGGCTGACATTACTTTTTTCAGCTCAAACATACATAAATAGTCCGAAAAAACATCAATTGATAATAAAAATGAGGGTGACCCTCTTTATTCCTGCTTTCCTTGTGCCAGAATAGCGGCACAATCCGATATGATAACTCAGCAGAAGTGACAGAAGACCGCAATTTCGACGATATCGCCCACAAATTTGCAAAAAATATTTACGGCTCCGATAAAGGGGAGATCCGCCAAATCATTGTGTGGGAAGATTTTCTACAGATTCTAAGTGAATTGGATGCGAGCCAGCAACCCCTAGAAGTACTTGATGCAGGTGGTGGTTTAGCACAAATGTCGCAAAAGCTTGCTAAGCTCGGACATCGTGTTTCGTTATGTGATCTATCTTCGGAAATGCTGCAACTAGCCAAACAGGATATTGAAAAAAACGGTTTGCTTGAGCAGTATCGCCTGATTCATTCGCCTGTTCAGTCCATTGCGGAGCACATGGAAGAACAGGTGGATCTCGTTATGTTCCACGCTGTCATGGAGTGGCTTGTTGATCCTAAAACGGCGCTAGAGACAGTATTGGAACAAGTAAAGCCGGGGGGCATCGCATCAGTGATGTTCTATAACCACCATGGTTTAGTCTACAAAAACGTGGTTTGTGGCAACATTCCTCATATTTTAGACGGCATGCCCCACCGAAAAAGATTTAAACTACAGCCGCAAAAAGGCTTGAAACCGGAAGATGTCTATCAATGGATAGAAGAGGCTGGTTTTAGCATTTGTGGCAAATCTGGTATTCGTTCCTTTAGTGATTACATAGGTAATATGCAATACATGGGCGATTACGAGTTTGAAGATGTGTTGGCGCTAGAAAAACAACTATGTCGACAAGAGCCATACCTCTCATTAGGCCGCTATATTCACGTGTGGGCCAAAAAGAACGATAAACAGGAATAACAATGAGTGAGATGACTCTCAATGCTGCAGAGCAACCAATCGATGAGTTGGTTGGCTGGGTTAAGCAGCACGATTTCTCGTTGAACCTGACCACAGAGCGATTGGCATTTTTGATTGCCATCGCCGTACTGAGCAATGAAAGGTTCGACGAAGAACTGGGTGAAGGTGAACTGCACGATGCGTTTGCCATCGTCACTCGACTATTTGATGAGACTGGCGAAGCCTCCGCTTTTCGTGCGAACAACGCCATCAACGAGATGGTCAAGCAGCGTCTTATTAGCCGTTTTGTCAGTGAAATTACTGACGGAGCGAGCATTTACCGCTTGTCGCCTTTAGCGATAGGAATTACCGATTACTACGTGCGTCATCGCGAGTTCTCAAGACTGCGTCTGTCTATCCAGCTATCGATGGTAGCGGATGAAATGGCGAAAGCGATTGAAGCGGCACAAAAAGGTGGCACACCGGGCCACTGGAAGAAAAACGTGTACGGAGTTTTAAAATATTCTGTAGGCGAAATCTTCGATCAAATCGACCTCAACCAACGTGTAATGGATGAGCAGCAGCAATCTGTGAAACAACAAATTGCCGACCTGCTAAACAAAGACTGGCGTGAAGCGATCAACAACTGTGAAGCACTTCTGTCAGAAACATCAAGCACGTTGCGTGAACTTCAAGATACGCTGCAAGCCGCGAGTGATGAACTGCAAACTCAGATCCTAGATATTCAAGAAATTGTTTACGGTGATCCTGAGCTTGAGTTTATTGAAGAAGCCTTGTTTGGTCTGCAAATGAAGCTAGACCGAATCACAAGCTGGGGCCAGCAAGCGATTGACCTCTGGATTGGCTACGACCGACACGTGCACAAGTTCATCCGTACCGCTATCGATATGGATAAGAACCGTGCATTTAGCTCGCGTCTGCGTCAATCGATAAAAGACTATTTTGATATGCCTTGGTATCTGACTTTTGCAGATGCAGAAAGGCTTTCCGACCTTCGTGATGAAGCTTTGGTACTGCGTGATGACGAGGTAACCGGCCAAGTTCCGATGGAAGTGGAATACGAAGAATTTCAACAAGTCAATGATGAGCTATCAGAACGCATTGGTGACATGCTAAAAGCGCATAAAGAGCAAGGCACGCCAATCGATTTGAGTGTGGTGCTGCGAGATTACCTTGCACAACATCCATACACTCATCACTTTGATTTAGCTCGAATTATCGTTGATCAAGCCGTCCGTCTTGGTTATTCGGAATCGGATTATCAAGCGATTCAGCCTGACTGGAAAGCAATCAACGAATTTGGGGCAAAGGTACAAGCGAATGTCATCGACCGATACTAATGAATACATGTCAGATAATCTGGCAAAAGCAATTTCTAACCCTCTGTTCCCAGCGCTAGACAGCATGCTACGAGCAGGGCGTCATATTTCAACTGAAGATCTCGACAATCACGCGTTGTTGTCTGATTTCGAGCTTGAGCTTTCTTCTTTCTACCAGCGCTACAACACCGAGTTGGTAAAAGCGCCAGAAGGCTTTTTCTACCTACGTCCACGTTCAACATCATTGATTGGCCGCAGTGTTTTATCTGAGCTGGATATGCTGGTGGGTAAGGTACTGTGTTTCCTATACCTAAGCCCAGAGCGCTTAGCGCACGAAGGCATTTTCACCAATCAAGAGCTTTACGACGAGTTGCTTGCATTAGCAGACGAGAAAAAGCTGATGAAACTCGTGACGAACCGTGCAACGGGTTCGGATCTAGACAAAGAAAAACTGTTTGAAAAAGTACGTACGTCACTTCGTCGCCTACGTCGTTTAGGGATGATCATCAACATCGGTGAAACCGGTAAATTCAGCATTAGCGAAGCGGTATTCCGTTTTGGTGCTGATGTTCGTGTGGGCGATGACATCCGTGAAGCGCAGCTGCGTCTTATCCGTGATGGTGAAGCCGTAGTCCACACTAAAGAGCCGAGCCAAGGCAGCTTGCTGTCTGAAGAAGACCAAGAAGAACAAGCCCAAGAAGAAATGACAGAAGAGGGTGAAGCATGAGCATGATTGAACGCGGTAAATATCAATCGCTGACCATGGTCAACTGGAACGGCTTCTTTGCCCGTACGTTTGACATCGATGGTCTGGTTACGACGTTGTCGGGCGGTAACGGTGCCGGTAAATCAACCACGATGGCAGCGTTCATCACAGCGTTGATTCCTGACCAAACGCTACTGCACTTCCGTAACACAACCGAAGCGGGCAGCAGCCAATCGTCTCGCGATAAAGGTCTATACGGTAAACTACAACCGGGTGCGTGTTACGCAGCGCTAGACGTAGTGAACTCACGTAACCAACGTCTATTGTTTGCAGTAAAACTGCAGCAAGTCGCGGGTCGTGACAAAAAAGTAGACATCAAACCGTTTGTTATCCAAGGTCTTCCAAGCCATGTGAAACCAACGGATATCCTGGTTGAAAGCGTATCGGCGACTCAAGCGCGCGTACGTCAAATCAATGAAGTCAAAGATGCGATTGCGGAATTTGAAGGCGTTCAATTCAAAGCCTTCTCTTCAATCGTGGATTACCACGCGCAAATGTTCGAGTTCGGTGTGATTCCGAAGAAACTGCGCAACTCAAGTGACCGCTCTAAATTCTACCGTTTGATCGAAGCCTCGCTTTACGGCGGTATCTCGAGTGCGATTACACGCTCACTGCGCGATTACCTTCTGCCACAAAACGGTGGTGTGAAGAAAGCATTCCAAGACATGGAATCGGCGTTGCGTGAAAACCGCATGACGCTAGAAGCGATCAAAACCACTCAGGCTGACCGTGACTTGTTCAAACACTTGATCACTGAGTCGACAAACTACGTGGCTGCTGACTACATGCGCCATGCTAACGATCGTCGCAACAAGCTTGAACAAACTCTATCTTTGCGCTCTGAGCTCTTTGGCTCACGCGAGACGTTGATTGAGCAAAACAATCTGCTTAATCGCGTTCAAGAAGAACTTGAGCTTCTAATCGAATCGGAATCGGCACTAGAGCAAGACTATCAAGCGGCTTCTGACCACTTGCAATTGGTGCAAAACGCACTGCGCCAGCAAGAGAAAATCGAACGTTACCAAGAAGATCTTGAAGAGCTTAGCGAGCGTCTTGAAGAGCAGATGATGGTCGTTGAAGAAGCGCAAGAACGCGTGATGATGGTGGAAGATCAAGCAACCGTTGCAGAAGAAGAGGTGGACAGCCTCAAGACGCAACTGGCTGACTACCAACAAGCACTAGACGTTCAGCAAACTCGTGCTCTTCAATACCAACAAGCGGTTCAGGCACTTGAGAAAGCGAAACAACTACTTGGTGATGACTGCCTGACGGCAGAATCCGCGCAAGCACTTGTTTCTGAGCTTAAGAACAAAGAATCAGAAAGCACTAACGCGCTGCTATCGGTTAAGCACAAGTTGGATATGTCTTCTGCAGCAGCAGAGCAATTTGAAACTGCGCTGAAGCTCGTACAAAGTATCGTTGGGCAAGTCGAACGTAAAGATGCAGCTGAACAAGCGAAAATCGTCATTACGAAAGCGCGTGAATCTCAGCAAGTCGCACAAAACGAACAACAGTGGCGTGCTCAACATCGCGACCTTGAGCGTAGCCTTAATCAGCAACGTCAAGCGCGCGAGCTAGTGAATGAATACCAAAAGCAGTTCCATGTTGAACTGACGGACGAAATCACGTTTGAACAAGAACGCGAACGTCATGCGATGCAAATCGAAACGCTAGAAATGACGCAAGAAGAGCTGCGTGAACAACGCAGCGAACAGCGTCGTCTAGAACAAGATGCTGCGGCAGAAATCAACAAGCTAGAAGCCATTGCACCAACTTGGATTGCCGCTAACGATGCGTTGGAAAAATTGCGTGAGCAAAGCGGTGTAGAGTTAGAAGATCGCCATGCTGTGATGAGCCACATGCAGGTTGTTCTGGAACAAGAGAAAGAACTGTCTCTTGCGAAAGACAAACTGGCAGAGCGTCGCTCGCAACTAGAAAGCGAAATCGAACGATTGGCATCACCTGGTGGTTCAAACGATCCTCGTCTGAAAGGCTTGGCAGATACACTAGGCGGTGTGCTTCTATCTGAGATTTACGACGACATTACAATCGACGACGCACCGTACTTCAGCGCGATGTATGGTCCGGCACGTCACGCGATTGTGGTTTCTGACCTGTCGGATATCGAAGAGAAACTGGTAGAGCTAGACGACTGTCCGGAAGATTTGTACATCATTGAAGGTGACATAGATGCCTTTGATGACAGTTCGTTTGACGCAGAAGAACTTGAAGGCGCGGTATGCGTTCGTATGAACGACCGCCAAATGCGTTACTCTCGTTTCCCTGAAATTCCATTGTTTGGACGCGCGGCGCGTGAACAGCGTTTAGAGCTACTGCGCAATGAACGTGAGGAAGTGGTTGAGAAGCACGCTAAAGCGGCTTTCGATTCACAAAAGATGCAGCGTCTATACCAAGCATTCAACCAGTTTGTGGCTAACCACATTCAAGTCGCGTTTGAAGCTGACCCAGAACAAGCATTGGCAAATGTTCGCGAAAAACGCGGTCAAATCGCCCGTGTATTGGCTGATTTGGAAGCGAAAGAACAACAACATCGTTCTCAGCTTCAGACTAGCAAGCAAGCTCTGTCTTCGTTAGATAAGCTCGCACCAAACATGGCTCTGATTGAAGACGATACGCTGCAAGCGCGTTTCGACGAGCTGGAAGAGAAAATTGCGCAACTGTCAGAAGCGAAAGCGTTCTTGAACAACCACGCGAAAGCCGTGGCTGAGCTTGAAAAAATTGCTTCTGCACTTGATGCAGACCCTGAACAGTTCGATGCGTTAGAAGCAGAATACAAAGCTGCGGACGAGCAACTTCAAGAATTGAAGAAGCAGATCTTTGCCTTGTCTGACCTCGTTGAGCGTCGTCACTACTTTGCCTATTCAGACTCTGTTGATTTGCTTAACCAAAGCAGTGAACTTAGTGAGCAGTTAAAAGCGAAGCTGGTTCAGGCTGAGCAAATGCGTACACGCTCTCGTGAAGAGTTGAAACAAGCGCAAGGTCAAATGAACCAATACAACCAAGTATTGGCATCATTGAAAAGCTCGCACCAAGCGAAATTGGAAACCGTTCAAGAGTTCAAACAAGAACTGCAAGAGTTTGGTGTTAACGCCGATGAAGGCGCAGAAGAGCGTGCGATCCGTCGCCGTGATGAGCTGCACGAGCGTCTACACACATCTCGTAGTCGTAAGAGTGAATACGAGCGCACCATCACCTCTACTGAGCTAGAGATGAAAGGTCTGGCGAAACGTCTGAAGAAAGTTCAGAAGGAATACGCAGAGCTGCGTACCTTCGTGGTTGCTGCGAAAGCGGGCTGGTGTTCAGTACTTCGCTTGGCACGTGAAAACGATGTTGAACGTCGTCTTCACAAGCGCGAGTTGGCGTACATGTCTGCCGATGAACTGCGTTCAATGTCGGATAAATCGTTGGGTGCGCTGCGTCTTGCTGTTGCAAACAATGATGACCTACGTGATGCGTTACGTTTGTCTGAAGATAATGCACGTCCAGAGCGTAAAGTTCTGTTCTACATTGCGGTTTACCAGCACCTTCGTGAGCGTATTCGTCAGGACATCATCCGCACTGATGACCCAGTAGAGGCCATCGAAGAAATGGAAGTAGAGCTAGCGCGTCTGACTGAAGAGCTAACTCAACGCGAAAACCGTCTGGCAATCAGCTCTGAGTCAGTGGCAAGCATTATCAAGAAGACGATTCAGCGTGAGCAAAACCGTATTCGCATGCTAAACCAAGGCTTGTCGAACATCTCGTTCGGTCAGGTGAAAGGTGTGCGTCTAAACGTGAAGATCCGTGAAAGCCATGAAGTGCTATTACATGGTCTGTCTTCGCAGCAAGAACAGCATAAAGATTTGTTTGAATCTCCACGTTTCACTTTCTCAGAAGCGATGGCAAAACTGTTCCAACGCGTGAACCCTCACATCGATATGGGTCAACGCTCTCCTCAGGTTCTGGGTGAAGAGCTACTGGATTATCGTAACTATCTAGAGCTAAGTGTGGAAGTTAACCGTGGTTCTGATGGTTGGCTGCAAGCGGAATCTGGGGCGCTATCAACGGGTGAGGCAATCGGTACTGGTCAGTCTATCCTATTGATGGTTGTTCAGAGCTGGGAAGAAGAATCCCGTCGTCTACGCAGCAAAGACATCATCCCATGTCGTTTGTTGTTCCTCGATGAGGCGGCTCGTCTGGATGCGAAGTCGATTTCAACGCTATTCGAACTGTGTGATCGTCTGGATATGCAGCTGTTGATTGCTGCGCCAGAGAACATCAGCCCAGAGAAAGGTACAACCTACAAGTTGGTACGTAAGGTGTTTAAAGATCACGAACACGTACACGTTGTTGGTCTACGTGGCTTTGGTCAAACAGATAAACCGAAGAGTGAAGTTCAAGAAATGATTGAAGAGTTTGAATCATAAGCTTGGAAGCATAAAAAACGCCCGCAATTAAAGCGGGCGTTTTTGTATCTGATTAACAGAGAGATGCAGGTAACGGGCATAAAATAAGCCGAGGCTGTAGGACGACAGTCTCGGCTTTTTCGTGAGCACTTAGACCAATAGCAGGGAGTATTGGAAATAATCTAAGCGCTATTCCTCTGAAATATCGGTTCCAGCTTCGATAATTTCAGCAAGCTCTTCAAGTGCTTGAACTGAAAGCTCAGACAAACGTTGTAAGTGTTGGTCAAAAGTTTCCTGGTCTACAAGCTGTGGTTCATTATTATTTGTTTCTTTTGTTAGCATCGCCCAACCTCTTTAAGTTGAGTAAGGGGAGTAAACATCATACTCAATGGGCTCAGTGGAAAAGAAACGATCTATGTTGATTCTGTTAGCTCGATCATTGATTCAAATGATGAAACCGGCGAAATGAGATAGGAAGGGGAGTGAAAACGATGGCAGAAAGAAAAAAGCTAGCAACCATGTGCTGATTGCTAGCTTGTAAGATTTAGAACTTTGGTTTTACACCAAACTGCTCAACCGCGTAGGCTACGCGCTCTATAGGCTTAGGGTACTCCGCTGGAGTGCCGAGGCTTTCAATATGCTTCAAGCGAGGAAGCAATCCTGCTCCGTTCGCGATTTGAATAGCCAAACCAGGACGAGCATTCAGCTCAAGTACCATCGGACCTTCTTCTTTGTCGAGAACCATGTCGGTGCCCATGTAACCAAGCCCCGTCATTTCCCAAGCACTTGACGCAAGTTCTAGCAAACGCTCCCAATGAGGCACTTGCAGAGTCGATAAATCTTTACCCGTATCCGGGTGGTGCGTTACTGGTTGGTCGAATTGCACCGCACGAATGGCTTTGCCTGTTGCGATATCAATGCCGACACCGACCGCGCCTTGGTGAAGGTTAGCTTTACCATCAGACGCTGATGTTGAGCAGCGCATCATCGCCATGACAGGGTAGCCTTTAAATACGATGATGCGTACGTCTGGCACACCTTCGTAGCTGAAACCATCGAAGCAGTCATCAAACTTAATCAAGTTCTCAACCACGGCAACATCGTTCTTACCGCCGAGCGAGAACAGCCCTGCCAGTGCATTACTGATGTGGCGTTCCACTTCTTCTTTGTTGATTGTCGCACCAGAAGGTTTGGTGTACACACCGTCTTTATGCGATGTCACCACCAGAATACCTTTACCACCGCTGCCTTGAGCTGGCTTAATCACAAAACCCGGCCAGTCTTTCACCATGTTGTGGATGGTTTTTACTTCTGCTTGGTTGTGGATCACGCCGATAAGGGCAGGGACGGTTGCCCCTGCAGCTTGAGCGATGATCTTGGTTTTTAGCTTGTCATCCACCAATGGGTATTTAGAGCGATCGTTATAGCGACCAATGTAGCTATGGTTACGCTTGTTCATGCCCATAATGCCTTTGTGGCGAAGTTTTGATGGCGTAGTGTAACGTTCAAACATCGTTTAATCCTCCGCTAGCGGTTTGAAACGACGTAGTTCTGTTAGACGGTAACCAGTGTAAGTACCTAATAATAGAATACCCGCCAAAACAATTAGCTGTAGGCCGATAAAGTTAAATGTTAAGTGTTGGATATACGAGTTGGTCATCGCCAAGTAAACCAGTACCGCAGTCAGTAGTGAACCACCACCTTGCATTGCTACTTCTTTCGCGCCTTCTTCCTCCCACAGAATCGACATACGTTCGATCGTCCATGACAAGATGATCATTGGGAAGAAGGTGATTGTTAGACCTTCTGTCAAACCAATCTTGAATGCTACAACGGTGAACACCGAGATGATCATAATAACTGTGATAATAACCGCGGATATCCTTGCTACCAGAAGTAAGTTGAGCCGCGATAAGTAACTTCGGATGATCAAGCCTGTACCAACAATTAATAGGAAGCCAACAATACCAGTCACAAGCTGCGTTTGAACGAACGCAACCGCAATCAGTACTGGCATGAACGTACCAGAGGTTTTAAGACCAATAATCACGCGCAGGAACACAACGATCAATGCGCCAATTGGGATCAGCATGATGGTCTTGAACATTGCTTGCTCTTCTAGAGGCAAGCTGTGGATTGATAAGTTAAGCAGGCCATCGGCCTCAACCTTGTTGTTTGTCGCTTGTTGAGGCGTCACTTCTTGTTTGATCATGGAGAAATGAACTTGGCTGTTCTTGCCTCCCACAAGGTCAAGTAACGAAACGTTCGATTCATCCCAAACAAGAAGGTTAGGTTTTACGGCTTTCTGCTCTGAATTTGGCGAGAACAGAACCCAATCTTTTCCAGACCAAACTTGCACCATCGGTTGGATGGTTTGACGACGACGGCCATCTTCAAGCTCGATTACGCCAACAATTTTACTTTGAACGCCAGCTGACAGAAGAATCTTGTGCAATGCATCGGTGCGGTCAAAATCGTTCAATAATAGAGCGGAGTTTTGGCTGTCTGGATCGTTAAGCGCTTTGATTAACTCGCGTGCAAACGTCACGTTGTCCGCAGAACGGCTCATGGCTTGATCAATGAGGGCGCTTGCTGCCGCTTGTTGCGGAGCGGATAAAGTCGGTGGCGTGATATCGCCAGCAGGAGGCAGTGGTTCCACTTTAGCTTGTGGATCAACTAAGAACTGCGCTTTGTAGTAAATTGTTTGAGGGCCTTTCGCTTGGCGAATCGACCATTCGGCACGGCGACCTGAATCAGAGTTAATGTAGGAAACGCCATAACCAGAAGAAGAAGCAGACTCGCCAATCAGTGTATAACCACTTTGTGTATGAGGAGCGGCAAGAGAAGCTTTCACTTCATTCCCGTTTGCATTGAACTCGATACGAGCCTCTACATCCCACACTTGACGTGTTTCGCCTGGAGTCCAAGGCACGCCGTAATTTTGGTGTCTGAAAACACTCAAAGCAATGCCCGCAACCACCAACAAGATGATTGAAAGGTAAAACGGTATTTTTGACGTCATAATCTACCTTATTATTTTTTATCTTCGTCCGTTTGAATGTATGTACGGCTCACATCAACCAATGCGATGTCGCGCATAAATTCTCTACCTAGTAAAACAGGATGGTTCATGTGGGAGCGATCCGCCAACGTAAATTGCGCTTTTTCATGAATTTTTCCAACTCGCACCCAAAGTTCGACCACAGCGCGACGCTCCAGTTCTTCACTTGTTACTTGACGAATTTTCACATAACGAAGAACAGGCGCTTCGATCCATGTATTTTTCTCTTCTTCTGATTTTGTTGCATCAGCAAGATGGAAACGAACCCAGTTTTTGCCGTTTCTTTCGAATTCTTCAATATCAACTGCATTCAAAGATGATGTAGCCGCACCTGTATCGACGCGAGCATCAAACGTTTGTTTGATGGAGTCGATGGTCACTTTTTCGATCGAACCTAAAACGATGTCATGAGTCGGCGTTGGTTCAATAGGGGCGGGCGCTTGGACAATAATAGGCTCTTTCGGTTTTTTAACCTCTGCCATTGCCTCTTCGCGGAAGGTGCTTAGATCACCTTGTAACTTATCGACTTGGTCTTCAAGGCTGTCGATGTAATCTGATTGGTTACTGATCTGCAGCTCTAAGTTAGTTATGCGATTATTGAAATTCGCTTCTGAAGCTTGAATAGCGGCTAACGTTTCTTGGTGGTACTGTTCGCCTTTAGTAAGTGTGCATCCAGATAATAAGGCGATGGCAACAACCGGAGTCAATCGTATTAACATTGAAAACCTTGGGATTGGATTAAGTTGTTTGTTTTTTAAGAGTTTAGCTTATATCGATAAAGGCTCACAAGTAAGAATCTTTCTCTATCTCTTATTGAGTGAGGAATAGTGATGAAAAGCTAATAATCAAGGATGCAAAGTGCATCCTTGATGAGAATAGAAGAGAGGGTAATGTCTTAATGGCAGGAAAGAGTTAAGACAATGTCAGAAATCTCAGTTAATTATGGCTTACGTGCTACAAGCACAGCGCGGCGTGGTGCCGGGTAGCCTTCCACTGTTTTGCTTGGATCGTTTGGATCTAAGTAATCTGGTAGAGAGTTGTGTGTCATCCAATCTGTTGTGCGTTGTTCATCAACAGAAGTCACGTTCTCATCCACAATATGAACATCTTCAAAACCAACCAGTTCTAGCCACACTTTTAGTGCTTTCGCAGACGGGAAGAAGTACACATTGCGCATTTGAGCGTAGCGTGAGGTCGGCACAAGTACTGCGTTTTCATCGCCTTCGATTACCAAGGTTTCCAATACTAACTCACCACCAGAAACCAACTGATCTTTTAGTTGAATCAAATGGTCAAGTGGAGAACGACGGTGGTAGAGAACACCCATGCTGAACACGGTATCAAACGCTTCCAGTTTAGGCAGTTGCTCAATACCCAGCGGCAATAGGTGTGCTCGTTGGTCGCCGCCCATGAGTTTGCGAATCGCTTCAAACTGAATCAGGAACAGGTGAGACGGGTCGATACCCACGCAAAGACGAGCACCTTCGCCTAACATGCGCCACATGTGGTAACCATTGCCACAACCCACATCGAGCACGCTGCGATTTTTCAGTGGAGAAATGTGTGGAAGTACGCGATCCCATTTCCAGTCGCTACGCCACTCGGTATCGATATGAATGCCGTGCACCGTGTATGGACCTTTGCGCCAAGGGTGGAAAGTACGCAGTAAGTTTTCTAGCTTTTTCAGTTCGCCTTCATGGAAAGGCGTATCGTTGCTGATGGTTACAGAGTTCTTGATATCAACTTGATCTGGTGAGCCTTCTGGAATTTTGTTCAGTGCTTTCAACCAGCGACCAAAGTCACCGTGCTCTGCATTTTGCCAGTCCGTTAACTGTTGTGGTAACACATTCAGCCAAGGTTGAAGACGCGTGTCTTGGGCAATCAATTGGTAGAAATTTGCAAAGTTAAACATAGTTAGTTAATCGCTGAGTTGATGATGTAATTAAATGAGTGAAAGCGCCGCCAAAGGCAGCATCAGTACTTGCCTGCTTGAGTACAAACTGAACTGGGTTCGACCGCGAACCTTACTTAATCGCGAACATAGAACCGAAGTTAAAGCATTGGAACCAAACGTCGTAGCTAGAGAAGCCAATTTTTGCGAAACGTTCTTTGTGGTCTTTTTTAGAGTCCGGACGCATTACGTTTTCGATTGCGCTACGTTTTTGGCTGATTTCCAATTCGCTGTAACCGTTGGCACGTTTGAAGTCGTGGTGAAGGTCAATGAGTAACTCATTAGACACTTCATCTTCGAACACGAACTTCTCTGATAGAATCAAAATGCCACCAGGACGTAGGCCCGCGTAGATTTTTTCAAGCAGCGCGTAACGGTCTTCTGGTGATAAAAACTGGAGTGTGAAGTTCAATACCACGACAGACGCGTTTTCAATTTCGATATTACGAATATCGGCTTCGACCACAGTCACTGGCGTGTCGCTGCGGTAAGCGTTGACGTGTAACTTACAACGCTCAACCATCGCTGGAGAGTTGTCTACCGCAATAATTTTGCAGCCTTCTTGTTTGATATGACGACGCATAGACAGCGTAGCGGCACCCAAAGAACAACCTAAGTCGTAGATGTTTGAGTGAGGCTTCACAAAGCGTTCTGCCAACATACCGATTGCAGAAATGATGTTGCTGTAACCCGGCACCGATCGCTGAATCATGTCAGGAAAAACTTCCGCTACGCGTTCATCGAACGTGAAATCCCCAATTTTATCGATTGGAGCCGAAAAAATAGTATCTGGATTGCTCTTAGGGTTCATAACCAAATCTCTGCATACAAGCTGACGGGGCGATTCGTCTTCAAAAAACTATTAGTCTAGTTTTCAAAAAACGTCAGGCATCAAAAAAGGCGCGTATTTTATGAGAAATTCGCGCCTCTGTCATGCGTTGAGCAAATTATTGTTAGAACATCTGTAACTGCGAGTTGCCATCATTGGCAGGGAAGGGGGCTAAATCTGGCAGGGCGACATGCTTTTGTAGATTCTTGTAAATGTTCGCTGCCAGCTCAGGTGCAATAATATTGTCTGCTGTGTGAATCATCACATATGGCTGTTTACCTTCCGCAATCCACTGTGGCAATTTACTTAGCCAAGGCACAAAGAAGTCGTAATTTTGTTGTTCTTCCGGATGGCCAATAAAACGAATCATCGGGTGTGAAGCGGTTGCAATCGCATGAACGGGAACTTTGGGCTTCTTCATTTGAGCATCAATGATGGCTTCATTGTCAGGCTTTGCCGCAAACACAGGGCGGCTATCCATGATTATTCGGTCAATACCGTTTTCCACCAACCACTGATTAAGCGCTCGCTCTTCCTCGCCTTTGGAGAAAAAGGCCATATGACGTACTTCTACGCCCAGTGGAAAGTTAGGCGGGAAACTGGCGCAAAACTTTTTCAAACGTTCAAGATACTCTGGGCCAAAAGCTGCTGGGAGTTGGATCGTCCATTGACCGACGCGCTCATGCAGGGGCTCCATGATTTTCATAAAATCACGAAGTTGCTCGTTGCAACCTCTTAGCATTTGTTCATGAGTGATAGCCTTAGGGAGCTTAAACGTAAACTTAAAATCGTCGTGCGTTGCTGCTTTCCAATTATGCACCGTGTTGTGTGTCGGCGTGGCGTAAAAGGTGGTATTTCCTTCCACAGTATGAAATACCTGAGCGTATTTTTCTAAACGCTCAGCAGGTTTAGTTCCACTACCGTAAAAGCTTTGTTGCCATTGGTTGTAAGACCACATGGTTAAACCAAGTCGAAGGGGTAAATTATCCATCATTCTTTATTGTTTGTATCTCCTGTACGCACTTTACGAGAGTTTTGCTGAAATAGGTAATTTCACGCTATAATCCCCACCAATTTTTTCGCTTTGGTGGGCTTTTGAACATTTGTTGTACTAAAAACCGCCAGGGAATGATAAAACACACTTAATTGTATGTTGAGTAGTCGATTTTCATAGACTTTCAGCGTATAACGGAATCTTTACTCTGCTCGGCAATGAGGCTGACAGAGCGTAGTTAACAATATTTGAGAGATTGGGAATTTCATTATGCGTACCCATTACTGTGGTCACCTGAACAAGTCCCTTGCAGGACAAACTGTAGAACTTTGCGGCTGGGTTAACCGTCGTCGTGATTTAGGCGGTCTTATTTTCATTGATATGCGAGATCGTGAAGGCATCGTTCAGGTAGTTGTAGATCCAGATATGGCGGATGCGTATGAAGTGGCTAACACACTTCGTAATGAATTCTGTATCAAATTGACGGGTGAAGTTCGCGTTCGTCCAGAAAGCCAAGTAAACAAAGACATGGCAACAGGTGAAGTTGAGATCCTTGCGAAAGGTCTTGAAATCATCAACCGCAGTGACGTTCTGCCTCTAGACTTCAACCAAAAGAACTCAGAAGAGCAACGTCTGAAGTACCGTTACCTAGATCTACGTCGTCCAGAAATGAGCGACCGTATCAAGCTACGTGCTAAAGCGTCTAGCTTTGTTCGTCGTTTCCTAGATGACAACGGTTTCCTAGACATCGAAACACCAGTACTAACCAAAGCGACACCAGAAGGCGCGCGTGACTACCTAGTACCTAGCCGTGTTCACAAAGGCAGCTTCTACGCGCTTCCTCAGTCTCCACAGCTATTCAAACAGCTTCTAATGATGTCTGGTTTTGACCGTTACTACCAAATCGTTAAGTGTTTCCGTGATGAAGACTTGCGTGCTGACCGTCAACCAGAATTCACTCAGATCGATATCGAAACGTCATTCATGACGGCTGATCAAGTTCGTGAAGTAACTGAAAAAATGGTTCGTGAAATGTGGCAAGAGCTACTGAACGTTGACCTAGGTGAATTCCCAGTAATGCCATTTAGCGAAGCGATTCGTCGTTTCGGTTCTGATAAGCCAGACCTACGTAACCCACTAGAGCTAGTAGACGTTGCAGACCTAGTAAAAGACGTTGAGTTCAAAGTATTCTCTGGTCCAGCGAACGACGAAAAAGGCCGCGTTGCAGTTATCCGTGTACCAGGCGGTGCAGAGTTAACTCGTAAGCAAATCGACGGCTATGCAGAATTTGTAGGTATCTACGGTGCAAAAGGTCTAGCATGGATGAAGGTTAACGACCGCGCTGCGGGCATGGAAGGTATCCAATCTCCTGTAGCTAAATTCCTAAGCGAAGACGTGATCAACGGTATCCTAGATCGCACTCAAGCGGAATCTGGCGACATCATTCTATTTGGTGCAGATAAAGCTAACATCGTTGCGGAAGCACTAGGCGCACTTCGTCTTAAACTAGGTAAAGACCTAGAGCTAACGAAAGAAGGCACTTGGGCTCCGCTATGGGTTGTTGACTTCCCAATGTTCGAGGAAGACGACGAAGGCAACCTACACGCGATGCACCACCCATTCACATCACCTCTAGGTGTGACAGCGGAAGAGCTAAAAGCGAACCCAGCAGTAGCGAACTCAAACGCATACGATATGGTGCTAAACGGCTACGAAGTGGGCGGTGGTTCTGTACGTATCCACAACGCAGAAATGCAAGCTGCGGTATTCGATATCCTAGGTATCGATGCAGAAGAGCAACAATTGAAATTCGGCTTCCTATTGGACGCTCTAAAATTCGGTACGCCTCCACACGCTGGTCTTGCATTCGGTCTAGACCGTCTAGTCATGCTGCTATGTGGTACTGAGAACATCCGTGATGTTATCGCGTTCCCGAAAACAACAGCAGCGGCGTGTTTGCTAACAGATGCTCCAAGCATTGCAAACCCAGCGGCTCTAGAAGAACTAGCGATTGCGGTAACTGCAGCGAAAGCAAAAGACGCAGAATAAGCGCACAACAATTAAAGAAAAAAGTTTTGTTTTAATGGGATATATCCAAACGACTTAAGAATGCTTGGGTTTAGATTCCAATAAAAATAGCGAGTTATTTAGGACGCTTCATGTCAATTATTTTGGGTATTGACCCAGGTTCTCGTATTACTGGTTATGGCGTTATTCGCCAGCAAGGCCGTCATCTGCAATATCTCGGCAGTGGGTGTATTCGTACCTCAGAAAAAGAATTGCCAGGTCGGCTTAAGCAAATCTATGCCGGCGTTACGGAAATCATCACCCAGTTTCAACCAGACGTATTTGCAATTGAGCAAGTGTTCATGGCGAAAAATGCCGATTCTGCTCTAAAGCTAGGGCAGGCTCGCGGTAGTGCGATCGTTGCGGCGGTGAATGCGGATCTTCCTGTGTATGAGTATGCTGCACGTCTAATTAAGCAAGCTGTAGTGGGGACTGGTGGTGCAGACAAAGTGCAAGTTCAGCACATGGTGCAGCACATGTTAAAATTACCTGCGAAGCCTCAAGCCGATGCCGCGGATGCACTCGGTGTGGCAATTTGTCATGCCAATACGAACAAGACCTTGGTTGCGCTCGCAGGCAAAGCAAGCAGTGCGAGAAAAGGGCGTTATCGCTAGACTCTCACTGTACTAAAAATGAGACACCTCAGACAGATTTAAGGAATAAATTTGTTGTGAAAATGTTACAAAACTATAGTGGTCGGATGTCTAATAAGAAATCAATCAAGGAAGATTGAACATGAATCCAGCCACGCTGTGGCGCAGTGTATTTATGCCGCGCCAACCTCAATGGACGAGAACGCAACAACGTCAAGCTGACATCCTTTCTTTATTTACCTTCATCGCTTTTCTGGTCGGAATTTATAGCTTAATTAAGTGGTTCAAGCATGGACACGAAAGCTTGATCTTAACTTCTGTCATTCTGATTACTCTTGAGCTTCTTTCCGCTTCTAGTCTCAAATGGTTTAAGCAACCTGCGTTATCACTTAACCTTGGTTTTGTCGGGATGTCGGTGCATGCACTCAATATCATTTATCAAAGTGGTGGTGTGGTTGATTCAACTCAAACTTATTGGGTGCCTTTGTTGGTTGTCGCTTTCTTCTTATCTGGCACTCGTCTTATCGCTATTGCTTGGAGTTGCGTGGTGATTGCCATTTCCGCCTTAATGACACATCAGCATGTTTCGGGTTTTGAGTTTCCTCAACTGGTATTATCGGAAGCTTCTCAGAGATTAGAAATTTGGTCTGGTACCGTATTGCCGCTGGTGGTGATTTGTATCGCTCAGGCATTTACTGCTAAGCAACGTGATGATGCGATTGAAAATGCCGAAGCAGCAAAAGTCGAGAGTGAGCAAGTCGCCAAAAAAGCAACAGAAGGCGAACTGCATCTGGCTGAAGTATTGGAACAAGCTAATTTAAATTCGATAGAGCTGAAATCTGTTTCGCAAGCGCTTGATGAGCAATCGTCGCAGTTGGATGAGCAAGTCAATGCACTCAACGTGAATAGTGAATCTCAAGCAAGTGCGGCAGAGCAAATGAGCCAACAAGTACATCACATGGCCACAGGGATTGAAGAGTCGAGCAAGTTTGTGGAAGAGCTGCGCGAGAAGAGTGAAGACGTTCATCAACAAGCAGAGAAAAGCTCTGAACTGCTAGAAGATTCTACTCAAGCCATCAGCCAGATCATTACTAGCCATGAAGAAATCATGAAAGTGGCAGACTTGATTACCTCTGTCGCAGAGCAAACCAACTTGCTGGCTTTAAATGCGGCAATCGAAGCGGCGCGAGCAGGAGAGCAGGGCAGAGGTTTTGCTGTGGTTGCCGAGCAAGTACGAGAGCTATCTGCGAAGAGCAGCCAGTCCGCTATTGAGATTCGACACTTACTTGATCGTAGTGAGCAAGAAGTGAAGCATGGTCAAGACGTGGTGACGTCAAGCACGGAGAGGATGAACACTATTATTCAGCAAGTGACGACGATATCTCATGACGTACAAAGTTTATCAAGCGTTATGGCAACGCAAATGATAGCGCTAAAAGAACTTGATGAAGCGAGTAGCGAAGTGGCAAATGGTGTAGTGAATACAAAATCCATTGCCGAGATTGTGGCTCAATATGGCAAAGAGCTCAGCGGTCAAGTTGTTGCTGTCCGGACGCTCACACAACAACTTGATCAAGTTGTCTCAAAAATCTAACCCCACAGCATAAAGGACTGGATGTCTATCCAGTTCTTTATTATCCTGTCGCAAATTCATTTCCAAAGAGTATTTATAGTGATTGGACGTCTTCGCGGCATTTTGCTTGAAAAGCAACCACCTGAAGTTTTAATTGAAGTTAACGGCATTGGCTATGAAGTTCAGATGCCAATGAGCTGTTTCTACGAACTGCCAAATATCGGCGAAGAAGCGATTATTTATACTCATTTTGTTGTGCGTGAAGACGCGCAATTGCTTTACGGTTTTAATACAGTAAAAGAGCGTGCGCTATTCCGTGAAGTGATCAAAGCAAACGGCGTTGGCCCTAAACTTGGCTTAGGTATTCTTTCAGGCATGACAGCGAGCCAGTTCGTGTCTTGTGTAGAGCGTGAAGAAGTTTCTACGCTTGTGAAGTTACCTGGTGTTGGTAAGAAAACCGCCGAGCGTTTGGTCGTTGAAATGAAAGACCGCTTAAAAGGTTGGGGGGCTGGTGACTTATTCACGCCGTTTACTGATGCCGCTCCTACTGACTCGGCTGCCGCTTCGTCAAATAGTGCAGAAGAAGAGGCGGTCAGCGCACTTCTTGCTCTAGGCTACAAACCAACTCAAGCGTCGAAAGTAGTTTCTCAAATTGCTAAACCGGACATGAGCAGCGAGCAGCTGATCCGTGAAGCACTAAAATCAATGGTGTAACGGAAAGTTCAAGGTAACAGTATGATTGAAGCCGATCGTTTAATCGCTCCTGAAAATCCAGCGTTTCGTGATGAAGATGTTATTGACCGTGCTATTCGCCCTAAAAAGTTGGCGGATTACCAAGGTCAGGATCATGTCCGTGATCAGATGGAGATTTTCATCAAAGCGGCACAATTGCGTAGTGAGGCGTTGGACCACCTACTTATTTTTGGCCCTCCAGGTTTGGGTAAAACGACGTTGGCAAACATTGTTGCTAACGAGATGGAAGTGAACATCCGTACTACTTCTGGACCTGTTCTCGAAAAAGCAGGCGATTTGGCCGCGTTGTTGACCAACCTTGAGGAAAACGACGTGCTTTTCATTGATGAGATCCATCGTCTTAGCCCTATGGTCGAAGAGGTGCTGTATCCGGCAATGGAAGATTACCAATTGGACATCATGATTGGTGAAGGCCCGGCCGCACGTTCTATCAAAATTGATTTGCCACCATTCACATTGATTGGTGCAACGACGCGTGCGGGGTCTTTGACTTCTCCGCTGCGTGACCGTTTTGGTATTACTCAGCGTCTTGAGTACTACAAAGTGCAAGATCTACAGAACATTGTTCAACGCAGTGCAGATTGTCTAGGGTTGTCGATGGAGCCAGAAGGCGCGTTAGAAGTTGCTCGACGAGCTCGTGGTACGCCTCGTATTGCAAACCGTCTATTGCGCCGTGTCCGTGACTATGCAGAAGTGAAGGGCAACGGACATATTTGTGCCGATGTTGCTGACAAAGCGCTTAATATGTTGGATGTGGATGCTCAGGGCTTCGATTACATGGACCGCAAGCTTCTTCTCGCTATCATGGAGAAATTTGGTGGTGGTCCAGTTGGACTCGACAATATGGCTGCCGCTATTGGTGAAGAAAAAGACACCATTGAAGATGTGCTAGAACCATATTTGATTCAGCAAGGCTATTTACAACGCACTCCCCGAGGAAGAATCGCCACAGATCGTGCATATCTTCATTTCGGAATTGAAAAATAAGATTCTAAGGCTGAGCAAAAATGCTCAGCCTTTCACCATAAGTGACCAACCTCTCATTTATTGAATTTCTTCTAATACTAATTAGGTAAGAAAAAAGCACTGATTGTTAACTCGATGTTTGCATGCAACTGGTTAATTTCTCTCCTGATTACTCTCTCTTAACATACGCTTCTAATACGGGTTGATCTGGATCAATGTGATGGATTTTTGTGCAAATTCAGCGCATAAACATTGATGTATATCAAAGCGCATTCCGGCTATAAACCTTTTGAAACAATCTGTTTTTACAAGTAATATTAGCCCCAGCTATATTAGCTGATGCTTAACAATTAACTAACCAATGAAGCACATTTTTGCAACAAAGAGTTGTGATAATTCAACAATTTTCAAGTGTGAATAACACCTGGATATGGATTGCAATATGTAGAGAGTGTCATTCAGCCGACACATAGGAGTTACCATGATTGACGTAGTTGATCTATCGCGGTTGCAGTTTGCACTAACAGCGATGTATCACTTCCTATTCGTACCATTGACCCTTGGTATGGCCTTCCTTTTGGCCATTATGGAATCGATGTACGTAATGACGAACAAGCAAATCTACAAGGACATGACCAAGTTCTGGGGTAAGCTGTTCGGTATTAACTTTGCACTTGGTGTGGCTACCGGCCTTACCATGGAATTCCAGTTTGGTACTAACTGGTCGTACTACTCCCACTATGTAGGTGACATCTTTGGTGCGCCGCTGGCGATCGAAGCACTTGTCGCTTTCTTCCTGGAGTCAACTTTTGTTGGTCTATTCTTCTTCGGGTGGGATCGTCTATCTAAACGCCAACACTTAGCTGTTACTTGGCTTGTGGCGCTGGGCTCTAACTTCTCTGCTCTTTGGATTCTTATCGCAAACGGCTGGATGCAAAACCCAGTAGGCGCGGACTTCAACTTCGAAACCATGCGTATGGAAATGGTAAGCTTCTCTGAAGTTGTACTAAACCCAGTAGCTCAGGTTAAGTTCGTGCATACGGTTGCTTCTGGTTACACTTGTGGCGCAATGTTTATTCTAGGCATCAGTTCATACTACCTATTAAAAGGTCGTGATATTGCGTTTGCTCGTCGTTCATTTGCTATCGCTGCATCTTTCGGTATTGCTGCGATCCTATCAACCATCGTTCTTGGTGACGAATCTGGTTACGAGCTTGGTGAAGTTCAAAAAGTGAAGCTTGCTGCAATTGAAGCAGAATGGCACACAGAACCAGCTCCAGCAGCGTTTACGTTGTTTGGTGTTCCTAACCAAGAAACCATGCACACCGATTACGCAATCAAGATCCCTTACGTAATGGGTATCATCGCGACACGCTCTTTTGATGAGCAAGTGACAGGTCTTCGCGACCTTCGTGATGAGCACGTTGAGCGTATTCGTGGCGGTATGTACGCTTACGAACTTCTTGAGAAACTTCGTGCTGGTGACAAGTCAGAAGAAAACATGACTGCGTTTGATGAAGTGAAAGGTGACCTAGGTTACGGTCTACTTCTAAAACGCTACACAGACAATGTTGTGGATGCGACAGAAGAGCAAATCCAAGCTGCTGCGGATGATTCAATCCCAACAGTATGGCCACTATTCTGGTCATTCCGTATCATGGTTGCTTGTGGCTTCATCATGTTGTTCGTATTCGGTGCGGCATTTATCCAAACATGTCGTCAAAAAATCGAACAAAAACAATGGATTCTTAAAGCTGCACTATTGAGTATTCCACTTCCGTGGATTGCGATTGAAGCGGGTTGGTTCGTCGCTGAGTACGGTCGTCAGCCATGGGCTGTTGGTGAAATTCTTCCTGTGCACGTTGCGGCTTCAGCATTGACTGCAGGTGAAATCTGGACGTCACTATTCGCAATCTTGGCGCTATACACGGTATTCCTGATTGCAGAAGTTTACCTAATGTTGAAATTCGCTCGTAAAGGTCCAAGCAGTCTGAAAACTGGCCGCTACCACTTTGAGCAAAACGCTGACTCTGTTGAAGACAAAGTTAGCCGCCAAGTAGAAGCGTAAGGTAAGGAGATAACAAGATGTTTGATTACGAAATCTTGCGACTCATCTGGTGGGTACTAATCGGTGTTCTACTAGTTGGTTTTGCAGTAACAGACGGTTTCGATATGGGTGTAGGCGCGCTTGTACCTATTATCGGTAAAAACGACACACAACGTCGTGTCATGATTAACTCAATTGCCCCTCACTGGGATGGTAACCAAGTTTGGCTTATCACTGCTGGTGGTGCATTGTTCGCCGCTTGGCCTTTGGTTTACGCAACGTCATTCTCAGGCTTCTACTTAGCAATGATCCTGACGCTAGCTGCACTTTGGCTTCGTCCTCTGGGCCTAGATTACCGCTCTAAGATCGAAGAGCCAAAATGGCGTAATACTTGGGATATCTGTATCTCAATCAGTGGTTTTGTTCCGCCAATCATCTTTGGTGTGGCGTTTGGTAACCTTCTACAAGGTGTTCCATTCCAATTGAGCGAGTTTTTGATGCCAACATACCATGGCTCATTCTTTGGTCTGCTAAACCCATTTGCTCTGCTTTGTGGTCTGGTTAGCTTGTTCATGATTTTGATGCAAGGTTCTACTTGGCTACAAATGAAAACAACGGGTGAAGTTCACACACGTGCTCGCAACGTTGCTCAAATCACGGGTCTACTAACAGTGGTTGCGTTTGTTGCTGCAGGTTTCTGGGTTCAAAACATTGACGGTTACGTGATTGTTGGTGGCATCGACACAAACGCAGCTTCTAACCCTCTAAACAAAGAGGTAATCCGTGAAGCTGGTGCGTGGATGAAGAACTTTGAAAACTACCCACTACTATGGGCTGCTCCTGTACTAGGTGTTGCAATGCCGCTGCTTGCTGTATTGTCATCTCGTCTTGAAAAGTGTGCGATTTCGTTCATCACTTCAAGCCTAGGTGTTGCTGGCGTTATCTTTACTGCAGGTTTTGCGATGTTCCCATTCATCATGCCTTCAGATCTAATGCCAAGCCACAGTCTAACCATGTGGGATGCAACATCATCTGAGTTGACTCTGAACCTGATGACAGGCGTAGCGTTTGTTATGGTTCCAATCATCCTTGGTTACACGTCTTGGACTTACTACAAGATGTTTGGTCGCCTTGATGATCAGTACATTGAAGACAACAAAAACTCACTATACTAAGGAGCAATTACTATGTGGTATTTCGCATGGATTCTAGGTGTACTACTTGCTTGTGCATTCGGTATCATCAACGCTCTTTGGTTAGAGCACTCAGAAATGATGGACAAAGACAGTGAGTAATCTCGCTGACAAGGTAGCGAAGTTTCACGAACCAATGGATAAGACTCTGTTAAGAGTCTTATCCCTCATCCTTGGCTTTATGCACGTAGGATTGGTGATGTGGGATCCAGAAGCGTACCATCAAGCGATTGGTGGCTTTAACGCAGTGATCGCCCCGGCACTGATTTGGGCATTGTGCTCAAGTATGGTGTTCGGCGTAGGCTTCAAACCGAGAAGTTGGTACTGGCAATTGTTGTTTAGCCCTTACTTCTCGTTAGCTATCTTAATTTATCTAACTGCGCTTTATTTCATGTAAATTGAATTACATTGCAATAAAATTGGTTATTAAATCATCGAGTAAAAGCCGGGCAGTTTGTCTGGCTTTTATTTTTTCTACAAAAATCAAAAATATTCCTTCCGTTCAGTACCAATTGCTGTTGCTTCAGTTATAGTAACCACTTTAAAGAATTGAATATATTGGTACTCCCTTGCAAGGCACATCAAATCCCTTCCGCTGGCCGATCACCGTGTACTATGAAGACACCGATGCGGGCGGCGTTGTATATCATTCAAACTATTTAAAATTCTTTGAGCGCGCGCGTACTGAGATGTTGCGTGCAAAAGGCATTTCTCAACATGTGTTACTGGAACAAAATATTGGCTTTGTTGTCCGACACATGGATATCGATTTTAAACAAGGGGCGAGACTGGACGAACAGTTGACAGTATTAACCCGAGTGTCAGAAATAAAACGTGCGTCTTTGCAATTCTGTCAAGAGTTGGTCAATGATCAAGGCAAGATATTGTGCAAGGCCTTTGTTAAGGTAGCATGTATCGATAATAAGAAAATGAAACCAATAGCTATTCCAACATTTATCAATTCGGAGCTAACAAATAGTGACTGCTGATATTTCCATTTTAGATCTCTTTCTTCAGGCCAGTCTGTTGGTAAAACTTGTGATGCTGACATTGCTAGGCATGTCAATCGCGTCATGGGCAATGATCATCAAGCGCAGCAAAGTGCTTTCCCAAGCATCAAAAAATGCAGAGCAATTTGAAGACAAATTCTGGTCAGGTACAGACCTTTCCCAACTTTACCAAAAAGTGAAAGGGCGCAAAGACGAGATCGCAGGTACAGAAGAAATCTTCTACGCAGGTTTCACAGAATTTGCTCGTTTACGTAAGAGCAATGCGAACTCACCAGCTTACATTATGGAAGGCACAGGTCGCGCGATGCGTGTTGCTGTTGCGCGTGAAGTTGATGAGCTTGAAACAAGCCTACCTTTCTTAGCAACTGTCGGTTCAATCAGCCCATACATTGGTTTGTTTGGTACTGTTTGGGGCATCATGCATGCGTTTATTGCACTGGGTGAAGTGAAACAAGCAACGCTTTCTATGGTTGCCCCAGGTATCGCAGAAGCGTTGATCGCGACTGCTATGGGTCTATTCGCAGCAATTCCTGCGGTAATGGCATATAACCGACTAAGCAACAAAGTAAGTAAGCTGGAACATACTTACGCGACATTCTCAGAAGAATTCCACAGCATCCTTCATCGTCAAGCGATGGCTGGCCGAGATAGCGCGGATAAGGAATAAAAAGCATGGCGGGTTATCAACCTAAAAAGCGAAAAATGACGGCAGAGATCAACGTTGTCCCTTACATCGACGTAATGCTTGTGCTGTTGATCATTTTTATGGCGACCGCGCCCTTTGTTACCCAAGGTGTGGATGTCGAGCTGCCAAAAACGTCTACCGCTGAGTCGATGGAAAAAATAGCCGGGAACACCGATAGCAGCTTTATCATCATTGAAATTGATCGTGATGGGAACTTAGGTCTGAGTGTTAATGATGAAGAAGTGCAACGCGGTCTGTCTTTACAAGATGTGATTGTACGAGTCAAAGCTGAGCGAAGCATCAAGCCTGATTCGCCTGTTGCGGTCGGCGGTGATGCGGCAACGCCATACGCTGACGTTGTGATGCTACTGGATGAGTTAAGTCGAGCTGGTATCCCAAAAGTGGGTCTAATGACCGATATTAGGGAATAAACGTCAATATTCATGAAAGACAAAAAGAAACAATCGAAAGAGTACACTAAACCGATAGTCATATCGGTAGGTCTGCATGCTCTCTTGGTAGCAGCATTGCTCTGGGGTACTGATTTTGCGATGACCAAACCTGAGCCAACTGGACAGATGGTTCAGGCTGTCGTGATAGACCCTAAACTGGTACAACAACAAGCGAAAGAAATTCGTCAGCAGCGTGAAAAAGCGGCCAAAAAAGAGCAAGATCGTCTTGATAAATTAAGACGCGAGGCGGAGCAGCTTGAGAAAAACCGTAAGGCTGAAGAAGAACAAATTCGTAAGTTGAAAGAACAGCAAGCGAAAGATGCAAAAGCGGCCAGAGAAGCTGAAGCGGCTCGCAAGCAAAAAGAGCAGGAACGCAAAGCAGAAGAAGAACGTGTTCGCCAAGAAAAAGAGCGTACAGCTAAACTTGAGAAAGAGCGTAAAGCGAAAGAAGAAGCTGTACGTAAAGCAGAGCAGGAACGTTTAGCCAAAGAAGCGGCGATTGCTAAAGCGGAACAAGAGCGAGTAGCTCGCGAGAAGGCGGCAAAAGAGGCGGAAGAAAAGGCAAAACGTGAACGCGAGGCGGCTCAAAAAGCTGAACAAGAACGCATTGCGAAAGAAAAAGCGGCAAAAGAAGCTGCGGAAAAAGCGCGTAAAGAAAAAGAGCGCCTTAAGCGTTTAGAACGTGAGCGCAAAGAGCAAGAAGCTGCACTGGATGATATTTTTGCTGGCCTAGAAAGTGAAGCGAGTGCAAACCAACAGGCTCAGGGGAAATTTGTGGCTGATGAGGTTTCCCGCTACAGTTCAATCTATATTCAGCTCATTCAAAGCCGATTGCTAAAGGATGACTACCTATTGGGAAAGGAGTGTAGAGTTAACATTAAGCTGATTCCTACGGGAACTGACATGATTGTTTCGTCAGTTAACGTGCTTTCTGGTGACTCTAGAGTGTGTGGTGCTGCAAAGAGTGCAATTGCACAAGTACCAAGTTTCCCGATGTCAACCGATTCAACAGTTAACCAAAGGCTGAAGGATATTAACCTTACGGTCGCACTACAACAATAAGGGATAAGCCGTGATTAAACGTCTTTTACTAGGAATGTTTGTACTGCTAGGCAGTCTAACGAATGTAGCGCACGCTGCATTGGAGCTGGTCATTACTGATGGTATTGATTCGGCACGACCAATTGCTGTTGTTCCCTTTAAATGGGAGGGCAGTCAACCACTTCCTACCGACATTTCTGCTGTCATTGCGTCTGATCTACAGCGCAGTGGTAAGTTCAGCCCAGTACCAACTAATAAAATGCCACAAACGCCATTCAATGAATCAGAAGTTAACTTTGATTCGTGGACAAGCCTTGGTGTAGATGCGCTGTTAACTGGCTCTATCAAGCAAAATGAGCAAGGCGATTACGTTGTAAATTACCAGCTTGTTGATGTGGTACGCGGTCAGTTAACTGGTGGGCAGAGCAAAGCTCTAGGGAGTGACGGCGAGCTTGTTTTATCTAAAGACCATGTGTTGTTCAACAAAGTGGCTACGGTAAAAGGCCCTCGTATGCGTGAGTACGCTCACCGTATTTCCGACCTTGTGTATGAACAACTGACTGGTGAACGTGGCGCATTTATGACTCGTATTGCCTACGTGGTTGTAAACGACAAAGACCGTTTCCCGTACCAGCTTCGTGTTGCTGATTACGATGGTTACAATGAGCGATTAGTATTGCGTTCTAAGCAGCCTCTGATGTCTCCTGCATGGTCTCCAGATGGGCAGAAACTTGCGTATGTAAGCTTCCAAAATGGCCAAGCAGAAATTTTCATCATGAACATCTACACCGGTGAACGTGAAAAAATTACGTCATACCCTCGCCATAATGGTGCGCCAAGATTCTCTCCTGATGGTAACAAGTTAGCGCTTGTACTGTCTAAGACGGGCACTCTACAGGTGTACACTTTTGATCTGAAAACTCGCAAACTCACCCAAATTACGCGTAGCAGATCAAATAATACTGAACCGTTCTGGCACCCTGATGGCAAATCGCTGATTTTCACATCGGATAGGGGTGGTAAACCACAGATTTATCAAGTAAATTTGGGCAGCGGTTCTATCGATCGCTTGACTTGGCAAGGTAGCCAAAACTTGGGTGGTCAAATCACACCTGATGGCCGATTCCTAGTAATGGTGAATCGCAGTGATTCAGGTTTTAATTTGGCGAAACAAGATTTGGAAACTGGTGCTCTTCAAGTCTTAACTAAGACTCTATTAGACGAGTCTCCGAGTATTGCCCCTAACGGTGGCATGGTTGTGTATAGCTCGATTTACAACAAGAAAAACGTACTATCGATGGTGTCAATTGATGGTCGATTTAAAGCTAGATTACCGGCAACAAATGGGCGTGTGAGAGCGCCTGCGTGGTCACCGTTTTTGTAGTAATAAGTTTGATTAATAAAGGAAAATAAGATGCAACTGAACAAGGTTCTAAAAGGGCTACTAATCGCGCTTCCTGTAATGGCTATGACTGCGTGTAGTTCAAGCGACGACGCAGCTTCTAACACTGGCGCAGCAACTAACAACAATGCTGCAGCAGAAACAACAGTAGCGACGCCGATCGATCAAAGCGGTCAGCTAACTGAACAAGAGCTAAAAGAGCAAGCACTTCGCGAAACTCAAACAATTTACTTCGCGTTTGACAACTCTACAATTGCAGGTGATTACGAAGAGATGCTAGCAGCTCACGCTTCTTACCTAAGCAAGAACCCTGCTCTAAAAGTAACGATTGAAGGCCACGCTGATGAGCGCGGTACTCCTGAGTACAACATCGCTCTAGGCGAGCGTCGTGCTCAAGCAGTTGCTAACTACCTACAAGCGCTAGGTGTACAAGCAGATCAAATCTCAATCGTTAGCTACGGTGAAGAGAAGCCACTTCTTCTAGGTCAATCAGATGAAGTGTACGCTAAAAACCGTCGCGCGGTTCTAGTATACTAATTCGAGGAAATCCTCATGTTCAGTAACACTAAGCGCGCTGTTGCGCTTACGTTACTGGCAAGTGCAGCGAACTTCGCGTTCGCTGCACCAGCTCCAGTATCCGATCTCAACAGCACATCCTCAGCCTCTAAGAGCCGTTCATCTGAAACGGAAGTCGAGCGATTAGAGCGTCTACTACAAAATCGCAACCGTGTTCAGCTCCAAATGCAAGAGCAGATTGACCAAATGTCACAAGAGATCAGTGATTTGCGTGGTCAATTAGAGCGAAATAGCTATGAAATGCAGCAAATGTTGCAGCGTCAACGTGAGTTGTTTGTCGAGCTTGACCGTATTCGCGGTGAGATGAAGTCGGCACCGGTAAAAGAAACCAAACCAACAGAAACTAGTGGTAAATACACGCCAAATGTTGATGAGCAAACGGCATACCAAAATGCGGTTGACTTAATCCTTAAAAAGCGTGACTACACCGGCGCAATTGCTGCGTTCCAGCAGTTCCAGAAAGACTATCCTGATTCCACATACTCAGCGAATTCACACTATTGGTTAGGCCAATTGTACTTCGCTAAGAAACAGGATAAAGACGCGGTGAAAAGCTTTGCTGCGGTAGTGTCTTATAAAGACTCTAACAAACGAGCTGACGCCTTGCTTAAGTTAGGTGAAATCGCAGAGCGTAATAACAATGCCGCTCAAGCGAAAAAATACTACCAACAAGTTGTCGATGAATACCCAGGTAGTGCGTCGGCTAAACTGGCTGGCTCAAAGCTGAAATAAACACCATTCTAAAAAGGAAGCTTTAGCTTCCTTTTTCTTTTTAGATGCCTTCTGTTTTTTAAATTTTTTACAAAATTGCCGCACATAAGAAAATGCCACATGTAACAAAGATATACGTCTAGACCGCTAGAAATTCTAGTTACAGGTTGGTTTTTGAAAATTAACGAGGTTACAATACGCGGATTAAAGGAAGTTGCGTAGAGCAAGAGCAATGAGCCACATATTAGATAAAATCGACACTGTTTACCCATTCCCACCAAAACCAATTCCGTTAAGCGAAGAAGAAAAATCGTCTTATATCGCGAGCATCAAAGAGCTGCTAAAACAAAAAGACGCAGTACTGATCGCGCATTACTACACCGATCCTGAAATTCAAGCACTAGCGGAAGAAACAGGTGGTTTTGTTGGTGATTCACTAGAAATGGCTAAGTTTGGTAACCGCCACCAAGCAAGCACACTGATTATTGCAGGCGTACGTTTTATGGGTGAGTCGGCTAAAATTCTGACACCAGAAAAACGAATTCTAATGCCAACGCTGGAAGCGGAATGTTCACTTGATCTAGGTTGTCCGGCGGATAAATTCAGTGAATTCTGTGATGCACACCCAGATCATACGGTTGTTGTCTACGCAAACACTTCTGCGGCAGTGAAAGCTCGTGCTGACTGGGTGGTCACATCAAGCATCGCGCTTGAAATCGTGGAACATTTAGACGCTGAAGATAAGCCAATTATTTGGGGACCAGACCGTCATTTGGGCTCATACATTGCCAATAAAACGGGCGCAGATATGTTGCTTTGGCAAGGTGAGTGTGTAGTCCATGATGAATTTTCTGCTGATGCACTTCGTAAGATGAAGAGTGTTTACCCAGATGCTGCGATTCTTGTTCATCCAGAGTCACCAGCAAGTGTGGTGGAATTGGCTGATGCTGTCGGCTCTACAAGTCAGCTTATCAAGGCGGCGAAAGAACTCCCTCACCAACAAATGATCGTGGCAACGGATAAAGGCATCTTCTTTAAGATGCAACAACTGGTGCCAGAAAAAGAACTGATCGAAGCGCCTACGGCTGGTGCTGGCGCGACTTGTCGCAGCTGTGCACACTGTCCTTGGATGGCAATGAACGGCTTGAAAGCGATTGAAAAAGCGCTTAGTGAAGGCGGAGAAGAGCACGAAATCTTCGTAGATGAAGCGCTACGAGTGAAGTCTCTTATTCCACTGAACCGCATGCTAGACTTTGCCGAGCAGCTAAATATGCAAGTGAAAGGTAATGCGTAATCACTTCTATTTATTAAGATAAATCCCAAAAAACCAGCCGAATATGGCTGGTTTTTTTGTTTTTGATTATCAATGGTTTAATATTGATTGATTTTGTAAATGCAGGGATCGGATATTTATGGCTGTGTGGCTAGTAGTTAAAAAGTGGCTTAGTTCGCACCTATTTAAATTGAGCAACCGAAACCTTCTTGTTATTAGCATTTTGTACATCAGTTTATCGTGGGGGTTTTTGGCTCTTGCGGGTGAAAAAGCGCTAACGGACAACTTCTCCAACTTCATTTATTACCTCATGGTTACCGCTAGTACGGTGGGCTATGGAGATCACTCTCCGGTCACAGACTTAGGGAAGTGGGTTGTTGTGTTGTTTGTTATTCCCGGTGGCTTGAGTTTGTTTGCTGCGTTATTGGGGCGTGTAGCTGGTTCTGCAATCGATTATTGGCGAGCGGGTATTTTGGGTAAACGGAGAGTGAGAGTGGAAAATCATATCGTATTGCTTGGGTGGAACGGGTCGAGAACAATGCACTTGATTCGTATGTTGCAACACGAAGAAGAAGGCAAGCGCCCTATCGTGTTGTGTAGTCGCTCTGATATTGAAAACCCATTGCCGGGTGAAATTCATTTTATCAAAGTGACCAGTTATACCGACGCACAGGAAATGAAGAACGCCAACATTACTGATGCGAGTTGTATCATTGTTGATAATCTTTCGGATGACATTACGCTCTCCGCTGCGCTTTATTGTGCCTCTGAGAATCCTGACGCACACTTGCTGGCTTATTTTAAAGACGACGCCTTAGGTCGATTGCTCAGTCAGCATTGCCCTAAAGCAGAGTGCATTCCTGCCGTAGGAGCAGAAATGTTGGCGAAAGCGGCAGTAGACCCTGGCTCTAGTGCCTTGCACCAAGAATTACTGGCATCCACCCGTGGGATGACACAGTACTCAGTCATTTATCCTGAGAATCAACCTATCACCACCATTGAGAGCATCTTTGGCTTTATCAAAAAGCGTCACCACGCGACATTGATTGCGTTTGATATCGGCAACGGTATCCAACTCAACCCAGATTTAGATGCGGAAGTGCCACCGGGTACCAAGCTGTTTTACATTGCAGATGAACGTATTGATGATTTTGCATGGAAAGAAATGAACAAGGAACAATAATGCACATGATTGCCGGCCTGTTAGCAGGTTTTCCAAACTTTTTACTCTACTTCTCAGTATCCATTATTTTTGTTTTGGCGTTTAAGTTCATCTACGTCAAGCTTACGCCTTATGATGAATGGCATCTGATCAAGGAAAAGCAAAATACCGCAGCCGCAGTGGCGTTGAGTGGCGCTTTTCTGGGTTATTGTATTGCGATTTCGGGTGCGGCAAAAAACTCAGTCAACATTGTCGACTTTATGGTTTGGGGCGTTGTTGCCATGCTTGCGCAAATCATCGCATTTGCCATCGTGCGTTTCATTTTGCTGCCAAGAGTTACTGAGCGTATCGAAAAAGATGAGCTGCCTGCAGGCATTGTACTTGCGGCGGTTTCTATATCGGTCGGCATGTTGAATGCTGCTTGTATGACGTACTAGGAGGAACGATGAAGCGCAGTTCCAACGTTAAACGTTCTTCCATGGATAAAAGCTTAAAGCTTGGAAAAATCATACCGTTCGCGGCATTTGGCGGAATTTTCTTCCTTGCGACCCAAGAATCAAAGACTGAAGGCTACATTTTTTCTGACGCCGATGAATGTAAATCCAACTCGCCAGAGTTTAGTGAGCAGTGTGATATTGCTTACCAAGAGGCATTGGCTCGTGCTGAACGAAATGCTCCTCGTTATAACAATGAATTCGAATGTGAAAACGACTTTTACGAAGACGATTGTTACTACAGCTCAAGCTCTCGTGCTTATGTCCCTCATTTTGGCGGCTTTTTCTATAGTCGTTCAGTTAATGATTTGAAAGGTTACAACAAGAGTTATTATTCGGAACCGATGTACCGCTATAAGTCCAAATTTTATAACGGTGCAGGCCAGTTTTTTGGCTCCTATCGTAACCAGTCGACCAAAGTCGCGACCAGTAACTTAAACAAACGTGGGGGCGGAACCATTGGAAGAGCCATGTCTCGAGGTGGATTCGGGAAAGCGGTTTCGGTCAGTCGTGGCGGTTGATTATGTTTCGACGAGAGATACAAGAACGAGAAAACTGGCGTGAATTAGCACGCCAGTTTGGTTTTGGTTTTCATTCTATGTATGGGCAACCGTATTGGGATGAGAGTGCTTACTACCAATTTACGCTGGAGCAAATCGAGCACGACCTAGAATCTCCCACTGAAGAACTGCATCAGATGTGCTTGTCTATTGTGGATGAGGTGGTTCGCTGTGAGCAACTACTGACGAAATGTGCGATTCCTGAGTTGATGTGGGAACAGGTCGCGTCTTCGTGGCAACGAAAAGAGCCTTCACTCTATTCTCGTTTGGATTTTGCGTATAACGGAACATCACCAGCAAAGCTACTCGAAAACAATGCCGATACACCGACAAGTTTGTTTGAAACGGGTTTTTGGCAATGGGTGTGGCTGGAAGATGTAGTTAACAAAGGTCGAATTCATCAAGCTGCGGATCAATTCAATATTCTTCAAGACTTTCTAATTGAGCGTTTTGCGGAGATAGCCAAATATCAACCGGGACAAACTCTCCACTTTAGCTGTTGCAAGTACACAGAAGAAGATAAAGCGACTGTCCAGTATTTAGAAGATTGCGCGCGCGAGGCGGGGCTAGCGACAGCTTTTGTGCATGTCGAAGATATTGGTTTAACGGAAGACGGAAAATTTGTGGATGTGGACGAACGAGCCATTCGTTGGATGTTCAAACTTTATCCTTGGGAATTCATGTTTGAAGAGGAATACGCGAAATACTTAGCGACTGCAAATGTCAACTGGCTAGAACCCATGTGGAAATCGATTTTATCCAATAAAGCACTTTTGCCATTGTTGTGGGAACGCTTTCCAAATCATCCCAATCTTTTGCCTGCCTATTTTGCTAATGACCCAAAAGCGAGTTGTTTGAACGATTATGTCATCAAACCGTTATTCTCACGGGAGGGGGCGAATATTGAGATCGTCAAAGATGGAAGGAAACGCCGGGGCCTTATGAATCGAAGTTCAATATCGTTCAGAAATATCATCCGTTGCCTAAGTTTGGGCAGAACCATACGTTAATCGGTAGTTGGCTCGTCAATGATAGAGCGGCGGGTATTTCGATTCGTGAAGATAGTAGCCTAGTGACACAAGATATGGCGCGCTACATTCCACATGTGATTTTGACGTAATGAAAAAGCTCTCCATTCGGAGAGCTTTTTCATATCAGATGTTCAATTTCAATGATCAACGATTACGTTATTTTATTGCTCTTCAGCCAACGCAACACCGCGTTGAGTAAGACCACATAGCATCACAGGTACAGCATTGAAGATCTCTTCAAATTGCTCTAAGCCTTCCATGCCTTGCTCTGCAAGCGTTGCAATGGTGGTTTCTGGATCGTACAACATAGTAAGAGAGAGCAGCACACCACCCAATAGGGCACTGTCTTCGCTGTCTTCTGGCATTAACGTTTCCCAATCATCACGTGTCAGTTGCCAACCTTGAAGTACACCTTCACAGAAATCACGAGTGCTTGCTGAGACAATGTCTTGCTCATCGAGAGTACAACCTTCAGGCCATTGCCAAGAACCTTCTAGCAAAGCTGGTCGAGTTTGGTTCCACATTTGTACAATTTCATCAATGTACAGTTCTAGTTGTTCACCATCTGAGAAAGGTGCTGTCTCTTCGCCGCCCCATAAGAATGGCAGCCACTCCTGAGGGTTCAACACGTTTGGCGCTGATGCCATCGCGGTTACAAAGCCTTGAGTTTTCGCTAGGTTTAGTAGTTTTCCATCAAGTTCTGGAAGAGAAAGCATGTCTTGTAGTTTCAAAATAGAATACCATTTGTTAATGGGCTGATTGGTTGCGCTCATCTTACCAATCAATCAGTGATAAATCGATATTAGGGAATGATTCGTCTACAGATATGGAAATTCGTTCGTCACTTAGAAAAAAAAGCATTCTCGCTCTCACACTGTACCTGTGTTTTTTTATCGCTACGATAGGGTCGGTGGTGTACTTGGTGGTTGAGCCACCTGTCCGTGACAAACTAGAAAGAAATCTCGATTTACGTACCCAACTGCTTGCTTCCCAGATAAAAGAGCCGCTCATCACATCCACGGGCGTGCTGAATAGCTTAGTTGGGCTTGCGCAAAGCTCAAACCAAAGCGATTCCCTTAAATCGACCATTCCTCAGATTTTAAGATTAAGCGACGAGATCATCGTCAGTGGTGGATTGTGGCCCAAACCAGAACTCAAAGAAGAACGATGGCGGTTTACCAGTTTGTTCTTTAACAAGAACAGTGAGGGGAACATCGATCAGATTCATTCATACAACAATCCAGAATCTGGCGGTTATGACAATGAGCCGTGGTATCGCGCAGCCGCTGAACAATCGTCAGGCACGGTGAGTTGGTCTGCGGTGTATATTGATACTTTCACTCAAGTTCAAATGATTACCGCCTCTGCGCCGTATTATAGAAATGGAGAGTTTGCAGGCGTTGCGACGGTCGACCTTTCTTTGGAGGCCTTATTCCAGTTCATTCGTGAGCACACCAACCAATACTCTTTGGGTGTGGTCATTCGAGATGCTAACTCGAATGTCATCATCGAACACAACTTTCAAATCACCAAACAAATGTACATTAGTAAACTCGATTTTGGTGAATTTCATTGGAAGCTAGAAGTTGTCAATGCTAAGGCGAAAGTGGCAGATCAAGTGTTCGAGCAAGTCATGAGTGTTGAAGGCGGCATCATCCCATTCTTATTGCTATGCGTTCTCGTTGGGTACTATTTACTTAACCGATACATTGTCGAACCTATCGTACGAATCGCTACAAAAATTGATGATTCCAAAACTGGCGGGATCATTGATATCGATTACGGAAGTGAGGACGAAATCGGCCATCTCATTACCAAATTCAACGAGAAGACCATTTACCTCGAACAAGAGAGAGTAAAAGCCCAAGCGTCGACAAATGCCAAAACTGCTTTTCTTGCCACTTTGTCGCATGAAATCCGTACGCCGATGAATGGGGTACTCGGCACCGCTCAAATCCTGCTCAAAACGCCGTTAACGGACGAACAAAGAAAACACCTCAGTACATTATACGATTCTGGTGATCACATGATGACGCTACTGAACGAGATTCTTGATTACTCCAAGATAGAGCAGGGACATGTAGAGTTTTCGAACTCGCCATTCCCCATAGAATCGATCATTGGCAGTATAAAAAGCGTTTATCATACCTTGTGTGCAGAGAAAGGATTGCAGTTTAAGGTGACGTCGTTAGTTCCTGTGGGACGCTGGTATGACAACGACAAAGCGCGCCTTCGTCAAGTGTTGTTTAATTTACTCAATAACGCCGTGAAGTTTACTGATAGAGGCATTGTTGAAGTGACGCTGAGTGAGCAAACTCACTATGACAAAACGGTGTTGGTTATCGCGATAAAAGACACGGGAATAGGGATATCTAAAGAGGCGCAAAAACGTATATTCCGCCCATTTGAGCAAGCAGAATCATCAACCACAAGACGCTTCGGCGGGACTGGCCTTGGTCTTGCAATTGTCAAAGAGATCGCCGAGCACATGGGCGGTCATGTGACTGTGCAAAGCCAAGAAAATATCGGCACTACATTCACGGTTGAAGTTGAGATCTCTCCTTGCGAACCGGGGAAAGTGGAATCAGGACATAGGCACAAGCTCAATTGCAATGGTTTGAAGGCCTTGATAGTAGAGGACAATCGAACCAACGCCATCATTATGGAAACCTTCTTAAGAGCAAAGGGCTTTGAATGCTCAAGTGTTGAAAATGGACAGCTAGCCGTAAATAAAATAGCTGTAGAGCCGTTCGATTTAATATTGATGGACAACCATATGCCTGTCCTTGATGGAGTTGGGGCAATCTCAGCAATTCGCTCCATGAGCAGCGCTGCGAAGTCGGTACTGATATTTGGTTGTACTGCGGATGTGTTCAAAGAGACCCAAGAGCGCATGTTAGGCGTAGGCGCTGACCATATCATTGCTAAACCAATAGTGGAGTCCGAACTGGATGATGCTTTGTACCGACATGCCGATTTGCTGTATCAATATCAAACCAAGCAAAATCAACAAGCATTAGAAGTGTTGGGAACCGATTCTTTGCTGATTAGCTTTTATGTCGCTCTAGATAATGGCAATCTCGGAGACGCGCTTGATGCGCTGCTTGCTATAATGGATAGCCTTCAACCTAATACAGATGAGGTATTGTCGGAGGTAATCACTAGGATTAAACGCGATCTACTGCGTCAATCTCTACCCGATCAGGAAGATATAGACACATTAACTATGTTACTTGCTACGCCGTAATTTACAGATAAAAAAGCAGTCCATTTGTTTTCTTCGCCGCTCTTTTGGCTCTTCCTGAACTTCAGCGTATTTTTACCATATCGGTAGTGCTTTGTGCCGTCATTTATACTCTAAGTTTTTACATCTAGGTAGCATAAGCGTTTGCAATTGGTGTAATAAAACCAAATTTTGTTCCAATTCTATACCATCTACTCATTTTCAACCCTCTTAAAAGTAAGTCATTTCCATATTTTTGTGCCTTTTTTACCCGTAAAATCCTGTTTTTTCGCTAAAACGGTGAAAAAAACTACTTTTGTTTCTAAAGTTGGTTATTAATTTACAACTTCATTTTAAATATGGAGCCATAATCTACAAATGTTGTGATTTAATAGTGTCATTAACTGGTAATTAAGTTGTGTGGCAGTTAATCATATTTAGTTCTTTATTAATTGCAGTGTTTGATTTTAGGGGTTGTAAATGAAGTCTCGTGGACCATTTTGTATTCGTCATGCCGCAGCGGATACTTTTGCTATGGTTGTTTTTTGCTTTATTACAGGGATGATTATCGAGATTTTGATTTCAGGAATGACGTTTGAGCAGTCTCTGGCATCACGCACGTTGTCTATACCAGTAAATATCGCGATTGCTTGGCCTTATGGCATGTTCCGTGATTGGGTTTTGCGCCAAGGTAACAAACTTTCACCTTCCTCTTTCATGAAAAATGTGTCTGATCTTGTATCGTATGTGCTTTTCCAATCACCTGTGTACGCCGGCATTCTTTTAGCCGTTGGTGCATCGTATGATCAAATTGTTACGGCAGTTGCGAGCAACGCTGTGGTTTCTTGTGGAATGGGCGTGTTATACGGCTACTTTTTGGATATGTGCCGTCGTTGGTTCCGCGTTCCGGGTTATCATCAAGGCGTTTGATTGACACTGTTTTGTTCAATTTAGTTACTTAGTGAGCAAACGAGTGTAAAAGAAGGCTTTTTTTACGGTTTAGCCTTGACCATGAGGCTCATAATCATTAAATTAGCGCCTCGTTAGCCAAGAATGCTAACCACAATTTGATTCGGTGAGTTGTCCGAGTGGCTGAAGGAGCACGCCTGGAAAGTGTGTATACGGCAACGTATCGAGAGTTCGAATCTCTCACTCACCGCCACATTCTATAAGCCCTTGTAGTGTAAGAACTTCTTATAATACAAGGGTTTGGTGTTTTAATGTAAGCTGCCTACTGGTACAAAGAGTAGGTACAATGTCGAACATCATGGCAAGTCCTTATAAGCATCCTCAAACTGGTGTTTACTACTTTAGAATGGCTGTCCCAAAAAAGCTGGTTCCTATAATCGGTAAGACAGTCTTCAAGAAATCTCTTCAAACTAAAAATCTTTCTGAAGCTAAACCACGATTTACTGAGTGTCTATCCGATGCACAGAAGCAGATCGCCGTTGCTCAGTTAAAACTATCTAATTCATCCAATGTCGTACTCAATGTTAGAGACTGTGCCATCATCGCAGAGCGTTGGTATGAACACGTAAAGAATGAAGTTGATACCTCTGGTAACTACGATCTTTTCCTAAAAAGGGATGTAGATGCGGAAGGTTCAGTCCATGAATTTGGCTTGTCTGATACTTTGTCTTTATATGGTAGTGAGGTTGATACTGCTACCCCTGAACAGCTTCAAGAGCTAGCAGATGAACTAAAAGAGTTTATTGTTGCTCAACTAGATAGAGAAGGTTTAGTTGTCTCTTCTCACAGTGAGTCTTTCCGTCAATTAGCAGTAGCTTTCTATCACTACATTCATCGCATCGAAGCGCTGTGTAGAGCACGTTACAACCGTGACTATGGCTACGAAGCAATATCTAATCCTATCGCAGACAAACCTCTATCAGTTAACCCTTCAGCTAATAAACGTCAGCCTAAACGCCAAAAGGCATCTCAATACTCCATATCTAATGTGTTTAAGAGGTATCACTGTAGTGGCATAGTGAATTTGGCCACCTGATTAGAGGTGT
>NZ_JAPEID010000109.1:0-2533 GCF_028823755.1 Vibrio sp. VP6
ATTAAAAAAAACGTGACCTACATCCCTTAAATGAGCTTCAGACGAGCGAAATCCTCCGCTTGCGCGGATTCGAATGATGATGGTTAGTGTGGATTCAATGATATTTGGGGAGTATATGCTTCAAATACACGCAAATTTGATTCAGCAACTTGCTCAAACTTGTTTGCATTCAAATAGCGTTGTACTACGCCGTTTGCCATATCCCTGAAACTCACCCATGCATGGCGCAGTCCATCTTTAATTTGACGCGCACGAGTCTCGATGATGGATTCAGCTACATTTTTATAACGAACGACTTTTAAATCATTAAAGAACGTTTCAGAGAATTGTTTATAAGCAGGAGCACCGCGGACAGTTCCCTCAGAATCTCCGATAGGAATATTAATAGATTCAGAGTTGTAGTAACCCGCACGTTTAAGATACCCAACGGCCTTATTAAACGATTTAGGCGCAATGTACTTCCCAAAACGCAACGCATGATCTTCATGAAACTGATGGTAACTTAATGGTTTCATTCCCTGTGGGGACGGTTCACCGACACGGCCACTGATCATATCCGTGTTAGCTAAAAGACAAGCTAGCACCCTAGCCACGAGTTCACGAGCCTGACGATTTCTCATTTCAGGAACCCACGTATACAAAGCATGAAAGCGCCTAGGATTATCGATAAACTCCTCACACGCTTTTAGGATCATTGCAAATTCAGTGGGAAGAGGAACAGCTCTTGGATTCTCTTTGTCTCGTAGTACACGTCGCTTAGTGAAGCCTATTTGATAGTTAGGATTCGGTTTACCCTTAGCTTTCAGACGTGCTTTTTCAGCTTCAATAGCGGCGTGATGAATATCAATACACTCACGAACTCGCGCTTGTCGAGCTGCTCGATACGCTGCGCTCGTTTTTTTTCGTTGAGCGCGAATGTGGTCTTGTGCTTCTTGAGCAAGATCTGAAACTGTTTGAGAGGTGTAGTGCTCAGAGACAGGCATCAGACAAACCCTCAGCGTTTATTCTTCCCAATTTAGCCACTATAAAACCGTGGGGAATAGGAGTACACTGATTCTGCTGTCTGAGAAAATTAGATAAAGTCATGTTATATTCCACACGTTTTAGGGGTGGTTCGGGTCTCACTCCAAACCAATATCCTTTGACTTTATAGAAAAAAATCAAAAAGATCAACTGCTTGAATTTTAGGCACAAAAAAACCGCCTACGTGTGGGAAGGCGGTTCGTTTGCGAATGCTATGTAGTCAGATTGAGGGTCTGACACATTCTAGTTCTGAAAAATACACTACATAGAAAACTATGTAGTTAGCGTGCTATGTAATGCACTTTTACTCCAAAACTTGATAGTAATTTTAACAAAACACCCAAAAGAGTAAAGTACAATTTAGTCGATTCTAGTCGAAAACCAAACTACTTTCCCTATAATTTTCAAATTAGTCAACTCATCAAATCGATAAAGCTCATCACTATATTCTTTATTATAACTACTTACTCTTATTTGATTTTTTTCATACGAGAATATTTTAACTCTCAAGAAATCATCTTGTTGAAAAACATACATTTTCCCATCAACAATATGCGTTTGTGAGCTATCAATGACGAGTAAGGAACCATGTTTGATTACAGGCTCCATACTATCTCCTGATGCTGTAATGCAAAAAAGAGACTGAATATCTAAACAAGGGAGATCTTTAATATGAATAAAACGGTGAGATTCATTGCTATTACAAACACCATTTCCAGCAGTTGCATTTACATGATGATAAAACGGAATTGTTTTAATTTCATTATGATAGTCTGCATTTTTACTTTCTTTCAGCTCTGATTCAGAGCGAATCCCATGCTCTAAAAACTCAACTGCAACATCAAAAAAGTCTGACAGTTGAATAATATTCTTCCTTTTTGGATAGGCTTTTCCCAATTCCCATTGCGATATGGTTGATTTTGTCAGATTCAACTTATGCGCAAGTTCATCCTGACTAAAGCCACGTAAATTTCGTAATTCTTTTATACGAATACCGATGCTTGTCATATTTCCCACAGCCATATAAAAACAATGCAAAAATTTACATTGCTTATATTATCTCTTTACTTGCAGGAAAATTATGTAAATTTAAGTGCGTTTATGTAGTTTTGTACTTTACATAAATTCACATTGTCGCCTATTATACTTTTACACTGTTCGTTTACACAGCATCGCTCTTTAATAACTTGCGCCACTGGCTGAAAGTTCGCCGCTATCGCGCTCGTCGTGAGACGACATGATGCGGATTTCAGAACTTTCAACGAGAGAAGCCCACAATATTCTCTCAATCACACCCTATCGCAAAGCGGCGAGGCGGGGCGTTGTTCATAAGCTGGGACAACTTAATGTGTCAGGCTTTTATCCTTTTTATCTGTTGAATGAAGAAAAGTATTTATGACTTGTAAAGTTCGCTGCTTAAAAATAAAGCACAGAAACCAAAAACTCTGCGCAAGTGTATCAAGAACCAAAACCGAGCGCGCGACATCCAGCTCTCGGGACATGACGCCCG
>NZ_JAPEID010000110.1:0-2487 GCF_028823755.1 Vibrio sp. VP6
ACAAATATTGAGTAGTATTGATACCCAGTTATAATCATTAGAATATACTTCAAGGCAAAAACTAACTTTTCAGAGCGATTAGTATTTATAGTTCTTAGAACAATAACCCAGATAATCGATAAAATAATAAAAGCTATGTTTTCAATCATTTAGAAAGCTCTTGTCTTATTGTTTTCAGTGTGTACCCATCGGCAAGAGCCTCTGCTGTTAAAGCACCTTTACTCATTGCTTGATAACCCCTTAAGTAATCCTCAGAGCTGTATCTAAATAACTTAAATTGTTTAGCCTTTGCCGTGTTTGTCCATAACATCGGCTTTAAGTTGGGTTTGGAGGCAATTTGATAAGCCTCTGCGGCATTTTTAGTGGTCGATTTCCTAATATCGAGGTACTTAAGTATTTCAGCCCGATGACGTTTAGCTGTGCGACCTTTCCAATCATATTCCTCAATCTCAAACTCATCGAGTTGCTCTTTTAAATACTTCAGTGGCGCTTCAGCTATCTCATCGTATGACTGCGGAAATCGCCCTAAGTGTTGATAGAACTTGAGCTGAAAGCAAAAGGGTAAATGGTTCTTTGGCGGTTTGGATTTTAGTAGGGCAAGTTCTTCAAAATTAAGAGACCAGCATTCTGTTAGCTCATTTGATTCCCAATAGTGTTTCATAAGAATGCTCACTTTTTGTTCGAGCATAAAATAACCATGTTTAATTGTAAATTGTTGGCACTTTACGTAGCTATGAGGTAACTACCCCTTATATGAAAGTTTTATTTAACTTAAATACGACGCACTTGAGGCTGAGTTTAATTTCATCAATACATTGCTCTCGATGCGTGAATCTGCCGGATTGACTCAACAACAAGTTGCGGAGCGAATGGGGACAAAGGAAACCAACATTTCAAGGTTAGAAAAAGGAACAAGTAACCCAACCATCAAAACATTGATGAAATATGCAAAAGCATGTGGTTACCAGTTGGATCTTGGTTTTAAACACGCCTAAGCTGAATCAACTTAGCGAAAAACAAGCTACGCACGCTTGCGCGCTTGCTCTTTTTTGTACCAGTTACGTAATGTCGTTCTATTTATACCCAATTGGCGAGCGGCTTTCATTTGATTGCCATGACAGTGGATCAGCATCACCTCTAATATTGCTGCTTTAAGATCGGGTAACAAATGAGTCAGATCTGAACTTCGTTGTTGGAGTTGCAAAGCAATCTCCTCAGTCACACATTGCTCAACTTGCTCTCTATCGATAATTTTATTCATGAGTTCAACATATCTCTAAATATTTGACGCAGATTATATCAGGACGCGTTCCTTGTTTCAGCCTGCCTTTATTCGTGTTTGGGCTTAGCTTTTACGTTGTATCGATGCAATGCTAAATAACCATCTTTGACTTTATATGTGCGTTTCCCCACCACACTCTCACCTATTTTTTCGTACGTAGCGCAGTTAATGATGTAGCGGTCATGATCCTATTTTGATGATATTTATCACCCTATGACCACATACAAACCAGATTAAAGACAGGAACACTCAGAATAGTCCGACGCTGCGGATCGCTTTTGATCCTTAAAATGTATTGACTTCCATTTCTAAGGGTCTGATTAATGCCTTCATCTAATACGTTTATAACTAAGCACCGCACGCCAAAATTCCAAATCGAGTTCTTAGCACCACGATATTGGGGCACACTGTGCATGATTGGCATCATGTACTCTCTTAGTCTTTTGCCGTTTCGAGTGCAATTGACACTAGGTAGAAAGATTGGTCGTTTAGCTATGCGACTGATGAAGAAAAGGCGAGTAACGATTAAGCGCAACTTAGAACTTTGCTTTCCTGAAATGAGCGCTCAGGAAGTTGAATCCGTCACCAAAGAAAATATCGACAATACTGGCATAGCTCTGTTTGAAACCGCGATGGCATGGTTTTGGTCAGACAAACGTGTGAACAAGCATGTCGATATTATAGGCATGGAGCATATCCAAGCTTTAGAGCAAGAAGGAAAGGGCGCTTTAATGCTAGCAGTACATTCACTGAACCTAGAGCTAGGCGCTCGGGCTTTCGGGATCAAAAAGTCTGGCACCGGCGTTTATAGACCAAACAACAACCCCTGCTTCGACTATTTTCAATTCAAAGGTCGCTCTCGCTCCAATCGCACTCTGATCGACCGCAAAAATGTAAGAGGCATGCTGCAAGCGTTAAATACAGGTAAGCGCGTTTGGTATGCACCCGATCACGACTATGGTATACGTCGCTCGACCTTCGCTCCTTTTTTTGCTGTCGATAGAGCATGCACAACAACTGGGACAAGTTTGTTAGTGGATTCAACAAACTGTGCCATCGTACCATTTACAATGGTTCGAGAAAAAACAGGGCGATACACGCTCACCATAAACGCACCAGTAGACGGATTCCCTAAAAATAATCCTGACCAAGCCGCCACTTTTATAAACAAGGTGGTGGAAAGATCCATCTTAGCAAGTCCAAGC
>NZ_JAPEID010000111.1:0-2429 GCF_028823755.1 Vibrio sp. VP6
AGTATATTCATGCGCATCTGTAAAAAGTGTCGCACTTCAAACTTGATACTAAGCTTCATCTCACGTATACAACCATTTCTTAAACTTTGGAGCTAAGGACATTAAATAGGGAATGAGCACCGAAAAAGCAATATAGAACAGAAACGCTAAATAGTAGCCTTTTTCGATGAACAATCCTGCTTTCCTTTTCAAGGAGCGATCTACCCCATCCGTCTTGTTTGGGTCAATGAAAGCAAAGTGTCTACATGGCTCAATATAGCTTTTAAAACATAATTCACGAAACAGGTCTTTACTACAAAACAAAACGTTACCGCATTGTTTCGCAACATAGTCTTTACAGTAAGTTGCGGAGTCTAGTTTGACTGACAGATAGTCTGTACCATTATCAAAAAGACACTTCTTAAAATTCAGTAAAGCATCACTTCTAAACTGCTCATTTACACTATTTTCGAAAGACTCAACCTCTTCAAGTAAAACTGGGACATAAAGATAGCTCCACAACGCTATCCAGACTGAGCTTAAAATTAACCAAACTTTCTTTATGTTCATCTTTGAAGCCTAACGCCGCGTTAAGGGGTGAACAACGCAAGCCACCAAACCTAAATTATTGTGCCATAAACACTAAAGCTAAACTTAGAACCAAAATTGCCAAGCGTTGAGAATCCCTCTTGAACGCTTTGTTATGTGCGTGCTAAACGGTAGCGCCTTACCGTACCCTCACTCTCATCTGTGTAGTTACCGAGGTATTCACCACCACAGTTTTCGATGATCTTTTGAGATGCGGGATTGTCTATTGAGCAAGTAACAATAACTGAATCAGTGACAACATGGTCTCGCACCCAAGCAAGCAGAAATGAGGCTACACCCTTACCACGAGCTGACGGTCTAGTTTCGTAGCCAATATGACCAATGACATTTTCTACGTTGGCATTAGTACCTTTGCGAACTCGGATTGCACCTAAAATTTCGGAGTTCGATACACAGTAGTAAGTTGTGCTAGGTAAATATCCCTTTGGTAACTCGGAGATTGCCTTTGAACGTTCGACCAAACCTGACAAATAAGCTGTCGGATCTTGCTCCACACCCGAATATTTTGGAATACCCGACTCTAGGCATTCTTTCGCATAACTCGCTAATAATGGGGCCAAATCAAGGTTGGCCTCTATCACTTCCATGTCAATTTTCCTCATAAGCACATAACGCCCTGTTAAGGTGTGAGCAACGCAACACCGATGCTGCCGCATACCACCTTAAACACTAAACACAACGCATAGTAAAAATGCCACGCGTTGCGAATCACTCTTAAACAGTTTGTTAGTCGCGAGGCACCGAGCGACAATTTTAAGCCAAACTAAACTTTGCGAACAACGAACTTTATGTGCTTTGATGCATTTAAGTCAGACGTAGTCTCAAAGCGACTATTCAATGAAACCACTTGGAACAACCAACACCGCAGAAAACGGACTGACAACACCAAAAAAGCGCTTTTGGAAAACCAATCTCACAGTGCTGACTTTCAACAACGTCACTGAAACCACGTGGAACTTACAACACCAGAGAAAACGTCTTTTCAGCGAGTATATCTGCTTTTGAACCGACAAGCTCACCGAGCAAAGTTGCAACCAAAAACAGACTCTCGATTGCCCTGCTCTGTCAGCACCAAAGAAAAAAACGCTAGAACACTTGCAAAACTTTGGACTTAAAACAGCTGAAACTGAGTTTTGACCATCGGCGATGAACCTGTGCACCAGACAAGCAACTGCCAGATTTTGAGCTTAGAAACATGATTTTGATTGCTAGCTTTTTCTGGCGACTAACGCCTTGTTAAGGGGTGAAGCACGCAACACCAATGCTACCGCATACCACCTTAATCACTAAAACTAACGCATAGTAAAAATGCCACGCGTGCTGAATCCCTCTTGAACAATTTGTTATACGCGTTCTATCGGTTGTACTTAACCTTGTTCAAAACTTCTTTTAGTTCATGCGTTTTCTCAAGGTTTACACCGTGAATATTGGCTAAAGCACAAACATAATACAAGACGTCATATAACTCTTCTGCGATTGAACCTTTGAGTTCATCTAGCGTTGGTTGCCCACGTTTACCTTTGCGAATTGATTCCGATAATTCGCCAACTTCTTCGATTAGTTTCAAAAAATAATGTTCAGATTGCTCTGGCGCATAATCGAATTCTTTTATATGACTTTGTAATTCTGATAACTTCATAACGTCCTTTTTGTATTATTTTCCATAAAGCGTATAACGCCCAATTAAGGTGTGAGGCACACAATACCGATGCTTCTGCATACCACCTTAATCACTAAACCTAACGCATAGTAAAAATGCCACGCGTGCCGAATCACTCTTAAATGCTTTGTTAGGCTTCTTGGATTCAAGTACGAAGTGCGACACCTCTGAACATAAAAAC
>NZ_JAPEID010000112.1:0-2389 GCF_028823755.1 Vibrio sp. VP6
ACACTGTTGAGCAGCGTCTTAACCAAGCCATTGCAGAAGCAAACGAACGTGCTGCTAATGCAGCAAAGCGCGAAGCGGAATCTATTCAAGAACAAGATAAAGCGTTCGAGCAGTTAGAAGATGCGCTTGAGGTTAATGCTGACTTACAAGAGCAGTTAAAGCTGGAGCACAAAGAAAGCAGCCGTCTCAATGCCGCGTTGAATGTTGCTCAGAGCGAAACGAAAGCGGCGCTTGATGGCATTTTTGAGCGTGATGAACGTTTAGCTGAAATGCAAAAACAGATCGCATCGATGCAAAAGCAACTTAATATGGCCGAATCAGATAAAGCGAAAGCACAAGGCCAAGTTGAGTCACTAAACAAGCAGTTATCAGAGACAGGTCAAGAGTTGAAAACAACCCTGAGTAATCTTTCTTTATCGCAGCAGGCGCAAGCGAAGTCTGAAAACCAAATAGAGCTGCTAAGCAAGCAGTTGGAAGATAAGTCAGAGGAAATGACGAAGCTGAATGTAAGCCTAAAAACGTCTGAAAAAGAGCTAGGTTCGCTGCAAGGGCAGGTTGGTTCGTTAACTGATCAGATCGTAAATCAAAAAGCAGCCAATGATCAATTACAAGGCAAATTCGACGAAGAGAAAGCAGCACATATTCGCGCTGAAAGTCGCGTTGAAAGCTTAAATTCAGAGCTAAACAAGAAGAATGCAGCCCTTCTAGAGACGCAAGCTTCTCTTGGTGAAGCTCAAAAACTGAGTGCGAAGCTGGAAGGGCAATTAATACAGTACCAACAGAAATAGTGTTTCAAAAAAGTATATTGTAGTCGCAATCGCTCATAACTTTATGGTGTTGGGCAAGTTTTTGCCCCTAAAAATTGTTTGGTAATGTTCTCGTTGTTTTTACTAACAACGGGAAATGCCTATGGTTTTTGATGATGAACTTGGCTTTGAGCTAGGTTCCGATTGGTATAAGTGTCCTTTTAATAAAGACCCTGATATATGTACATGTAGTACCTGTTTTTTGCATAACGAAATGAAAAGGGGTAAGGCCCAGCTTAAAACTGCATGGGATAGAAATTTTGGGCGAGATGGTACGGTGTTTGGGGTGATGAAAGCCCCAGAGCCGCCACCAGAGGAAAAGGAAACTCCAAGAGAAAAATACGAGAGACAAAAAAAAGCACGTTATCAGGAGACAGAAAAGTCTTGGTCTCAAATTCAAAAGAAAACTGAGGTGCCGAAGTTTGATCTTGATGAGGTGTTAGCCAATCCAGAGCTTGACGCAGTGGAGCCAGTCAAACTCGATCCGGCCTCGATGCTTGCCGATGATATTGAGTCTTTAGCGAAAGAGGGTAAAGAATTTATCAACAACCCTACATTAGCCGGTGCAGCGTCAATGGCGGTTATAGCTATTCCGGGGAAGTTTGCGGATAAAATTATTCCTGATGATGCTATAAAGCTAGTAACCAATCACTCTAATGCTCACTCTTTGGCTAGGCATGGTGGGGATGTTACTGATGAGCAGTTGATGACTAGAGCTTTAACAGGGCTGGCTCCTGATGGAAAGGTAAAAGAAGTCAAAGGAAAAGTTATATTACCACCAATGTCTTCTGCATTTCATTCGAATGATCTTCTGTTGTATGCAGATCAGGAAATAAGGAAAAAAGGAGGTATTCTTGAAAAGAAAATTAAGGAATCAAATAGTAATATTTTAACTGTAAGACCTGATGATATGGATAGTTTTGAGTTGGATTTAGGTAGAGGGTTTAAAAGGATAGGTAAGTCTAAATATCAGCCGGATTTACAAGGGCCGGTTGAAATGGTTAAAGGTTTAGATAAAGTGCAAGCAACTTACGAATTAAATAAGAGTAATGGAGTTTGGGAAACAATTACGATTTTCCCAAGTAAATAACTGATATGAATAAGTATCCAATCATAGTAAATATTTTAGAATCGGTACTCTCTGTAGATGTAGGTCTTAATGAACTTGAGGAATACGAGTGTTTGAAACGAATGTTTGACTCTCCAGAGAAAGTAGAAGCTTTGAAATCAGAGTTAGAACAACTGCTATCTGATAGTTCAATTAATTTAATCGAGCTATTAGACAATGATTCTTACACAGCATATCCCGCAGATGATCATCAAGATGCAAAGCAATTTATAGTTGATAGCATTTGGAAGAGAGTTTGCAATACATAGTTTTGGCCTTTCTTGTATGGGGACTAAGGTTCATGCGAAAGGGAATATAAGGAACGAGCTTGGGCGAGTTTACATATTTCATTTCGTGTGAAGCCGACAAAGCGAAGCGGCGTCAGCTTATGCTCTGTGTGAGGCTAATGTGTATTAGTTTCGACTAGATCTGACACTTCAATTTGAAAAGAAGAGAGTTACCCACTTTGATTAAA
>NZ_JAPEID010000113.1:0-2376 GCF_028823755.1 Vibrio sp. VP6
GCATTTCACTGTTTTTATGTTCAGAGGTGTCGCACTTCGTACTTGAATCCAAGTAAGACAACAGTACTTTTCTATGACTTTGACTCCGAAATGGAACTTGCTTATGACAAGCTATTTTCGGCAGCAGAACAAATGGCAAAAGCTAATAAATGCTGGCATATATCAGCCTCAGGCAAAGTCCTGGATAAAAAATATCATGCAGGTGCAAGCAATCTTATAGATCGAAAGCTGACATCGATTATGATCTCTGAACCGCCTCGATTAAAAACAAATGTGAAGACAGTTTCTATTGCAGTAGGTCGTCAAACATTACATTTCTTTCCTGACCGAGTGTTGGTCTATGACACTACAGGTGTCGGAGCTGTGAGTTACCAAGATTTGGTTGTGATGGTCGGAGATAAAAAATTTATCGAAGAAGAGTCAGTTCCTGCTGATGCATTGATCGTTGATAAAACGTGGAAATACGTAAATAAGTCCGGTGGACCAGACCGCAGGTTTAAAGATAACCATGAGCTACCAATTTGCCTATATCAGGAACTGTCATTCACAAGCCAATCAGGTCTTAATGAGCTAATTCAATTATCAACTCGAGGGCCAGCGGAAAAGTTTGAAGCCTCTGTAAATTGTTTAGCGGAAGTTCTTCCAAGAGAAATTGACAGCGATAAAATTGCGGCTTAACAATCTGTTTAAGAGTGATTCGCAACGCGTGGCATTTTTACTATGCGTTGCGTTTAGTGTTTAAGGTGGTGTGCGGTGGCTTCGGTTTTGCGTTGCTCACACCTTAACAGGGCGTTAGAGAGAGTGATGATATGGAAAGTTGGTTAGCAATTATCAATCGTAATATTCAGAATAAAAATGACGAAATCATTTCTCAACTTTATTCAGAGTTGCTTCAGTTTATAGTTGAAACTGAGTACAAAGGTGGTTGTCATGATACATCTGCCGTTCTACATGTTGTGTTGAATGAACTTGGTATTAAGAACTCACTCTGTATCGGTGAAGTGAAAACGGGTGAGAAATATTTCGACCATTCGTGGATAGAAATTGATGGCAAGATCTATGATGCTGCGATTTGCATGCCATTAGATGGTGGTCTCTGGCATCCTCCTGTGTTTGCTTCCATAGATTTGGATAGCGAAACTAAAACCGAGCTGGGTTATGGTATCCCTTCTCCAGTAGGGTTGGATGAACCAGCTAGGAGCATAGCGCAAATAAACTTAGGAAACTATGCGTTACAAGACCCCATGCCTAATCGCTTGTGGTTTATGGCAGAACAGTTTGCCTCAGAGTTAGGGTATGAACTGGATGCAGAAGAATTGAAGCAAAAATACGCATCAAAGCTTCGTGTATTACGTGGGGACTCTCTCTAACAATCTGTTTAAGAGTGATTCGCAACGCTTGGCATTTTCACTATGCGTTGCGTTTGGTGTTTAAGGTGGTATGCAGGATTCGGTATTGCGTTGCTCACACCTTAACAGGGCGTTATGTGTCTTTTTGACTATCTGCCATACTTATCAAGGTAGATTTCTTCGCAGGTAGCGCTATGGATGACAAACAGTTAGATCGTAGCTTACGATCGATCGGAAAAGAGTGTTTTGTTAAATACTACGAGTTGTTTCAGGATAAAAACTGGTCAAAAGAGGATTTGATTGAACACTTGATAGCTTTAGAAGGTTATCAAGAGTCTGGTTGTATTACTCGAATATCGCAATCTAGGCGTATATTCAATGATCACCGCGAATACGATGCTTTGGATATGGTTATTAGTTCTAATCGTTTACCTATTGAAATTATTGAAAAAGCTAGAAAGCTTAGCCTTCAATAGGCAACACATAACAAAGCATTTAAGAGTGATTCCCAACGCTTGGCATTTTTGGTGTTAGTCGTTGGGTTTTGTGTTTACGGTGGTATGGTTGAGTTTAGTGGTAGCGTTGCTCACACCTTAATGCGGCGTTATGTGATTGGAGAGAAATTATGAATCCATCAGCGGTTCTTGTTCATGTCCCAGATGTAGCGAAAGGGCTTGAATGGTATAAGAAAGCTTTTCCAGAAGCCGTTCCGGTTTACCATCCTGACTTTGACTTCACAGCGCTTGATCTAAATGGTTTCTCCCTAGAAATAGTCCAAGCAGATAAAAAGGTTGGTGCTGGTAAAAGTGGCACAGTTGTTTACTGGTCAGTAGATAACTTATGTGTTGTACTGGCTCATTTTCAAAAACTAGGTGCGCGCCTTTATCGCGGACCAATGGAAATTGAAGATGGTCTTTCAATGTGCCAAGTTGAGGATCCATTTGGAAACTTAATAGGACTACGTGGGAAAACCACTTAGTATCAAGTTTGAAGTGCGACACTTTTTACAGATGCGCATGAATATACT
>NZ_JAPEID010000114.1:0-2334 GCF_028823755.1 Vibrio sp. VP6
CAATGTCACTTCATGCTCAGCATAAAGTCCAGTACGCCCCGCCTCTTGAAAGCTAAGCGCTCCTCCACCGATATCGACGCCCGCATCAGACACTTCTTCTAAGGTGCCGTCAACGTTAACAAACACAGAAGCGAAATCTTTAGAGCCGAGCCCCCCCCCTCCCGTTCTGCAACTTGATTGATTAATCGCCATGGTCAAATGATAGCTCTCACTGCCGATATCTGACGCGGGAAGGTTGGTTACAATCTGCAACAAATCGGTAATAGGCCGAAAAGAACGAGATGCCATGTCAAACTCCAATTCCCATTCTCCTTTTACGAAAGAAAATTCAAGAATTTCTCTGTCGTAAAAAGCATCTTGATCAAATGAGGTGTCAACACTAAAGGTTTTATAGATAGGGCGCGCAGGGGTGATCTCAACAGAGCGCGCGCTATTGACGAAAAAAAACAAGGCAAAAGCGATAGCTAAAGAAATTCGCATCAGTACCCCTTTTATTTTGGCACGAAGAAAACGCCCTAATAAAAGGGCGTTTGAGTTAACGCAGAAGAAACCAGTAATTAAATGCCGTTAGAGGCCATGATTGCCGCGTTCACAGTGTAACGAGTACCAGGGGCTGGTAGTGTCGTTGCTGCCGTTGTGTTTGCGGTCGTAAATACTGGTTTACCACTTGCAACAACCTCTGATGTACCTTCTACCATTGCTTTGCCATCCATTAGGATTTGACCTGTAGCTGCCAGCTCAGGGTTCTCACGACCACCGATGTTGAAGTTGGCGCTGCTTAATTGCCAAGTAGAATTAACAATCAAGTCGCCAATCGCATCAGCACCTTCTCCGAGAACGTAGCTGCCACCATCAGCAACACAATCAACAGAACCAGTACCATCAACTGTGCCATCCGATTTTGTACAGTTGCGGTAGTGCAACTCTAGAGGGATGGATGATGATTCAAAAGTACCATCGTAGCCAGTTGCACCTTTCAGGAAGTGAATATCACCACCTTTCAATGCTTCTGTTAGCGGAGTGCCGCCTTGACTGGTCAAGATGACGCCGTTGTCGCTAAATTCCATTGGCACTTTTCCACTCCAGTGGATTTCAGTTCCTGCAGTCTGAGTCTCTGAATCTGGAGCGGCGGCAAAAGCCGAAGCACTAACGATAGCCATTACTGCAATAGAAGAAGCTTTCAGGGTAAATTTCATAAATTTTCTCTTATCAATGTTGAATGAAGCACGACCACTCCAATATTAAGGGGACGTGCAGGACTCACCTTGTTGACTTTCATGCATCTTGCACATTGCTCTTTTTGGGGCGCAATAAATGCAAAATACGAAAGTGAAAGACAAGTAGCCCACTAAAACAGCCACACATAGTTGTAGAAGCCTTTCATTCAAGTGTCAATAAAATGTCAATTAAAGCGTCAAGCTTTTGCTTTCAGAATTTTCTTACAACGAAAAAAAAGAAAATCAATAACTTAGGGGGATGCGCCATTTTTCCATACTGATTACTGGGTAAACTGTCATTATTAGTTATGGGACGAATAATTGGGCTTGTTTTATGTTTGTTATGGAGAGTAAACAAAATAAACGCGGTAAACCTCGCCAGCTCAGCGACTTAGCCATTACCATCGAGGTTTCATTTAAGCCAAAGACTAGAGGTGCAATACAGCATCTAGCCATTGATGTGACGGGTCTCAAGGATTATGGTGAATGGAAGGTCAAGAAGCATGGTATTGACGGGAAGCGTAGGGTCTGGAGAAAGTTGCATTTAGCGGTAGACACCAGCACTCATGAAATCGTCGCGGCAGAACTGAGTTTATCTAATGTTATTGATGCAGAAGTCCTTCCTAACTTGCTCAAGCAAACACGCCGAAGAATTATCGAGATATCTGGTGATGGCGCTTATGACACAAGGGATTGCCACGATGCTATACGGTTCAAGCGAGCTGTTCCACTCATCCCTCCAAGAGAAGGGGCAGCCTTCTAGGAGAATGGTCACCCTAAGAACTTAGCAGTAGGTTGCCAGAAGCTCTACGGCTATCATAAACGCTCACTATCAGAGACAGCAATGTATCAAGTGAAGCAGTTGTTAGGTGGGCGATTAAGTCTGAGAAACTACAATGCTCAGGTTGGTGAAACTTACGCCATGATTAAAGCGCTGAACAAACTTACAGGGCTTGGTATACCTGAAACTCAGTGTATTGTATAATAACTACTCAATTGCAGGCAGTTTGGTTCTCTGACCGAATTACGCAACAAAGCCCGCTGTCGTTTCTGCTCCACAACGACAGAGAGAGTAAGCATCCCAACTGTAAAGCTGCTCGTTAACATTCCTCCTAAA
>NZ_JAPEID010000115.1:0-2281 GCF_028823755.1 Vibrio sp. VP6
CTTAGTCCATAGATGAAAGATACAAGCGGAAAACCTTGCCCGTAGGGTAACGCCCAAAGCAAGAAGCTGGAAATTTTAACCAGCAATTAGTTCACATTCTAGCCAAATATGGAAACTTTCATTGCTAATGAGTTCACCATCACGGCTGTTTTTAGTACCTCAGCAAGTATAGCAACTGGTATATGTACCACTGCAATGAGTGGAAATGGCAATAGCAATGGTAACCAAGGAAATAGAACCTCAAATGTTGGCTCTGGCGGATATATGGGGAATGGTCTCCAGAGTGGAGGAGGGATGATGGGCTCATCCACTGGCGGAAGAGGACATGGTTATTAACCCTTTCCTCCCCCACACACAATTAACAATCTTATTTTAGTCATAATATATCTACCTCATAGCTGAGGTAGGTATATTATTAGAGGGTAAAAGTATGTATGTTAGAATATTTATTTGTTCACTAAGTTGTGCACTTGCTTCAGTTCAAGTATTGAAAGCTACTGAAAGTGATATAATTTCGTTCAGTGTTGGAGTCGTTTCTGGTCTAGCCGCATTTCATATAATTGGTTATTTAAGCAACAGAAGGAAACCTTAACTAAATACAGTCCAAAGAGCAAAAGCTTGACGCTGTTACTTATTTTTCGAAACACCTTATATAAAGGTACTCATAAGAATCGTGTAGGACTGAAACTTCGCTGTATATTCTTGGCTCGTTTTGTAGGAGCCCAAACACTGTTATGAGTATTAAGTGTTGCTAGTGGTGCAGAAGGTATAGTCTGACCTAGCTTATCCAGATGTTTAATTGCATCCCTTTGCTCGCTCTGGCTTTGCCTTGCCTGCTGATTAATAACCGGCAGGACATTCATATTTGCAGCAGTCGCTGGGCCAGTAAAATCTTCAAGCGTATATTGTGCTGCAAATAAGTTAGCTGCCAAAATTGGTTCCATTACATCACCACCACTTATCGCATAGTTATTTACTTCATTTTGCAGTTTACCAATTACTTGATCTCGTCTCGCTCGATCCGATAAAGAATGGTTTTTTTGAGAAGAGAGAACCCCTTTCGAACTCACTGTAGGAGGGTGAAAAAAAGCCCCTTTTCCTGTTGGATGCTGCATCACTCCCCCCGTTCCGAGATTATACCCAGACCCGTCAGTAGGAAGCCTAGCTTGTGAAACATGCTCCAAAGAAGCAAAGGCGAGATCGTGTTGAGCCTGTGTAAATGTTACACCAGCTGTTTTTTCAACGCTCGCTATACCACTGTATATACTACGAACGGTTGCCGTTGACATTAATTCATCTTGGCCACTGTTAGCATCACGATATTTATTATTAAAAGTATCTAATTGTCCATTCATAACTGCGTCGTATGCTTTTTTTAGCGTCTTAGTGTTTTGAATTGCATTGCCATAACGATTCTTGACACTATAAAATGCATTTATCTTCTTCCTAATAGCTTGAGTCTGACTTTGAGCCTGACTATCACTGAGCTTTAAAAGTGCTTGGCCGATCTTTACTCCTTCTGCCTGACCGACTGCCTCTAAAGCTTTATGACTTGGAATACCACTACTGGTTTTAACTAGGCCATTTGTATCATAAAATGATACTGGATTGTTACAGACCATCCGATACAGATTTAACCCATCTACCGTCCCTGCCGGATCCGAGCTTAGCCATCTGCCCACCCACGGCTGGTAGTATCGATAACCATAGTAATACAAACCGGTTGCATCACGCTCTTTGCCCGAGTAGCGGACCATTTTATACTTCACTTCTGTCTGATTACGCGCAGTTAAAATAGCTGTCCCCCCATACGGATAATACTCTTCCATACTGATGAAGTGACCACTACTGTCTACCTCTAGATTGCAGCTACCGATAAGACTGTCGTAACTGTACCTGACTTGGTCATTACTTATCTCACTTGGCCCTCCCTTTTCCCAGTGCAACACTCGTACTTGAGCTCGACCTGCCTCACCTAGGGTAATAACCTGCAAGCTTTCCGTTTCTGTGTTGTCCTGCGCTACGCTGCGTAACTCTATCCCTGGTAAATAAAGTGCCCGCAGTGTCTGTACACTGCTCGCTGCCTTTTGTTTGCTGACTTTTAACAGACGTTGACTGCCTGCATCATAGCGGTAGCTCTCTACGTCATCCATGTCACCATCGCGCACCACTGGCGTTACCTTCAGCAATTCATTGCGCGGCGTCCAGATAAGGGGTTGCCCTAATTGCAGCTGTTTTTGTTGACCGCCTACAGTAAAGAACCCATCGACGTCCGAAGCGT
>NZ_JAPEID010000116.1:0-2276 GCF_028823755.1 Vibrio sp. VP6
TTGACGGCTGGCATTACCCAACCCTCGTTGATACTGACGCAAATGGCAAAGCGACGATCACCATTCAATCACTGCATCGAGACGACGTTGTGGATACCGCTTGGGGTGACAATGTCACCATTGTCGGTGGCACCTGTTTGGATGGACTCATCAAACCCTTTGATAAATGTACGTATGACATCGAAAGTGACGGGACTCAAGGCGAGCTTTACTTAACCGATGACGAAGTCATTCACATCAACAAACCAATTGAAAATACAGGTGGTGACGGTGGTAACAATAACACTGATAACGATGATAGTGGTGGTTCTATGGGCTTTTGGCCTCTCCTTCTTCTAGGCATTGCGACTTTACGCCGCAAACGCTAATCTCGCCTTCATTCATTTTTGTGTTCAGGTCAGCCTTATCGCTGGCCTTTTGTTTTTACGTTGGCTCAACGCACTCTAGGGCTTATCCCTTAAAGGCTTGAGTCACTTATCCACTGAAAGCGGGCATAAGTTCGGGATAAATCATGAACAACACCACTGAAGCAACGCCTCAAACGGGGCCAATTGACCAACATTTCATTGCTGAGCACATCTATCAGCTCCTGGGAAACTGTCGAGAAGATCCCGATTTGAGCTGGCTTTACCCACTTATTAAAACGGCCATTGCGGAAGCGGCCTTGATCCACACTCACGGCAATCAACGTAAAGCAGCGAACGTACTTGGAATACATCGCTTCACGGTATCAGCGCATTACCGTGCTTATTCGAAATGGAAGGAAGGGCGAAGCCAATAAATTCTCTACTTATTCGTCAGTATATTTAGATGTTATCGGCATAAAGTCTCGAAAAGGGATAGAAAAAGCCATTAATAATCACGTATGATTGCCGTCGGGAGCTTTTGGTTGTCTACCAAAAGTTTGATCTCTGCTGGCGGTAGATAAACAAAAACCCCGAATGAACTATAAATTCAAACGAGGTTTTAGTGTATGTACTTCGCAATACAGATACTAGCCTCTTCACTGACTGGAGGCAAGCGATGCCGGATAAAAAATACGCTCTTTTAGGGCTTATCACCGTATGTATGACTGCGTTGTGCGCGCTATGGATGGTACGCGACTCACTGTGTGAGTTCGAATACCACAACGCAAATACAAACGTTCTGGCAACGCTCGCCTACGAAGTGAAGTAAGCTGGCCAGGAAGGGCGGTAACAGGAAGCCGCTCTTCCTGATTCAGTTTGCTAAGTATAACGTCCATAAGCTCCCATTACTTTTCTTGCCCGTTTCGTTCGACACACAAACTCTTAATCTCCAACTCTAAACACAAACCTTCTGCGCCAATTAAAGCGCTTTTGGCGCCTCTCTGCGCCCTAAATAAATTAAGGAACATCCCATGCTCTCCAGACTTAAAGAAGAGTGGTTAGCGTTAACGCTCATCATTTTTGTCATTTCTGTAACTTCTGCATTTTGCTACACCATTTTATTGGGCTTCACATTATCTATGTCTATTACGTATATGCCGACTTCAACATTTAATGAAGCGAACCGAATCGCACTCAGTTTGTTAATACCATCAGTATTATGGTTATCTAGATGGTCTTGGCGCTGGTGTGGACCGATGGACCTTCGTCCTCAAATAGTTTTCTCTCTGATCAGTTGGATCATACTTTCAATCGAGATGATTAATCTATTACAGATTGCGCATAACGCAGGTTTGAATGAATGGCATATCTCTATCCCCGCAACAATCTTACTTCTCCTTATCGATGGCATACACACGCTTTACAGAAAAAGAAGGTAGTTCAGCCGCCACAAACTGCGCATCGTCATTACGAATTACATTGAGGTCACTATGAATGCAGAGTTAATCATTGGAACCGCATTTCTATTTGTTGGGCACTTCACATATAAACAGGTTTACGTAAAAACCAAACGACTTTCGATACAAAGACACCTATTTGCTTTGCAATGTTCTTTGCGAGATGAATTAGTTCAACAAGAAGAGAATTTAGAAGAGGAAGAGATCAAAACCTTCCTGATGGTTGATAATGGGTTAAATCGGACTTATCAAACCCTCTCCAGCTCAATGCTGGCTCGACATCCCTTGAAAGCATCACATTCAGATAGCAACAGAAAGTCTCATTTTCTAAAACGTTTAGAACAAACACGTTCACCACAACTTACTTCCATCATTCAGAAGGCTGACGAACTGTTACGCCAAGAGTTCAACGTCGATACGCCATTCACAAGGATCATCGTCGATAGTAATGAATACTAACAAGGCGTCTTTG
>NZ_JAPEID010000117.1:0-2208 GCF_028823755.1 Vibrio sp. VP6
AGAGGAATCTTTATCTTTTGGTGTTTCTACACCCAATGTAAACCACATCGTTACCTCCAAGTGCGCGGGCTAGATGCCCGCGTCTTTTTTGATAGAACGTACTGTGCCTATTGGTAAGGAGCCTTTCGGGTGTGGTACAGGAAATTTCTTTCCAGTTATTGGAGATCTCCAGATCTGGTGACTTCCTTTCCCATGCCTTACAAACTCACATCCTGCGGCGAGCAGTTCATCTATTAGGTCTTTAGATTTCATATTACCTCCGACCTAACAAATATTATACACACGAGTGTGTATAGTGCAATTATTTCAACTACAGTGGGATGTATTTAGCTGTATTACATGTGTAATACATATTTTGGTGTTGACGTTGTTCTTGCTGGGTGTTATTGTGTATTACATATGTAATACATGGAGTCATTATGAAAGTTATTGGTGTAGCTAATCAAAAAGGTGGAGTAGGTAAAACAACAACCCTTGTTAATCTAGCGTCAGAACTGGCTAGAAAAAATAAGGTGTTAGTCATGGATCTAGACCCACAAGGTAATTGTTCTAAAACTCTCACAGGGCTAAGAGAGTTTGATTTTAATGTCACTGTTGCTGCTATGTTTGATAAGCCTAAAGTTGTGTCTATTATCGATCTTATTCGTCCAACTTGCGTTGGCGATACTGTTATTGAAAATCTAGATATTGTTCCCGCTGATTTTCAACTCTCAAGGGTTATAGAAACTTCACTAACAAAAATTAATCGTGAACGTATATTGGAAAAACAGCTCGCAAAACTAAATGATGTTTATGATTACGTGCTCCTTGATACCCCTCCAAATTTATCGTTAACAACTCTCAATGCAATCCAAGCATCGAATCTCATCTTGATCCCTGTAGATTCTGGGGCATTCTCTCTGGATGGTATTAATCCTTTGCTTGAAGCTGTTTCAGAAATTAAGGATGAAGACGCTAATTATTTTATATTGAGAAATGAAGTTGATGTTCGTAACACGGTTATCAATGAATTTATTGATGAAGAGTTGGACACTGTCCAAGACAAACTTTTGCCATTCGCTATACGACGCTCAGAGCATGTTGGTCAAGCCAATGCGGTATCATCCCCTGTTCGTTTCTATAAGCAAGGTTCGTTAGTTAACAATGACTATCGAAAGCTAGCAAGCTTCATTATTGATATGTAATACATAGGTAATACAGGTGAGTAAACTTCGAAAAAAAGGCGCGTCAACGTCAATATCATTGAAAACTGACAATAAGACTAAGATTGATGGTGGTATCACTACCGTTAAGAAAAAAGTGACTACGTCATATAAAGTCCCCCCTTTGACATTGAGAGTATCTTTAGCTGATAAGAAAGCTATTGGGGACTGGGTTGATGAAGTAGATTTGTTAACTACTCATAAATCATCAGCAGCTAAGCTATATCGGGCACTAGTTGAATATAAAAACAATCTATCAGAAGAAGAGGTTGTTGAGCTAAATCATCAATTAGCTATGGTAATTGATAAAATGCCATGAAATATGTATTACACATGTAATACATATAAGAGCCTCTCAGCTAGGTCGGCAAACTTGCGCTGAGAGGCAAACACCTCAAAATATAGGAAATTAAGATGCAAGTGAATTGTAGCATTAACCACACCCTAAACGAAATCATCAGTGATGATGAGCTGCGTGTCCTCGTTCGTATGATGGACAACGGATTTTTTGGCGCTCACCAACGCTCCTTTGTTGGATCATTCGTGAGTCGTAAATCTATCGAGAACTATCTCAACGCTCACACATCAAATACTACAGAGTTAAATTGATGATGAGAGAGCAACGTATGAATCCCCACCACTGGCAAAGTCAGATTGAAGATATTGCAGATCGAGCGAGTAAGGACAGTGGCACATCGTATGACGAATACATTCGATTGTTTACGCAGTATTTTGATCGAGCGTTTAAACGACGGCCAAGTATGGCCGTTCGTATCGCTTGTGATTTTGGTTACTCTCCAGAGCTAGCGAGAAAAGAGGACATTTCTAAATAGGGCTTACATCTGTGGGGTAGATTATGCCTATTACGTTAAATAGCTAAATTTAGGGTGATTTTTGCTGGCTCCATTCTCTGATTGCTACAGAATGGCAAAAATCACCCGTCTTCTATATGGGGTCCGCTTGGAAAACGGAAAATATCCTACGTTAAGGCTTCTTGTACGACTTT
>NZ_JAPEID010000118.1:0-2143 GCF_028823755.1 Vibrio sp. VP6
TATCGGTGTGGTGTTGTTTTTGGTGATGTTGCTCATCACAAGACTCATGGCCAAAAACGACGCGCAGTTACGTCCGGTGTATCGCCGCTACGCGAAGTTTCAGCGTTATTACCCCGCCGCTGGCGTCAAGTATCTACACAAAGGGGTTTTGCGCCCATTTCAGCGAAAAGTCCAAAGTTGGCTCTCAGGCCTTTAGTTACAAGGGATTCCGAAGAGTAGTAGCGAATAAAAAGACTCCCGAAGGAGCCTTTTTAAATTCAAACATTGTGACTAAATCATCGAGCTTTCACGTACATCAGATGTATTCCTGTTGGAGTGATTCTTGTTAAATCTCGGCTGTACACATACCCATATTTTTCTAACAAATCGATAGAGTGGTATGTCCAGGCAACAGCAAATGCAATTCCGCATAAAGCAAATATAGTTACAATCTTATCCCAGATTTTTATTGTTTGAGAGCGGTAAATTTCTTTTATTTTTTCACCACGAACGAAAGCCTTAGGTGTTAAAAACAACAAATAAAGCAGCACCCCAAAAAAACCTACGGGTAGCCATAAAGTAATTATTGAAACTTGTACAAGATCAGCATGATTCAACAGATCAAGATAATCTTCTAATACTCCTTTAGATACATAAAACCAACTAGGAAAAAAGAAACTCCACATAAAAAGTATTGCAAATCTAACGCTAGTTTTGGATAACATTCTCTAACTCTCTAACAATTGTGTTTGAGATTTTAAACTCCCCCCAAGCCCATTCAATAATTACGTAGGCAGCAACACACGCAAGAGCACCGACTAAAACCGTACCACCAAGAGCAGCAACCGCGAACAAAGATGCCTCACCAACGGCTGTCTGGAGCATAAATTTGAACATGTCAGAGCCAACATTCCCAAACCAATCCACTAGGTGGTAATCATCTTTGAATACTAGGTCACTGGTAGCAATACTCGCCGATACTACAAACGTTAAAACTCCTGCACCTTTAAAGTTTGCAGCCCTAGATTTCGGGCTAAAACCAGTTTGCATTGCTTTAAATGAGTTCAGCGGGTATTTTTTTCCATTCATGTTGACACGAGTGCCATTTACAAGCGCATGTTTGAGTGCTTTCCCGTTCAGATCTGTCCCATTGAATGCGACAAAGATTTTTCCTCTGCTCTCAACAAGATCCGCCTTAATGTTCATATCCCCGAATTGCTTAGCAATAGACGCAGCGTCAAACATCGGCTCTGTGTGGTTGAACCATGATTTGGCTGTATTAATACTCGCAGCAAGAGCGGCAACATCTTTACCAGAATCGACCCAAACGTTATGCAATATCTTGTGCGCATCTTCTAAATCCGTGATAAGCACATGCTGCATGTTCTTAGCCATTTCATCTTCCAGAGAACACTCTAAAGCAAGAGAATCACTCAATACTTTTTCAACCGTTTGAGTTTGGCTATATAACAAAGGCTCTGAACCATAAGGGTCGTTAACTGGAGAATAGGATTGAACGGAAGCGATGTCTGTACTTCGACCTGACGGCTCATGAACGAGTTCACTAGTGAACTGTTCAAATATACTCTTAGATGCTTCACCCATTGGTTTTAAAGGACGCTCAAGCGGATTAGCTAAACCATCTTCCGTAGGATTTAAACGACTACGGATCGCATCATTCATGTTCTTAAATGCCTTAATGCCTCTTGCTTCAAGCGCGAGCTGTTCCTGCTCTTTCTTTTGATAAAAGGCATTTTGATCCTGTGTGTATGCTCTTTGAGCATCAAAAATAGTGGGATATGTAACTCTTTTGTAAACCAATGAATTCACAATAGGATCATGCCCTAAATGTTGCTGCATAGCGGTTTGGTCATAAAACATATCAACGGCTTGATCGAATGTGACGTGACACTTTTCCCAAAAAGCACTACCGCGCTGTGCGAATGGATAGTTTCGACCTCTCGGTGGAGGATTTTTGCTCATGACTTGCTCACATTGTCGAATAAAGAGTATGAAATCATAGCGATTTTTCTTGGTGCGTCATATTGGTCATATGTTGAATAGGCAACTTCACTATCAAAACGCTCATTTTGGCAGTGACAAAAATCAATATGGGGTCCGCTTGGAAAACGGAAAATATCCTACGTTAAGGCTTCTTGTACGA
>NZ_JAPEID010000011.1:0-139892 GCF_028823755.1 Vibrio sp. VP6
TAAGATCCACAGAGTAATGAAAGCCGCGAGTGAGCTAGAAAAGCCGAACGCGATGTTGACCAGACCTGTCGCAATCAATCCTAATCCCATGAAATAACGAGGGTTAGAGCGATCTGAAATCGTACCGGAAATAAATTTCGAGCAGCCGTAAGTAATGTAGAAAAGCGTACCGATAAGACCCAAATCACCTTTATCTAAGCCAAGATCGGTAATCATCGCTGGTGCGGCGTAGTTAAAGGTCTTACGGGTAAAGTAGAAACCTGCGTAGCCGATGTACATCCCCAACATAATGTGCAAACGCCAATGGCGGTAACGCTGGTCGATTTGCTCGTTGCTCAGACTCGGCTGAGTAAATTTAGGTGAACGTAAAAATTCAAACATCTTGAGTTACACCTTAGGTAAAGTAATGCTGATTTGTGTGCCGATCACTTGATCGCTGGTGGAGTAGATAACCATTTTTCCACCCAATGCGTGCACACGCTCTTGCATGCCGCGAACGCCCATGCCTTTCATGCTGTCCTGAACTTTGAAGCCGACACCATCATCGTGAATCATCAGTGACACCGCAGCTTCTCCAATTGTCAGTTCAATATTGATCAACTGCGCTTCTGCGTACTTGGCTGCGTTATTTAATGACTCTTGGCATAAACGGAATAGGGTGACTTTGAGTGTGTCACTCAGGCTGGTGTAATCGCCTTGCCAGTTCAATTGAACAGTTGTTCCGTGATTGGCGAATTCCATCTCTCGCGTCAGTTGCTCGACGGATTCTTTTAAGTCCAAATCATCCAGCATTTTGGGTCTTAGTTTGCTCAACAGTCGCTTAGTGGTGTCGTACACGTTGAGAGAAAGCCCCTCAATGGTATCTGCGCAATGTGCGCTCATTTCTGCGTTATCGATGCGCTTGATGATGTTGGCTTGAGTACGGATAGCGGTAATGTTCTGGCCGATTTCGTCATGCAGTTCGCGGGCTATGTCGCGTCTTACCGATTCTTCCGCTTCGATAAGTTGACGAGACAGGTTTTGATTGCGGGATAGCTCGCCACGCAGTTTGTGGTTGAGATCTTTTTGCTTTTGAACCGCCAAACCCAGCATGATGCCGGTGATGGTTTGAGCTGAAAGAGACAACAACAAATCGGTGATTTCTAGATTCGATACGCCGCTACGAGCCGCAATCAGCGCGATGCTGTTGAGCATGGTGGCGAGCAGGGCTCCTTGCCAGCCGTAACGAAGTGCCAACACGATGATTGGGATAGCCATACAAAATGGCGCAAATCGTTTTAACTCTTCAGGCAAACTCGTTTGCACCAGAATGCTGCCGATAAGAAGTACGGCGTAAAACACAATGTGTCGAATGCTGAACACCACAGTGTTGTTCAAAAGATGCGACGTCAGAGGCGACCATCGGCTTTGAAATAGGTAGTTCCACAGCAGGTAGCACATAGGAACCAGCATCAGCCCACCAGAAATACTGGCTAACCACACCATGTAAACAGAAGGCACGTGAAAGCCGACCGCCATTACGTTGATGAAGGCGGTAATGATGATCACAATACCCATGACGGCTAAGTGGCGGTTTTGGTCACCGTAGTAGTATTTTTTCGCAATCAGTGTGACAGGGATGCTGGCAACGCTGGCGATCAGCACGGTGAGCCATTGAGGTTGCTCTAATAGGGTCGCAAGTGCAATCGTCAGCGCCCATTCTGATACGTAGATTGTTGGCCAGTACGCAGTGCGAGTGTGTAGCGCAATCCCCAATCGTAAGGCGAATGGGAAAAGCAGAATGGCGAGCTCTGGATCGTTGACAAAGTAGTAGGCGATCACCCACAAACAGAACCAAGCACAGGCCATAACAAACAGGCCACAAATCGTTGTGACAGAATAGGCTCGCATTAAAAGGACTCTTGAGAGAATAGTTTGGCGAGCTCAACGTTGTTTTTCACGCCGAGTTTGTCGATGGCATTCGCTCGATGAACGTGTACGGTCTTGTGGCTCAAGCCAAGCTCTGCCGCGACGGATTTTACATCCAGCCCTTTGGCTAAAAGCTGGCAAACTTCATTTTCGCGTCTTGTTAGTTGGCAAAGCGATGCAGCTTTGTCACTTGGTGTTGCCAGTTTGATGGCAATGTCGGAGGTAAGATAACAGCCGCCAGACGCACTGGTTCTCACGGCTTGAATAAGTTCGTCTGGGCTACAGCGTTTGCTTAGATAGCCTTTTGCACCAAGTTTTAGTGATTTTTCCACCATTGCAGGGGAGTCGTGCACGCTTAGCATGACACAGGCAATGCCAGTTGGAATTTCGCTCAGTAAGTTTAATCCGCTCTCATCGGGCATGGAAATATCTAGGATGACGACGTGTGGGTGTACCGCAGGCAAGCCTGTGCGTGCTTCGGCGACAGAACCAAATTCACCAACAACGGTAATATCACTTTCTAAATTTAATAATTGTGCGAAACCAGAACGCACGATGACGTGATCATCAACTAGAGCAACATGAATCATCATTACAACCAAATAGAGCAGACAACAAACAACAATAAGCCCCAAAACGGAGCTAATAGAAAAACCTTTAATGATACTGAATTGATCAACTCATTTTAATGATCTTGCGCGCTTTACCGAAGTAAAGCGCGCAGAGAAGTTAGGCTTGGTTTTGTGCAAGTTGAAGCTTCTTCGCGTGTCGAATCTTCTTCTCTTCCGCGATAGCAACGAAAGCAAGCAAAACAATACAAATCATGGCGGAGGTATCTAGGGCTGCGAAGGTACCTTTCCAGCCTGTTAGACCGAAGATTGGTGTACCGTCTGCAATCATACCGAGACCAAGTTTCGCGAAGCTGTCACCGATTAGGTAAGCGAATGTACCTTTCACACCGTCAGCCACACTGATTGCTTTTTTAGGAACAAAACCAACCGCTGCAACACCGATAAGAAGTTGCGGACCAAACACCAAGAAACCAAGTACGAATAGAGACGACAAGTACATGAATTCATTTGTTGCGTGTTGGTAGAATTCAAGCGATACGATGATCAAACCAAGAGATACACAAGCAACCAATGCGCGGCGACCGTTTGCTAAGTCAGATAAGTAACCCCACATCAAAGTACCAACAAGCGCACCAACTTCGAACAGAGTAAAGCCAGAGATTGCCGTTTCTTTTGACAGACCAAGTTCTTGGTACGCGTATACCGTTGACCATTGGTCGATACCGATACGCACGATGTACAGGAAGATGTTGGCAAAGCAAAGTAGCCAGATAACTTTGTTTTTAAGAACGTATTCAACAAAGATTTCTTTTTTGGTCATCTGGTTTTCTTCAGCGGCGGTGTCTTCTTCACTCACTGCTTCATCGAAAAGTTCTTCTACTTTACCTAGACCGTAAGCTTCTGGAGAGTCACTACCAAAGCGCATACCGATAAAGCCAACGATGATCGCGATGATAGAAGGGAACACGAACATGCCGATTACGTGGCCGTCGAATAGGTAGTTAGCGCCGAAAAGAGCAACACCCGCTGCGCCCGCACCACCAACGTTGTGTGACATGTTCCACAAGCCTAGGTAAGAGCCGCGTTTGTTACGAGGTGTCCATTTTGTAATGGTTGAGTAACTAGAAGGGCCACCAGTACTTTGGAAGAAACCACTCAGAGCGTAGAAAGCCACCATCAAGAACAGGCTTGCGCTACCGCCGCCCATGCTGAAGCTGAAACCAAGCATTGCAAGACCAGAAAGGATCAGCATAAAAGGGAGGAATTGCTTGGTGTTCTTACCGTCAGCGTAGTAAGACACAACGGTTTTACCGATGCCGTATGTGATGGAGAAGCCAAGGCCAATAAGACCTAGGTCTGTCATGCTCAAACCGTAAGTTGAGATCATGTCGTTTTGCGCGACATTGAAGTTCTTACGAATCAAGTACATGGTTAGGTAGCCGATGAATACGACCAAGTAAGATTGGATGAACGGTTTAAACCACATCTTTCTTCTAACTTCGACAGGAAGATCGAGGGTCGGCTTCCGCACCTGTTCGAGGAATTTTAACATGATGAACTCTCTTGTAATTGTTTTAGAAACACAACGGAGACCGTTATGTGCTCTTGTTACCTTTGACTGAGCGGAATTCTAGAGAGTGGTTTTGTGAGGCACATGAGATGGTTGCCTAGATCGGCTAGGAAAAATTCCTAGAAATGCCTAGGAAGGCGGAAAAGCGTGAAAAGAGTCACACAAAATCCATACTAATTTATGGGTTTTTTGACAGGGTTCTTATCGATTGGAAAGCGTTCAAATGCAAACGGATTAATATGCATAAGCTTAGTGCTGACAAGGGGTGAGCACGTTTGGTTGGAGAGAATAGTGGCTTGTCGCTAAGTATCAATTGGGAACGAGAAGCAAACAACAGAGGCCCAGAGGTCTCTGTTAGAAATATTTGGAATTCGGCTAAGTTGACGTGTTAAGGCGCAGGGCTGTATAGACGCGGCGAGCCGTGTTTTGGTAAGTGAATTAGGTTCAAATGGTTTCTTCTTGCCCATTCGACGGTTAACGCTGTAGGCGCAGATAAGCAAACCAGAGTGGGGATACGCGCGCGAACGGCTTTGTGGATCAACTCCAAGCTGCAACGGCTTGTCATGATAGCGAAGCCACTTTGCGGCTCGATGTGATTGTTGGCCAATGCACCAATCAACTTATCTAGCGCGTTGTGACGGCCGATGTCCTCTCGGCACAACTTGATGTTGCCTTGTAAATCTGCAAATAAAGCGGCGTGTAACGCGCCAGATTCACGTGCGGCTTCTTGATGCAGTGCGACTTTGTCTCGCAGCCCTTCAAATACATCGGAGCGCGGAGGAAGAGACGGTGTCAGCGGCGCCAAATCAGGCAAAGCTTGTTCCAGAGCCTCGACGCCACAAATCCCGCATCCGGTTGTGCCAGCAAGATTTCGGCGCTGTGTTTTTAACGCCCAGAAAGCGCGGTTGCTGATTTCCACTTCCGCATAGTGAGATTCGTGATCGCCACCAATTTCAATGTCTTTGATCTCTTTGAAGTCGTGGACAATGCCTGTGCTTAGGCTAAATCCTTTCACGAAGTCTTCCAGATGGCCTGGCGTCACCATCATGACCGCTTGGCTAATGCCGTTGTAGCTGATAGCTAAGGCGGATTCACTCGCCAGCGACATTTGTTGTACTGGGCGGCCATCAATCAATTCTCGGTAATTGAACGCACTTGGTTGAGGTGGTGCTTGATTGAAATCGGACAGTTCAAAATAAGATTGAGTAGTACATCTCATGAAATCACCTCATAAGCCGTTATGTATGCCAAAAATTGACGTGTGGATTCTTGTTATCGATTGAATATGTTTTTTGCTTCTGCGAAGCACTGATCGGTTAGCGCGGAGAAGGGTTCTTGTTTTCGCTTTAACAAACCTAGCGGGGCGTGAACGGCGGCTTCTTCGATAGGGATAATGCGAAGCGTATCGTTCAACTCTTCCAATCCACAATTCAGCGGCATAATGGCGCAACAAAGGCCACTGGTTACTGCTTGGATCAAGTGAAAGGTGGAGTTACTTTCAATGACGGTTTGCGGAACCAGCCCTTTACTCACAAAGCTAAGATCAATGGAGTGGCGATAGTGCATACCCTTTGAAAGCAGCCCTAGCGGAATGTTATTGAGTGACTCCCACAACACTTCAGATTCGGCAAAATCAAAATGACGCTCATCGAATAAAACGCCAAGTTTGGTCGAATCTAGCTCGATAACATCGAAGTAAGCGGTGTTAACTTGATCGACATAACACATCCCCAAATCAAGTTGATTGCGATTGAGTTGGTCTATGATCTGTTCGGTCGTCATGGAGAGTATTTGAAAGCGTAACTCAGGGAACTGTTGAGCTAATGGTTTGAGCAATTGCATAGGGTTTTGGCTGGCGAGTGGCACCATTCCAAGCCGAAGAGAGCCTANTTGGCGGCTTCGGCTTGCAATCCATCATGAGCTGCTAAGACGGTTTTTGCCCAAGCTAAAATGCGTTCTCCGGCTTCAGTAAATCCTTCAAATCTTTGACTTCTTTGGATTAATTCGAGATCGAGTTCTTCCTCTAAGCTTCGGATTCTCATGGACAAAGTAGGCTGCGTAATGTGGCACAATGCGGCGGCTTGACCAAAGTGTTTGGTCTGTTCAAGTGCGATGAGATATTTAAGTTGTTTGATATCCATAATGGCTTGTTAACCTTGCGTTGTGAGTCACATGTACGGGGGAACTCCCTAAAAAGGGCACAGCACTACCGTACTTTTTAAGCGCTGGAGCGTTTTAACTGGGGAATGAAAAACCAAAACCAAGTCAAGAATAAAACCACACTCAAAATTGATCTGAATCAAGGCTATTCCTGATATTAATTAGGGTCAAATTTAAAGTATCTATAGTGTGATAGATATTATCTATTATCAAGAGGGCCGATTTTATTGAGTTCGTTAAGCGAACTAGGTGGAATCGAATGGGAAAACGATTAACCTCATAAATTGTATTGATTAAAAATGTGATGACCGTCAGTGGAAAAATTCGTCATAGATTTTGTTTATCACTCGGTCAGGATTATCAATTGGACGCATATTGAATATCGACTTAATCTTTGATTTAGATCAAGACGCAACAATGCAAATTGAATCTAACAGTCTTAGAAACAGTAGGCGGGTATCCGATATCAAGAATCTAGATAAGTAAACACTCGGACAAGCGAGAGCATGTTGAGTGGTTACTTATTTGGATTAAAAAATACATGGATTAGAAACTAAGCCCTTCAATACTTCCGCATTATCTCAATAAATAACGCGCTTGTTTTCACGGGCACCCTGCTTGCTGGTATATCTGCGAGGAGTAAAGTCGTGAGCCAAAAAGAACAAATAAAAGCATACAAAGGTCCAGCTGGTGGTTGGGGTGCACTGAAAGCCGTAACCAGAAGTTGGTGGGGCAGTGAAAATGCAGTTAAAAACATTCGCACTATGCTCAAAACCAACCAAAATGGCGGTTTCGACTGTCCGGGATGTGCATGGGGCGAGTCGCCAGATAGTGGTAAAGTCAATTTCTGTGAGAATGGCGCGAAAGCGGTAAACTGGGAGGCGACCAATCGTCTGGTTGATCCTGAGTTTTTTGCCAATCACAGCGTTTCTTCTCTCTCAACGCAAACCGATTACTGGTTGGAATACCAAGGCCGTATCAAGCACCCAATGCGATACGATGTTGAATCCGATCACTATGTGCCAGTCTCTTGGGATGAGGCTTTTTCTCTTGTGGCTAAACATCTCAACCAATTGGATTCACCACACCAAGCGGAGTTTTATACCTCTGGCCGTGCAAGCAACGAAGCGGCGTTTTTGTATCAGCTATTTGTGCGCGCATTCGGTACCAACAACTTCCCAGATTGTTCCAACATGTGTCACGAAGCCAGTGCAATAGGGATGAAAGACACCATTGGCGTTGGTAAAGGCACAGTGATCTTTGATGATTTTGAAGAAGCCGACGCGATTTTTGTGATTGGTCAAAACCCGGGCACGAATCACCCACGAATGCTTGAACCTCTGCGCGAAGCGGTAAAACGTGGTGCTCAGGTTATCTGTCTAAACCCGCTGAAAGAGCGCGGATTAGAGCGTTTCCAAAACCCACAAATGCCGATAGAGATGTTGAGTAACGGCTCAGAACCTACAAACACGGCGTACCTGCGTCCTGCTTTGGGCGGAGACATGGCAGTGTTTCGTGGCATCGCGAAATTCTTGTTGCAATGGGAACGCGAGGCATTGCAAAACGGTGGCAAAGCGGTATTTGACCGTGAATTCATCAAACAACACACGATAGGTATTGATGAGTATTTGGCTGAAGTGGACGCAACCTCTTGGGAACAGATCGCGGAACAATCGGGTCTTGATTTAAGTGAAATCGAGATGGTGGCGAGCATGTATCGACGTGCAGAACGTGTGATCATGTGTTGGGCGATGGGGTTGACTCAGCATCGTCACTCTGTGCCAACCATTAAAGAAGTCGCAAACGTGCAAATGTTACGAGGTAACGTCGGTAAGCCGGGCGCGGGTCTTTCACCAGTGCGTGGTCACAGTAACGTACAGGGCGACCGTACGATGGGCATTGATGAAAAACCGTCGGATCTATTGTTAGATCGCATCGAAAGTCGATTTAACTTTGCCGTCCCGCGTGGTGAAGGCCACAACACTGTGCAAGCCATTAAAGCAATGGAAGAAGGGCAAGCGAAAGTATTTATCGGTTTGGGCGGTAACTTTGCACAAGCAACGCCAGACACAGAACGTACGCACAACGCGATGCGAAACTGTAATTTAACCGTACACATTTCGACGAAGTTAAATCGTTCTCACCTTGTCACAGGTAAAGATGCGCTTATTCTTCCATGCTTAGGCCGTACTGAAATTGATCAGCAAGCGACGGGCCCACAAGGTGTGACGGTTGAAGATACTTTCAGCATGGTGCATATCTCATTTGGTCAGCTAAAACCGCGTTCGGAGCATTTGCGTTCAGAACCAGCGATTATTGCCGGTATTGCCAATGCTACACTCGGGGCAAAACCAATTGATTGGTTGTGGGCGATTGAAGATTACGACCGTATTCGCGATTTGATTGCCGACACGATTCCGGGCTTTACCGACTTTAACCATAAGCTTAAGCACCCGGGTGGATTCCACTTGGTAAACCCAGCTGCCGAGCGTCGATGGAATACACCAAGCGGCAAAGCACAGTTCAGCTCTAGCGAGTTGCCGAAGCAGTTGATCAGCGAAGCGATACTCGAAAAAGGCCAAAAGCCAGATTTGATTTTGCAAACCATGCGCTCACATGACCAATACAATACGACACTTTACGGCTTGAATGACCGTTATCGTGGAGTATTTGGTATGCGCGAAGTGCTGTTTATCAATGAAGCGGATATTCGTAAACTCGGTTTTGAACCGGGCGACAAAGTGGACATGGTGTCATTATGGGAAGATGGCGTAGAGCGTCGCGTAAGCGGATTTACGCTTGTTGCCTATGATGTGCCAGCAGGTCAGGCGGCGGCTTACTATCCAGAAACGAACCCATTGGTTCCTTTGGACAGTTATGGGGATAGAACGTTTACGCCAACCTCCAAGTTTATTGCGATCAAATTGGAAAAATCGACATCCGATAAGATCGCTTTGGTGGGAACGGAATAGTTACCAAACCAGCGCTACAATATTCGGGATAAGAAAAAAAGGTTTATTTCTCAAATCAAACCGATTTAATGTTTGCGAAGATTACATTACGCTTTTGCAAACTTGTAAGTACGGTAACCACCAATCAAGTTACGAGCTTTGTAACCATTGTTGACAAGTTGACGGTATGCCACGTTACCGCGCAAGCCTACTTGACAGTAAATCACAATCTCTTTGTCTTTTGGTAGCTCACTCATACGATGGCGCAGCTGATCAACCGGAATGTTGATTGCCCCTTCAAGATAACCAACCGACTCCAATTCACCCGGGTTACGGACGTCGAGGAGAACTTGATCTTCAGTCAGGTTGTCGATTTCATCGTAATGAATCGCCGTTGCGTCACCTTTGATGATGTTATTTGCCACAAATGCCGCTTGGTTGATCACATCTTTTGCACTGCCGTAAGGTGGCGCGTAAGTCAGTTCAAGATGCTGCAGTTGTTCAACCGTCATGCCAGCACGTTGTGCAACAGCCATAACGTCGATGCGTTTATCGATGCCATCTTTACCAACTGCTTGAGCACCTAAAATCTTGCCTGATTTTGGTTCGAACAACATTTTGAACGACACCACTTCAGCGCCAGGGTAGTAACTCGCGTGGCTTGCTGGATGCACGTACACTTTGTCGTATGCGATACCAGCGCGTTTTAGTTGCTTCTCGTTTTTACCGGTAGAAGCCACTGCAAGGTCAAAGATCTTACAAATCGCTGTCCCTTGTGTGCCTTGGTAAGTTTCTTTGCGGCCGAGCATATTGTCCGCTGCCATACGGCCTTGACGGTTTGCCGGGCCTGCAAGTGGCACTAGAGTTTGCTCGCCTGTCACGAAGTCTTTCTCTTCTATCGCATCGCCGACAGCGTAGATCGAAGGATCGCTGGTTTGCATGTATTCGTTCGTGTAAATACCGCCTAGCGCGCCAATTTGAAGGCCAGCTTCTTGCGCCAGTTTTGTCTCAGGACGCACACCGATTGCCATGATCAGAATATCGGTAGTGAGTTTTTCACCGTTGTTCAGTGTTAACTCCAATTCACCTTCTAGGTGTTGGTGTTTCTCACTCTCACCAGAGTCGAAACTTGCAACGTGCTCGTTAGGTACGAATTTCACAGATTCAAGCGCGACGCCAAGTTTGAGGTCGACACCTTTGTCACGAATTTCTGCATGAGCAAAACCTGCCATTTCACGGTCTACTGGCGTCATGACTTGGTCTGCCATTTCGATCAGAGAGGTTTTAATGCCAAGTTGGTGGAAGGCTTCCATCATTTCTAAACCGATGAAACCGCCGCCAACAACTGTCGCATGCTCTGGCTTGTTCATTTGGATCGTTTCGATGATGCGATCCATATCTGGAATGTTACGTAGCGAGTGGGTGAGCGGGTTATCGAGGCCTGGGATTGGCGGAACAATAGGGCCAGCACCTGGGCTAAGCAGTAGGAAGTCGTATGGTTCTACGTATTCAGACTCATCCAACAGGTTTTTGATCGTAACGGTTTTGTCCTGTCGGTTAATAGAAACTACTTCATTCATCACGCGAACATCAACGTTAAAACGTGCTAAAAAGCTTTCTGGCGTTTGCAGTAGTAACTTACTGCGTTCTTGGATATCGCCGCCGATGTGATAAGGCAAGCCACAGTTGGCAAATGAAACAAACGGGCCACGTTCAAACATGATGATTTCGGCATCTTCGCTCAGACGACGAGCACGCGCCGCCGCAGATGCACCACCTGCAACACCACCGACGATTAAGATCTTAGTCATTTTTAACTCCAAGTTTTAGGGCGAGCTGACCTTTCACGAATAGCCTGTGTGAAAGGTCACTGCGCTCTAGATTATCTAAAACCAAATTTCTTTAAAAAATAAGCAGCAGGGCAGATTCCCGTGTAAGCACTTTGAATAAGATTAACGCCGATAAACACGGTGAACCAAATGAAGTTACTGTGAACGAACACGGTTAGTATGACCGAGACCAATACCATCGTGCCTGCAAAAACTCGTACTGCATTTTCTAACGTCATAACTCTTCTCCTTCGTACTCTCAAACTGAGAACGCCATCCTTTGATGTTCATCACTATAATTAACTAAATTAGAAATGTCTAATGTTAATTTATCTAAATTCACAATTACTAATTTAGTGTTGACTAAAGATATTGTTTTAGTAATATCTAATTTAGTTTTTAATGTAGAGGTGAGTCATGAGCTATACAGATATGGATGTAGCAGCAATGAAAGGCAATGCCAATGAAGCTGCTGATCTCCTAAAAGTAATGGCACATCCGGAAAGGCTAATGGTGTTGTGCCAACTGACCCAAGGTGAAGTTGGTGTTGGGGAACTGCAAAAGAACTCGTTCCTTAGCCAATCCGCCTTTTCACAGCACTTAACGGTGCTTCGCAAGCACAAATTGATCACGGCTCGTAAGGCATCACAGCAAGTGTTTTATTCGTTGTCAGAACCGAGAGTTGAGTCATTAATTAAAGCGCTTCATGGCGTTTTCTGTAACTAATTCGTAGCTAAGATTTTAGAGGTAAATAATGTTAAACGTTATTCCATGGGAATCGTTGTTTGGTGGCATTTTGTTAGGGATTTCCGCCACTATATTGTTGTTGGTTAACGGTAAAATTGCCGGAATCAGTGGAATTATGAATGGCATTATGTCACCGAAAAAAGGTGATTATTCGTGGCGATTGCTTTTTGCGGTTGGAATGATAGCTGGTGGCTTGATTAGCGTTCTGATGTTGGGCGTTGCGGCTCCTAGTACCGCGAACCTTTCTTTAGGGATGGTGATTGCCGCTGGTTTATTGGTCGGAATCGGGACCAGACTGGGTAACGGATGTACTAGCGGACACGGCATTTGTGGCATGGGCCGTTTGTCTAAGCGCTCTATTTTGGCGACCTGTGTATTTATGTACGTCGCTGGCCTAACGGTATTCGTTCGACTTCACCTAGTTTAAGAGAGATTCCATGAACAAGACTATTTTTCGTTTTTCTGCTCTTTTGAGCGGTGTGTTATTCGGTATGGGCATGGCGGTGTCCGGCATGATCGACCCAGCTAAAGTCATTGGATTTTTAGATATTTCTGGCAGTTGGGATCCAAGTTTGGCTTTTGTGATGGGCGGCGCACTCGCGGTATTCATGCCAAGCTATTTTTTAATCATCAAGCCGAGAAAACAATCAGTTAGCGGTGAAGCGTTTTGCACACCAACCAATAAGAACATCGACGGACGTTTGTTATCTGGTGCGGCGATCTTTGGTTTAGGTTGGGGTTTGGCAGGTATTTGTCCTGGCCCTGCGGTTGCGAGTCTGGCATTAGGCAACGTTAGCATTGTAGTGTTCTTCCTTGCGATGTTAGTTGGATCTCTGTTCGCGAAAGCGATCATTACTAACCGTAACGCGAAGAAGATGAAAACCGCGAATGCGTAAACGATCAATCTGATATGGAGGGGAAAGGATGCCCGACAAACTAAAGCGAAGTTTTGTTCAATCTGTGATGAACAGCTTTTTCCCTCCGATCATGATCTTACTCGCGCTTGTGGTCGGTGCCGCAGCCTTGTGGTTGACCCCGAAAGAGGAAGACCCGCAAATTGTTGTGCCGATGGCAGATGTATTGGTTTCGGCTCCCGGACTCAGCGCTTCTCAAGTTGAGAATCAAATCACTGAACCATTAGAAAAGCTTGTTAGCCAAATTGACGGTGTGGAATACGTTTATTCTTCGTCAATGGAAGGTGCTGCGCAAGTCATCGTTCGTTTCTATGTCGGCGAAAACCGCGAAGATGCTCTGGTTAAGCTTTACAACAAACTCTATTCCAATCAAGACAAAGTTCCTCCTTCTGTCACTAACTGGCTTGTAAAGCCTGTTGAAATCGATGATGTACCCATTGTTGTTGCCGCAATTTATTCCACCGAACCAGACATTCTCGATCGCCATCAGTTGAGACGTATTGCAGACCAAGCCACGTTAGGCATTAAATCATTGGATGCCACCAACAAGGTGGAAGTGATTGGCGGTGAGCCGAGAAAAATCCAGATAGAGCTTGATTCCGTTGCGATGGCAAACTTCAAAGTAACCATCGATGACCTAGAACAGGCCATTCAGCTCAGTAATAGCAAAACCCAAGGCAAGAACGTTCGCGTAAACGGGCAAAATTTCACATTGGAGTCGGGACGGTTTCTGACTAACGCCGAAGAGGTTGGCGATCTTGTTATCGCGGTGCTCAATGGCAAACCTGTTTATTTGAAAGATGTCGCGCGTATTTACGACGGTGAAGGTGAGGCAACATCCGATACTTGGTATCGCGATAAAAACCACGATGAAGCATACCCAGCGGTGTTCATTTCTGTCGCTAAACAAAAAGGCTCGAACGCGGTTAACGTCGCTCAGTCTGTTCGGGATAAACTGGCGGCGCTTCAATCCGAGCAATTTCCTCCACAAGTGCAAGTTGCAGTCATTCGTGACTATGGCGAAACGGCGAATGCGAAAGTAAACAACTTGGTATCAAGCCTTGGCATCTCTATTCTAACGGTCGTGGTGTTTGTCGGTTTGTTCTTGAACTGGCGAAGCGCATTGGTGGTTGGTATCGCGATTCCGATTAGCTATGGTGCTGCGCTCGGGATGGACTTGGCATTTGGCTATTCCATCAATCGAGTCACACTCTTTGCGTTGATTTTGGCGCTAGGTTTGATCGTGGACGATCCGATCGCCAGCATCGACAACATTGAACGCTACCTCAAACGAAAAAATCTAACACGAACCAATGCGATTGTTCTCGCCATGGCAGAAATTCGTAGCGCCTTGTTAATGTCGACGGTCGCGATTGTTATCGTGTTTACGCCGATGTTTTTTATCACTGGGATGATGGGGCCTTACATGGCGCCACTGGCGTTCAACGTTCCGATCAGCGTTATCTTTAGTACCGTTGTCGCGTTTATGATCACGCCTTGGCTTGCCAAGAAGCTACTCAAAGGTGCTGAGGAAAACGGCCACTATGACATCCAATCTTCGCCGATGTATCGTTTGTATCGTGGTGTGTTGATTCCGCTACTTGAAAGCCGCAAGAAAGCATGGCTTTTCCTTGGTTTGGTTGCCTTGTTGTTCGTCTTGGCAGCATTGTTGCCAGCACTTCGCTTAGTTCCACTCAAGTTGCTGCCTTATGACAATAAAAATGAGTTCCAATTGGTATTAAACATGCCAGAGTCTTCAAGCTTTGTGGATACCTCCAACGCGCTGTCGAACTTTACGGACTATTTAATGACGGTGCCGGAAGTGACAAGTGTGTCGGGCTTTGCAGGTACCGCTTCCCCAATGGATTTCAACGGCATGGTGCGCCACTACTTTATGCGTAGCGAACCATACCAAGGCGAGCTTCGAGTCGTTCTTGCAGAGAAGAATCGCCGCGCAATGCAATCACACGAACTGGTGACACGACTCAGGGCGGATTTAGAGCAGATTGCAGATAAGTTTGACGCTGACGTGCAGCTAGTCGAAGTGCCACCAGGCCCGCCTGTTATCGCCACCATTACGGCAGAAGTTTACGGTGATGAAGCGACATCTTATGAAGATCTGATGATTCAAGCAGAGAAAGTCGCGGATAGGCTTCGCAAAGAACAGTTGGTTTCTGAGGTGGATACCAGCATCCAAGGTGATTTAGAAACGTGGCAATTCATCGTTGATCAAGAAAAAGCGGCGCTGTCTGGTGTTTCTGTTGCTGATATCAATAATACGCTTATTACCGCCGCGAACGCCAAAGTGCTCGGTTATATCGCCGATCCAAGAGAAGTGGATCCATTACCTATCGAAGTGCAGCTCCGACGCGAAGACAGAGATAACCTGAATCAACTAGAGCAGCTTTATGTGCGAGGCCGTCCGGGCATTGCAAAAGTAGAATCTAATGGGGCGGTTGTGGATGCTCCTCAGCCTATCGTGCAGTTGTCTGAAGTCGGTCATTTTGTGAAACGCGCAGCGGACAAACCGATTTTCCATAAAAACCTCAAGCCTGTTGTGTATGTCTACGCCGAGGTAGTTGGGCGTGTTCCGGGTGAAGTGATTGCCGATGTGATGGCTGACCAAGATACAACTCACGCGGAAGATGTGCATCGTCACTGGCAAGATCGCACGTACTTGAGCAATGGCGCTGGTCTCACTTGGAGCGTGCCAGACAACATCGAAGTGGTCTGGAGTGGTGAGGGGGAATGGAAAATCACAGTGGACGTATTCCGCGATTTAGGCATTGCTTATGGCGCTGCGCTGCTTGGCGTATTTGTGGTGATGTTGATTCAAACTGGTTTACCTGCGGTATCGGGCATCATCATGCTGGCGATACCTCTGACCGTGATTGGGATTATGCCGGGGTTCTGGATTTTGAATGTGGTAAGCAGTGACATCGGTAATTACCCCAACCCAGCTCTGTTCACGGCGACCGCGATGATCGGCATGATTGCGCTAGCTGGGATTGTGGTGCGTAACTCACTCGTTTTGATTGAATTTGTTCAGCAATCGCTGGCTGAAGGTCGTAGCTTACATGATGCGTTGATTGAATCTGGCGTTGTTCGTATGCGGCCAATCTTGCTGACTGCGGGTACAACGTTACTGGGTAACGTCGTGATTACGTTAGACCCAATTTTTAACGGTTTGGCTTGGGCAATCATATTCGGTATTACCGCCTCGACCATCTTTACGCTGCTTGTGGTTCCGGTGGTTTACAACCTTGCATACCAAAACACCAAAGGACATGGATTACCTCAGATGGAGGAAGAGCAATGAAATTAGATACCAAATGGTTAGGCGTGATTCTGTTTGCCATACTCGCGCTTCTTTTTCTCTATATGGCTGGATTTTTTACAGAAAAGTTGCCGACCGAACATGACGCGAAAACCAACCAGATTGATGTAAATAATGCAGAGATACATCAACTGATGTTAACCAGCGAACCGGTTGTTCGAGAGTTTCCGGGCGTCGTCGTTGCAGAGCAGCACGCCGATATCGCGGCACGGTTAACGGCATCGGTGATGGAGGTATTGGTGAAGGTTGGCGATAGGGTGAAGCAAGGAGACGTGTTGGCGCGGCTAGAAAGCGATGATCTCGACGCCCGAGTTCGTCAAAGTGAGCAGGCTTTATCCTCTGCACAAGCGCAGCTCAATGCAGCGAGAAAGGAGTTTTCTCGTGTCAGAGCGCTTTTAAACAAAAAACTGATCCCTCAATCGCAATTTGACCAAGCGGAAAGTGCGTTGCAAACCGCACAAGCCAACTTTAATAAAGCGCAGGCGGCGGTCTCCGAGGCGGAAACGACCTTTGGCTACAGCATTATTACTGCGCCGTTTGATGGCTTGATCACGCAAAAGCCCATCAACAAAGGTGATACCGCGACGCCGGGGGCTTTGCTTTTATCAATGTACAATCCAAACTCGTTGGAAATAGAGGTGAACTTTGCTGAGTCTGTCATGCCTTATGTGACTTATGATAAAGAAGTGGACGTTGTTTTTCCGTCTTACAACCTCAACGCGCAAGCGGCAGTAAAAGAAGTGACGCCGTCGGCAGATGCCAACTCGCGCAGTTATACCGTAAAGCTTCAATTTGAGCCGCCAACGGCTATCTATCCAGGTACATACGCCAAAGTCGCGTTGACCTTGACCGACGATGTTGTACTTCGCGTGCCAAAAGAGGCGGTTTACCAAGTTGGCCAATTGGACTACGTAAAAGTGGTCCAAGACAGCGGTGAGGTAGAAACTCGGCTTATTCAGCTTGGAGAGTTGGGGAGAGTGCGAACGGGGTTGAAGCAGGGTGACGTAGTGCTGCTGAATCCAAGAGCGCTTTGATAGAACGGTTTCTCTTGTTAACTAGTTAAACGTCTATCTAGCAAACAACATAAAATAGCCCAGCATCATGCTGGGCTATTTTGTTCGTTCAGTTAAGCGTTACCGTTGCGTTTACAGGGCAATGGTCACTCAGTTTGTAATCCAAAACATCTTGTGAGCTAAACAGCGTTTGATGCGCGTTTTTCGCTTTTATTTGCGGGCTAACAATAATGTGATCAATCAAAGAGCGGAATTGGTGTGTTTTGCTTGGGTTCTTATTTGAGCGAACCTTGCAATCGGCTTGGGTATCTCGCGTTACCAATTGTGCATCGTTACCGAGCGTCATGATCGCCCACAACCAATCACGTTGATACGACAAGTTGTGATTGAAGTCGCCCATTACGGCATACTGCTCTTTTTTCTTTTCTCTCTCGCTCATCCATTTCGCAAGTGCTTCTCCTTGTTGACTCAGTGTCTGGCAATCACGACTGTTTTTATACGCTCCGCTGCATCCTGCTTTTAAATGCACAGAGAGTAGGTGAAGCTCGTCCTTTTGGTTTGGGTTAACGACGATGTAACTGGCAAAGCGCAACTTGCTATTACCACGCGTGATTGAGAAGTCTGCTGGGTCAGACACTTCAATGTCTTTACGCACAGCAAAACCAGTGTACTGATTGGTATCAGAAAACTGAAGGTGCTTATTGTTTGATTGAGCTCGATCAGAGATATAAATCGCGTAGCCATCGCCTACAGCTTTTTGAACCGCGGCTTTGGAGTCGACCTCCTGAAAGGCGATGATGTCGGCTTGAGTTTTATCCACATATTGGTTGAGTTTGACGAAATCGTCACTGGTTCTCGAAACCTTACCTCCATTTATAGACAGCCATTCTATATTCCAACTGGTTAAGTTGATGGAGTTTTGAGCAAGTGACGTTGAACTAAAAATTAATAAGGCAGTAACAAATAGTGATCGCATATTGGCTTGTTTCACTCCTGGTTTTTAGCGTATTCCTTTCCAACCTTTATTCTATAAGACATCCCAAAAAAGCAAGTAGATTTAGTTCCAATTTTGCAATTTTCACGGTTTTCTTCGCAACTGAGATCAGTACCAATAAGATCGATTTGTTCTTGTCCGCTAGCCGATCTTTATTGATCAAAATCAATGTTTTCAAGTGGTGCTTTTCGTTAAATACGCCACAATATATTGTGTTAGCAGAATAAAAAATAACCCCATATAGTGTGTTTGTGGATAACTCTGTGAGTATGCTGGGGTAAGGAGAAGAAAGTGAAACCAATCGTAATCAAGCGTGACGGCTCAAGAGCTCCGTTCAACAGGGATCGTATCCAAGCAGCAGTTGAAGCGGCAGCGGAAAACAAAGATAAAGATGTCGCCATTTATGCTCTTAATGTCGCTCTTGCTGTCGAGTTACAGCTAAAAGATCACGATGAAGTTCACATTCATGAGATTCAAGACTTGGTCGAGAATGAACTCATGCAAGGTCCTTACAAAGCCCTAGCACGTTCTTACATTGAATATCGCCATGACCGCGACATCGCGCGTGAAAAGCAAAGTGCACTAACTCGTGAAATCGAAGGCTTGATTGAAGAAAGTAACCTTGATTTGATCAACGAAAACGCGAACAAAGACGGCAAAGTTATCCCAACTCAGCGTGACCTTTTAGCGGGTATCGTGGCGAAGCACTACGCGAAAACGCACATCCTGCCTCGAGATGTGGTTCAAGCACACGAAGTGGGTGACATTCACTACCACGATCTGGATTACGCGCCATTCTTCCCGATGTTTAACTGTATGCTTATCGATTTGAAAGGCATGCTAACGCACGGCTTCAAAATGGGTAATGCAGAAATCGACACGCCTAAATCGATTTCAACTGCGACTGCCGTAACGGCGCAAATTATTGCTCAAGTAGCTAGCCATATTTATGGCGGTACGACAATCAACCGTATCGACGAAGTGCTTGCTCCGTACGTTATGACAAGCTACGAGAAACATCTAGAGATCGCGAAAGAGTGGAACATTGCCGAGCCAGAAGAGTTCGCTAAAGCGCGCACCGAGAAAGAGTGTTACGACGCATTCCAATCGCTAGAGTACGAAGTAAACACACTGCACACGGCAAACGGTCAAACGCCATTCGTTACGTTTGGTTTTGGTCTTGGTACAAGCTGGGCGTCTCGTCTTATTCAGCAATCGATTTTGAAAAACCGTATCGCTGGTCTTGGCAAAAACCGTAAAACCGCCGTATTCCCTAAATTGGTGTTCGGTATTAAAGACGGTCTAAACCACAAGGCAGAAGATCCAAACTACGACATTAAGAAACTTGCACTTGAGTGTGCTTCAAAACGTATGTACCCAGACATTCTTAACTACGACAAAGTCGTGGAAGTAACGGGTTCATTCAAAACACCTATGGGTTGTCGTAGCTTCCTAGGCACTTACGAAGAGGATGGCGAACTTATCCATGAAGGTCGTAACAACCTTGGTGTAGTTAGCTTGAACTTGCCACGTATCGCGCTTCGTGCAAAAGGCAGCGAAGCGAAGTTCTATGACCTGCTTGATGATCGTCTACGTCTTGCTCGTAAAGCACTAGAAACGCGTATTTCTCGTCTAGAGAACGTAAAAGCGCGCGTTGCCCCAATTCTATATATGGAAGGTGCATGTGGTGTGCGCTTGAAAGCGGACGATTCGATTGCAGAAATCTTCAAAAACGGCCGTGCGTCAATTTCTCTAGGCTACATTGGCGTGCATGAAACTATCAACGCGTTGTTTGGTACTGAAGCGCACGTTTACGATGATGCAATATTGCGTGAAAAAGCGGTCGCGATCATCAAACATCTAAAAGATGCGGTGAACCAATGGGCTGACGAAACTGGCTATGGCTTTAGCTTGTACGCAACACCAAGTGAAAACCTATGTAGTCGTTTCTGCCGCATCGACACCAAAGAGTTTGGTTTGATTGAAGGCGTAACAGACAAAGGTTACTACACCAACAGCTTCCACTTGGACGTTGAGAAGAAGGTTAACCCTTACGACAAGATCGACTTCGAGATGCCTTACCCTGAAATTTCAAGCGGTGGCTTCATCTGTTACGGTGAGTTCCCGAACATGCAACGTAACGTAGAAGCGCTAGAAAACGTGTGGGACTACAGTTACACCCGCGTTCCTTACTACGGAACCAACACCCCGATTGATGAGTGTTACGAATGTGGTTACACCGGTGAGTTTGAATGTACAAGCAAAGGCTTTACTTGCCCAAGTTGTGGCAATCACGATTCAACCAAAGTATCGGTGACACGTCGCGTATGTGGCTACTTGGGCAGCCCAGATGCACGTCCGTTTAACTTCGGCAAACAAGAAGAAGTTAAACGTCGAGTGAAACACCTATAAGGTTAATTACCACTCGATTCAACACTTTGAAAATCAACCTGCTTTAGGTTGATTTTCTTTTTCGCGATAACAAAGAGACGCATTATGAACTACCACCAATATTATCCAATTGACGTTGTTAACGGACCGGGTACGCGCTGCACATTGTTTGTGTCGGGCTGTGTGCATCAGTGTCGTGGCTGTTATAACCAGTCGACGCAACGCTTGGATTCGGGTGTGTTGTTCACGCAAGAAGCGGAAGACAAGATCATCAATGATTTGAATGACACGCGCATTAAACGTCGCGGCTTGTCGTTGTCTGGCGGAGATCCGCTTCATCCTGCTAATGTGCCTCATATTTTAAAGATCGTGAAAAGGGTGAGAGAAGAGTGTCCCGGTAAAGACATCTGGGTTTGGACAGGCTACACGCTGGCTGAACTGGATGACGCGCAAAGAGAAGTGGTGCAATACATCGATGTTTTGATTGATGGTAAGTTTGAACAAGACAAGAAAGACCTCAATCTCGAATGGCGTGGTAGTTCAAACCAAATCATTCATCGCTTTACAGACATCTAACCAAGTATTCTCCAAACATAAAAAGGGCTCACGCGTGCGTAACGGGTGAGCCCTTTTGGTGTGAGTTCGTCAGTGCATTTACAGTTACGCTGTCACCGTTTGGTCATCTTCGACCATATTGTTTATCCAACGTTTAGATTGGATACGATAAGTCGTCAGTACGCCTTTCACAAATTCTTCAGCTAGCAGAGACATCAAGACAAAATGCAAAGGCAACCCGAGTACCATACCAGTGTAATAGGTAAGGGGAATGCCAATAGCCCACTGACCGAACGTATCAATAAAAATGCTGTAGCGAATATCCGCACCACTCTTTAGTACGCCGCCAATCCCTACCATGTTGAACACTCTCAAAATCATACCCAGCGCCATCACTAAGCATACGTTGAGTGCCATTTCTGCATCGGTTAATGGGCTCAGTACCAATAGATGATGAATCAAAGGCGAGCTCAACCACACTAGGAAAAACAGTAAGGTGGCTAAGATTGCGCTGGTTAACACATACCACCACGCCGTTTTCTCGACCCGATCATAATGTTTTGCGCCAATATCATTCCCAAGAAGAACGGATGCAGCGACCGCAAATCCCATAAAGGTTGAAATCAGTACACCTTCAATTGGCGATAAGAATGAGATGATCGCAAGTTCTGAAACGCCCAATTGACCATAGATGATGCTGTAAACGATCAGCCCTCCAGTCCAGAGTGCATCGTGGACCAACATGGGTAGAGAAACCTTAAAGTATTTTTGACGATACTGCTTTAAACGGCCTTGTGCCCAATCGAATTTGGTCGGAATCAGGTGCGCATAACGTTTGCAGAAAAAGTAAATCAATACCGCAGTTTGGAAAAATCGAGAAACAAAAGTACCGACTGCTGCACCAAATACGCCCCATTGAGGAAATCCAAATAAACCGAAAATCAAAACGGAGTTCAGCACGACATTTACAACAATGGCGGAGATACTAACGTTGGTTGCCAGTTTGGTTTGGCCTACGGAGCGCAATACCGCTTCAATCGGTACCACTATCGCCGTTGCAATGAGACTAAAGCCCGTAACCACAAGATAGTCACGTGCATAAGTGACGTATTCAGGATCGTCTGACATGAAAGAGACGATCTCTTCATCAAAAATCGCATAAAGAACAATAAATGGCAGTGTCACTAAAATGGAAATACACCAAGACTGCGCCAACGTTCTACGAATTCCCGCCATATTCCCTGAGCCGTAATATTGAGAAGCCAGGACCGTTACCGCACCACACAGGCCAAAAACGACCGCAAGGTTGAAGAAAAAGATGCGGTTTCCGACACCGACCGCAGCTGTTGCGGATTCGCCGAGTAGACTCACCATGAAAATATCCACGACACCGAGTAACGCAAAAAGCATGGATTGCAGTGAAACAGGGAGGCCAATCGCAATCAGCTTTTGCCAAAATGCTTTATCGATGTATTCGCGTGTTAAGAGCATCGCATTTCTCCTTAAAGATTGATGCGAGTAGTTTATCCCCATGATTTCGCGTTGTATTTTTCAAAGGCATCCAAAACTTTTGCAAAACTCTCAACTAACACCCGCAAATAAATTTTGTCATTGTAAAAACGCGATGACTCACAGTACGAGCCACCGACATGGAAGAAAAGCAAGAGCGCTACACCATCTCAGAGAAAACCTATCAAGAGTTCATTGATCACACGCGAGTGCTTGCACTGGAAGAACGAGGCATTGTGCAGTGTGGGATCGCGACTTGCCGTGACTTCTTTTCCGTTTATCGCAAGAACCAGAAGAAACACATGCTGCTTTATACTGTGCGTGGTAAAGGTTGGTTAGAAAGTGGGGCGTGCCGTTATGAGCTTGAACCCGGATCGCTGGTGGTCGTGCCTGCGGGGATTGAAAATGGGTTTGGAATGGAAGATGAAACGTGGCAAATCGCTTGGGTATTTCTTTCCCAACATAAAGAGTGGTCGATGGTTGGAGAAAACATCAGCTATCAACTAACACCTGCACCGGAAGTGATGTATTCATGTATTCAGACATTGCTTCGTAGCATAAATCTGTCCATTGATTACGGTAGTGCGGTTGGTGCTCACAGCGTAGCGCAACTGGAATTGATGCTGAATATGCCGTCTTCGGAATCTGTTTCTCGCAATCAGCTTAAACTTCGCCGCGTATTTGACCTCGTTCAGCGTCAATTACATAAAGACTGGAGCGTTGAGCAGTTAGCGGCACTCTATCCATGTTCGGAGCCCCATTTACATCGTTTAACGCAGCAACAATTTGGTCGAAGCCCGATGGCACACTTGATGCGCATGCGAATGGAGTATGCCGCGCGTTTACTTCGTTCAACAGAGTGGCCGATTCAACATATTGGTGAGATTGTCGGGTACCCAACCAGCGCAAACTTTAGTACGCGCTTCAAAGCGTGGTCGAGCATGACGCCAAGAGAGTTCAGACAAAATGGAAGAATAGAGCGAGATCCTGAGAAGTGATTCGTACTTTTTGTGAACGATTGGGCGCACAGAACCTCTTGGCTCTCAGAATATTCTCCTCTAATTGATGAAATAAGTGAAAAATCATTTCGCCATTTTTAACGATAGTGTTAACGTGAGGTTCGATACTTGAATTTCAAAGGGTTATGACTTTCATGTTTTCTAATCTACCAACTCCCGTATTAGATCCAATTTTATCTTTATCCGTTGCATACCGTAACGATGAACGTCCAAACAAGGTTGACCTTGGTATTGGCGTATACAAAAACAGCGCAGGCGAAACGCCGATCATGAAAGCCATTCAAATGGCTCAAGATGTCGTTGTTGAAACTCAAAAAACCAAATCTTACGTTGGTCTTGCTGGTTGTGAAGAGTTCAACCAAAGCATGATTGATCTTCTACTGACGGGAACGTCAGCGATGGATCGTGTTGCTGCAATTCAAACGCCAGGAGCAAGTGGTGCACTGCGTATGCTGGGTGACCTAATGAAGGTCGCACAACCAGATACAACGGTTTGGATTTCGAATCCAAGCTATGTGAACCACAAGCCAGTAATGGAAGCTGCTGGGCTTAAAGTTAAGTTCTACCATTATTTCTCGCCAGAAACGAAACAAGTCGACACTGAAAAAATGCTGGATGATCTTGCTAAAGCAGGGCCGACAGATGTGGTTCTATTGCATGGTTGTTGTCACAACCCAACAGGCGCAGACATCGACTTTTCCGCATGGCAAGCAATTACAGAACTTTCTCAAAAGAACGGTTTTACGCCATTTGTTGATATCGCGTATCAAGGTTTTGGTGACGGCTTAGAAGCTGACGCAAAAGGTCTTCGTTACATGGCGGATAATGTCGAAGAGATGTTGATTACAACTTCTTGTTCTAAAAACTTTGGCTTGTACCGCGAACGTACTGGTGCTGCTATTGTTGTGGGTAAGAACACGCAAGACATCACTAACGCGAAAGGCAAATTGTTAACGTTGGCGCGCTCTACGTATACGATGCCACCCGATCATGGTGCTGCTTTAGTGAAAACCATTCTGCAAGATGCGAACCTGACTTCTGTCTGGAAGCAAGAGTTGAGCGAAATGCAACAACGTTTGGTCAGCCTTCGTCAAAGTTTGTGTAACGAATTGAGAAACAACCATAATACAGATCAATTTGACTTCATTGAGAGTCACAAAGGCATGTTTACTGTGCTAGGCTTTAGTGAAAACCAAATGGCGCAACTGCGTGAAGATTATGGCATTTATGGTGTTGGCGATGGTCGAATTAACATCGCTGGCTTAACCGAAACTCATATTCCATACGTAGCTGACGCAATTAAGAAAATATCTCAACCTTAATTGGAGTGTGGATGAATAACTGGAAACTGATTCTGCCGCTTATGATGAGCGGCAGTTTAATTGCTTGTACGTCAACTCAAACGACCACAGAGCCTGTTGAGCCAGAAACACCAAAAGTTGAACAACCGGTGACGGTTGAACCAGAAGTGAAGCCAGAGGTTGAACCTAAGCCTGAGGTGAAACCTAAACCGGAAACAAAGCCTGAAAAGAAACCAGAACCAAAAAAAACTGTGAAGGTGCAAAAAACACCTGATGGTATGCTGATTTTGGGTTCAGAAGAGTGGGTTTATGTGCCCGCGATTGACCAGACGTTTAAAGCGAGAGTCGATACCGGTGCAACAACGTCTTCAATCAGTGCGACGGAAATCGTGCCTTTTGAGCGTGATGGTAAAGATTGGGTTCAGTTTAAAATCGACATCAATGGTAAGACGAGCAAAGAGTTCAAAGTGCCTGTTGAGCGTTGGGCTAAGGTGAAGCAATCATCTTCTGATGAAGTAGATAAACGAGCTGTTGTTGTTGCTTATATTCAAGTCGGCGATTACAAAGAGAAGACGGAGTTTACTCTAGCTGACCGCGATCACATGAAGTTTCCAATTCTCTTAGGCCGAAGCTTCTTCAGAGATATCGCCGTTGTGGATGTGTCTAAAAAGTACATTCAAGACAAACCAACAAAGTCGACCAAAAAGTAAGAGTTTTAATACGACAAAGGCCTCCACAACGGAGGCCTTTTTATCTTACAGAGAAATCAGATTGGTCTGAATCAACACTAGAACGCGAAACGGGCAGACATTACGATCTGCTGACCATAAACACCGTTGTTTTTGAAGTCTGCGCCTAAAGACAGCTGTTGTGTCGAGTGGAATCGAGCACCAACGTTGTAAATCGTATTGGCGTTGTCGTTATCCATGATTTGACCAAGACGCGCGTGAAGTTCTAAATTTTGCATAAACCAAATGCGAGTACCGATGTTGACCTCTGTGCGCCACTCATCGCCAACTTTATCGCTGCCGTGTTCTTTGATGTTATGTACCAACATCTGACCGTAAATATCAGCAAATTGACCAGCAGGGCCATTGAAACCAATACCACCAGCAACATCCCAGTCACCACTGAATTCACTGTCAGCGCGCGCAACAAAGTGGGTGTTTTCTGTAAAGTACGTAGTGAACTCGCCACCAAAAGTACCAGGGCTAGTGCCCATGCGAAATTCCATCATGTTGTAGTTGAAATTATTTGCATGTGCGGATAGTGGCAAAACAGCACACAAACCAATGGCTGCAACCTTTAGAGCTTTACCTAGCATGGCGTCTCCGGGCAAGATGATTAAAATGAACAAAAAAATGGTCTGCAAAAAGCAGACCAAGAATCGTAAAGCTATCATTTTAAGTGCTTGCCGTCATCTGTTAACAGACACAATTTCTTACATCATGCTGATATAAAGCGAAATTTGTGACTACCTTACATAATGACTAATTGCTCAACCTCGATTTCTGGCTTGTTGCCACCTTCGAACTCACCAAACAGGCGAACTTTGGTGGTTTGGTCAATCGGAGAATTTAGACGAATGTCATCGTCTAACTCGATCATAACTTCACCGGTTCCATCGCTAAAAATGAATGTATCAGCACGAACTTGACGGAGTAAATTACCTTCTACTACTACGTCTTTCTCTGTGAACATATTGGAATCTTTCAATAGCGTATCTAACTTTTCGACGGTAACTGGGCCGCCAAATTGCACGTTAGATGGGGTTTGGCTGGGATCTTTTGCAAGTGCGATAGATGGGGCAATAGTCAATGCTGCAATTGTTGCGATAATTGTTTTTTTCATGATGTTTGATTCCTATGCGTGTTTGTTTTCGATGGTGCTATTAAAACAAACCGAGTTTGAACCAATGATGATTTCAACATTCATATTCCATTCATTTGCTTGAGTCAGGACTGACGATAACGTTATGATTGTTCATCTTCTTTTACTCCTTACAAATGTTCATGAAATCAGCAATTCCATCGTTAATGGTTCAAGGCACCACCTCAGATGCCGGAAAAAGTGTGCTTGTGGCAGGTTTATGCCGTGTATTAGCCAGAAAAGGGATAAATGTTGCCCCATTTAAGCCACAAAATATGGCGCTCAATAGTGCCGTAACCAAAGATGGCGGTGAAATTGGACGAGCTCAAGCGGTTCAAGCTCAGGCGTGTAATATTGAGCCAACTGTGCACATGAATCCGGTTTTGATTAAGCCAAATAGCGACACAGGTGCTCAGATAATTCTTCAAGGTAAAGCTTTGTCGAATATGGATGCCGCCAGTTTCCACGACTACAAAAAAGTGGCCATGAACACGGTGTTGGATTCGTTTTCTAAGCTGACTAAAGAGTTTGATTCGATCATGATCGAAGGTGCTGGTAGCCCAGCGGAAATCAACTTGAGAGAAGGCGATATCGCAAACATGGGGTTTGCGGAAGCAGCCGATGTGCCAGTGATTATTGTTGCGGATATTGATCGTGGCGGTGTGTTTGCGCATTTATACGGAACATTGGCGTTACTTTCTGAATCTGAACAGACGAGAGTAAAAGGGTTTGTCATTAATCGCTTTCGTGGCGATATTCGTTTGCTGCAATCAGGTCTGGATTGGCTAGAAGAAAAAACGGGTAAGCCTGTTTTAGGCGTGTTGCCATATCTGCACGGCTTGAACCTAGAAGCCGAAGACGCCATTACTGCACAGCAGGAGTTGAACTCTGAAGTTAAGTTAAATGTGGTTGTTCCGGTGTTTACGCGCATTAGCAATCATACTGACTTTGATGTTTTACGCTTAAATCCCGACATTAATCTTAGCTATGTTGGGAAAGGTGAGAAGATCGATAAAGCCGATCTCATCATTTTACCGGGAACGAAATCAGTACGAGACGATTTGGCATATCTAAAAAGCCAAGGTTGGGATAAAGACATTCTGCGCCACATTCGTTTAGGTGGAAAAGTAATGGGCATTTGTGGTGGCTACCAGATGCTTGGTAAAACGATTGATGATCCAGACGGTGTAGAAGGTGAACCGGGTTCAAGCGAAGGTTTGGGACTATTGAATGTTCATACCGTGCTGACTGGTAGTAAACAGCTCACCAAGACTGAAGCTGTGCTCAATCTCAATAACCAAAAAGCGAAGGTGAAAGGTTATGAGATTCATGTTGGTAGAAGCCAGGTACTTGACGAACAACCGCTTGAACTCGACAACGGAGAATGGGACGGTGCCATTAGTGAATGTGGTCAAATTATGGGAACCTACTTGCACGGATTTTTTGACGAAGCGGAAGCGCTAAACCTCATTACTGAGTGGGTGAATGGCACTCAGGTCAAACAGCAAGATTTTGAAGTATTGAAAGAACAAGGTATTAACCGTATTGCGGATGCGATAGAACAACACATGAACCTTGACTTTCTGTTTAAATAACTCGTTAACCAAACGCTATCTTTAACCAAATTTTCTCTCGGCTCCTTATTAGAAAAACGGATCGGGCTGGGAACGCATTCATTTGGCTAGATAGAATTTTCGCTTGCCTTGTACGGAGTCACTTTATGAAAGCATGGAAAACGCATGCTTGCCTAGCGGCAATATTAAGCATTTCATTCTCAACAAATGCAGCAACGGATCTGAAAGTTTATGCTGCGTCTTCGATGACGAATGCGATTGACGAAATCGCTCAAGATTTTAAAGAAAAGTACGACGTAACAGTTACGCCTGTGTATGGCGGCTCGTCTTCGATCGCACGACAAATTATCAATGGTGCTCCAGCCGATGTGTTTATTTCTGCAAACACGAAATGGATGGACTACTTGGTTGATGAAGGCGTTATAGATAGTGACAATGTCACTAATTTAGTGCGTAATAGCCTCGTTCTTATTGCACCTCAATCGTCAAGCATAGCCGTATTTAACTTCGCGGATGCAAAAGCTTGGGAAGCGGCGTTAAATGGCAGTCGCCTCGCATTGGGCAATCCTACGTCTGTGCCGGCAGGGATGTACGCGAAAGAATCACTGACTACACTGGGTGTATGGAAAGAGATTCAAACCAAAGTTGCACCAGCAAAAAATGTACGTCTTGCTTTGGCTTTAGTTGAGCGCGGAGAAGCTCCTTTAGGGGTGGTTTATAAGACCGATGCGCAGTTGACTAGCAAAGTGAAAATTGTTGGCGAGTTTGCGAGTGACACGCACGCGGCCATCGTTTATCCAGCGGCGGTAGTGAAAGATTCAACGGAATCGAGACAATTCTTCCAGTATTTGAAATCGGAAGACGCGAAGCGAGTTTTTGCTCATTACGGTTTCCAACAATAATGCTGTTTTCAATAATAGGGACAAAGAGTGACAGAACTTGAATACCAAGCCCTAATGTTGAGCTTAAAAGTTGGCGCTTATGCGGTACTTTGGCTTATTCCTTTAGGTGTATTTCTTGCTTGGTTACTTTCTCGCAAAGAGTTCTTCGGCAAATCTATTTTAGATAGCTTGATTCATTTACCACTGGTGCTTCCACCAGTGGTGATTGGTTATTTGTTGTTAGTCTCGTTAGGGCGACAAGGCTTTTTAGGGCGTTGGTTCTATGAGCATTTAGGTTTGGTGTTTAGCTTCAATTGGAAAGGGGCAGTTGTCGCTTGTATTGTTGTCGCATTGCCTTTGATGGTTCGCTCTGTCCGGTTAAGTTTGGAGAGTGTGGACCCTAAACTGGAACACGCGGCATCCACGTTGGGCGCATCGCCTTTAAAAGTCTTTTTAACCATTACTTTGCCTCTGACGATTCCTGGGATCATCACGGGCACTATGCTGTCGTTTGCCCGCAGTCTGGGTGAGTTTGGCGCAACCATCAGTTTTGTGTCCAATATTCCCGGGGAGACACAAACCATTCCTCTCGCTATGTACAATTTTATTGAAACGCCGGGAGCGGAAATGGAAGCGGCACGCTTGTGTATCATTTCTATAGCTCTCGCTTTATCGACGTTGATGATTTCTGAGTGGTTGAATCGTAAAGCAGCGAGTAGATTGGGTGCGAAGCGATGACACTTAAAATTCAATTCAAACAAATGCTTGGCGAAACTAACTTTGATATCGATCTTTCGTTACCACGTAACGAAATAAGTGCATTATTTGGACGTTCTGGAGCCGGTAAAACCACATTAATTAATGTGATTAGTGGGTTGGTGACGCCACAACAGGGCAGAATTGCAATTGGTGATCACGTCTTGTTTGACAGTGAACAAGGGATCAATTTACCAACGCATAAACGTAAAATCGGGTATGTATTTCAGGATTCGCGTTTATTTCCTCATTACTCTGTACAGGGCAATCTTTTGTATGGGGTGAAGGAAAAAGATGATGCGTATTTTGATGCTGTTACGGACTTGCTCTCCATCAAACCTCTTTTAAAGCGTTTCCCAATCTCACTCTCTGGCGGTGAAAAGCAACGTGTCGCTATTGCTCGTGCACTGTTATCGAAGCCTGATTTGTTGTTGATGGATGAACCTCTCGCATCACTAGATATGCCCAGAAAGCGTGAAGTCATGCCATTTCTGGAAGAGTTGTCAGACAAGGTGAACATTCCCATTATCTATGTGACGCATAGTCTACAAGAGATTTTGAGGCTTGCTCAGCATCTTGCGATTATAGATAAAGGACAAGTAACCACATCTGGCAAACTTGAAGAGGTTTGGGCTTCTCACGCAATGCGACCATGGCAATCATTCTCCGATCAAAGCAGTCTGTTTGAAGGAAAGATCGATGCACACCATTCGCAATATGCGCTGACTCGTGTGAAGCTGGCTCCAAACGCGTCACTCTGGGTTCAAAAGATTGATGGCGAGCCCGACACGCCAATTCGTTTACAGGTGCGTGCAAATGATGTCTCCATCGCTTTAGAGCAGCCGAAAGCTACGTCAATCCGAAATGTATTGCCTGCCGAAGTTCATTCGATAGAAGCGTTTAACGCGGGAGATGATAAGCAAAGTATTAACGTCTCTTTGCAGTTAGATGATGGATGCTATTTGTGGGCGACTATTACGCCATGGGCGCTTGATGACTTGAACTTGAAAGTGGGTGACAAGGTTTATGCTCAGGTGAAAGGTGTGAGTGTCACGCAGAGAGACGTTGCGCTAGCACCGCATTAAACCTATAAAAGAATCGACTTATTACATGATCAAAAAAAGGCCGCGATGCGGCCTTAATTATTTGTATTCTAGCAATTATTTTGCAAATACTTCTTTGAATTCACGCTTAAGAATTGGGTCGCGACGTGCTTTCTTCAGTTGCTTAACCATGTCTTTAACACAGTTATGAAGAACGTTATCAAGCAGTTGCGAACGGTACTCTTCTTTATCTTCATCTGTCATGTTTTCTGGCAGATTCAGAGTTGGGAACTCTTCCATTACATTAATACCAGCAAACGCTTGGCCTACTGATACTAGAGCATGGAACTGCTCGAAGTTATCTAGAATGTTTTGCGCGCTTGCAGGCATTTCGTCCCAAGACGCACGTACAGCTTCTTCAGACACTTCATGGATAGAGGTAACCATTTCGAACATTTGCTCTGGAACTTCGTCAAATTCGATAACTTTGCGTAGTTCTGGAGAAATGGTTTCTAGATCAATTTTTTTGCTTTCGTTGTTAGTTGCTTCTGACATGGTGTGTCTCTCGTTACAAAAGGCGGGAATAGTAATACCAAATGCATCAAATAGCTACCATAAGAACCATTTGAATTCGTGACAAATCGACAAAAAATATAGCACTTAATTCTTAGCGTAATGCAACAAGTCTATGAGTATGGTATATGTTTAATAAAGACAAATAAAAATGGAACGCGTTATGCAGCCTACAGGGACATCAATGCGTATTCTTCTGGTTGATGATGTTCAACTAGACAGAATGCAGTTGGCTATTCGTCTTAAACAGCTTGGACATATCGTCAAAGCCGTCGGTAGCGGTATAGAAGCTTTAAATACTTACGAGAGCTTTGACCCCGAACTGGTACTGCTTGATATTTCCATGCCTGAAATGAACGGTTTTGAAGTCTCCCTCCATGTTCGAGAAACTTTTCCCGGCTGGATTCCTATCATTTTCTTAAGTAGTCATGAAGAACCTGAAATGATTGCGAAAGCGATCGATGCGGGCGGCGATGACTATTTGATTAAGCCAGTTGACAAACTCGTCCTGAACTCCAAACTCATAGCGATGCAGCGTATCGCGCATATGCGTCGAGAACTCAAACAAGCAACAGCTCAACTAGAGCAAGTCAACCAACTTCTCACTCAACAAGCCAACGAGGATGGACTGACCAAGCTTTTCAACCGCCGTTACATTGATCAAAAGTTAGATTCAATGGTGGCGTGGCATGGAAGGCACCATATGCCGATGGCGATGATACTGTTGGATGTCGATTTCTTTAAGCCATTTAATGATAACTATGGACACATAGAAGGTGACCGCTGTTTACAAGCGATTGCCAACCAGCTTAAAGCAACATTCTGTCGCTCTGGTGAATATGTTGGTCGTTATGGCGGAGAAGAGTTTGTGGTTTTACTCAGTAGCACGGACGCGCAAACGGCAGAAAGGGAAGCAGAGCGCATTCAAGAAGCGATGTACTTCCTTGACTATCAACATGAGTTCTCAAGCGTTGCAAATAGAGTGACGGTGTCACAGGGTGTGTTTGTGTTCCAACCCACTGGAAAAGAGAATCAAGCAGATTTGTATGCCACGGCAGATAGGGCGCTTTATACTTCAAAATCGTTAGGTCGCAATACTTATACAATGGTAAACGCAAGTTGAAACAAGCTGTTATCAACAGTTACGCTATAGCTACACTGTCACTTTTGTCCGCGGCTTCACAAGCCGAAACGCTTAATGATTTAATAGTCAAAGAATTTGAGTACAACTTTGCATTGAGTGTGGTTTTAACTGACACCGATGTATTTACATTTGGGTTTCATGATTTCGACCCTAACCAATACTTCAACTTAAGTAACGAAGATATTGGGACGGCAGACTCTTTGGATCTGCGCAAAGAGATCAAAGAATTCACGTTACCTTACAGCTTTGACCTTGCCGAAAACGAAACTGAGAAACTAACGTATCGTTTTAATGGACGCTTTTATCTGCTGGGCATTGATCAAGATGTTTACTTCAATGAAGAACCTATTCCAGATCGAAGTAAAGAGCAGTTTATCGGTGGGTACAACGAGTTTGAAGTGGAAAAGCAGCTCACAGAACACTTTAGCTTAAGTGGTGCGCTAGGGGCTCACCTCATACATTATAAAACGGACTATACCTACCGAAGTGATGCAATTACGGCACTCCAACCTATCTTGGATGGTGCATTGATAAATACCAGCGCTTGGGCTTTGCTCGGACAGCTTAACGCCAAGTTAAAATACCTTGAGCAAGAATCATGGGGTAAATGGTATCTCTGGATATCGCCACATTACTTCTATGGAACTGGATGGGGTGAAGCAAATAACGGGAATGTAGGAAAGCCGGAAGGTTGGTATTGGGTAAATGGTATCAAAGTCTTCTACGACGTCGCTCATATTGGTACGACAGTTCAATCTTTCTATACCAGCTTTAGTCGAATCGATATTGGTGGCGATACGAGCGATCCGCTAAATACCACGAATTATTATGAAGGCAGTATTGGATGGTTGATGACTCCACCGTTTGAGTCCGATTGGATAGACAATATTGGTATCGGTTTAACCATCAATTATGGTAGTGATCTGAAAGGCGGCAGTTTGGTTCTGTTCTTTAATCAGGATTGACGAAACTTGCCGTTGAACTGTCTAAACAAAACGACCGCACTTATTTGAGTACGGTCGTTGTATTTCTTTATCTGATTAGTTCTGATTTACTCTGGTGCAATTTCGACCTGCTTTTTTAGCTTTATACAATGCCGCATCCGCCAGTTTGATGACTTCAGCAGGTTCTCTTCCGTTTCTGCTGTCTGCAGCACCAAAGCTCGCCGTGACGAATACCGATTCTCTTTGCATGTCTTCGGTACCTCGGTTTTGCTGGCCTTGCTTGTGATCGTCAGGGCGAGAGGCTTTGTCACGAAGGATCATTTCATATTCAGCGATAGCTTTACGAGCTTCTTCTATATATTGGCGACAATCTTCAACGTTTTTTCCCTTGAAGACCATGGTGAATTCTTCGCCGCCGAAGCGATAAACCTTCGCACCACCACGTGTTTTCATCAATCTTGAAGCCACCATTTTGAGCACATCATCGCCGATGTCATGCCCGTACGTGTCGTTAAATTTCTTGAAGTGGTCGACATCGAGCATTGCAATTGTGAATTTTCTGCCCATGTGTTTTAGATCTAAATCTAATGCTCTGCGGCTTGGAATCTGCGTTAGGCTGTCAGTAAACGCAAGTTGGTGACTCGCCGAGGTTGAATAGATGATTATGAGCAGACCAGTAAGCGTAAACATGGTGCTGGAAATGTACTGCACATCAAAGAAGATGAATGTCGCGGAAGCCAAAGCCATTGCAGAATAGGTCATCGCATGGATGATTTTGTTGGTTTTCAGCAGCAGAATACCAAGAAAGCACACAATACCAACACAATACAAAACAAGAATAAACGGCAGCTTAGATACGCTAGGCACAATGAACAAAATGCCGCTGGTCCATTGCTCAAAGCCACCATCAACGTAATAAGCCAAGATGATGTAGGACCACAAGATGAACATCACCAGCATCAAAACATAGATGAACATGGCTTTTGAATCGAATCCATCTTTGTTGAACAGAAAGACCGTCAAAAAGGAGACAGGAAGCAGGGTAGCGAGAATAGTGAGTTCTAATAACGCGGTTCCGCTGTTTAGAGGGACTTGCAATCGATGCTGAATAACAAAGTATGCCACCAACATGGATAAACAGACCATTGACTCTCTGCCTTGCTTAAAGGAGTAGCAAAGCACGAGCGCACAACCTAGCAAGATATAAGGTAGGTTTGCAGCAATACCCCAGTTGGATTGAGTCATCTGAATGATGTTGCCCATACCAACACTCACCATACCTAATAGTGCGATCGGGAATAAAAATCTAAAGCCTGATGACGTCATTAAAGATGAGGACATTTATTAAAAACTGCCTGCAAATAGTTGATTATATCTAGTATGTTACGTTAAGCATTCAATCAATACTGAGTAAGGTGAGTATTTGATTTTCCAGCTTTTTGATTTAAGAAGAATACGTGTATTTACGTATTTTCCCAAGTATTTTGGCTCGCATCGCAACAAAAAGAGAGAGATTGATTAAATTAAGAGCAATCAATGAGTTGTTCAAAACGACCGGCTGCTATACTTGTTCACAATGAACATAGGAGAATCATCAATGCAGATCAGTTCTGACGTACATAACTATATGGAAACCCTCGTTGGTCAAGTGCTAAGTTCAGACCAATACACTTCTCAATTCGATAACGAGCAGTTGGCAGATATTGCCTGTCTCGCGCTGATTCAGCTTAAACCTGTTTATATTCGTCATGATATTGATTTTCTCTCTGCACTACCGGAAAGAAAACTCACTCAGTTCAAGCAAAGCGTGGATGTCGCGGTACACAATGCTGCCGCTATGATTTTAGAAGACAGACGTAAGAATCGCGATAATGATGTGCCTGTCATTTTCTCTCATACCAGTTATGATGATGACAAAGAGCTGGACTGGTTTGAGAAACCAATCTTAAACGTCAACATTAGGTGATTGGCGTTTGCGCAGAACCGAAACAATAGAGTAATCGTACCCAAGGAGGAATCGTGGGATTCTTTTCACGCTTGTTTGGTGGCAGTGGAAAAACTGCTGAAGTAAAAACGGTAGAGCCTGTCGAATACAAAGGCTTTCTGATCTATCAAGAGAGCATTTCAGAAGGCGGTCAATACAGAATCGCAGGACGCATTGAAAAGTCCTACGATGGAGAAGTCAAAACGCATCGTTTCATCCGCTCTGATTTGCTCGCTTCTGAGGGAGATGCAAACGAGCTGATGTTGAAGAAATCTCAAATGTTTATCGATCAAATGGGCGACAAAATCTTCGATTAACAATTCGCTGCAACTTGATACGAATCATCTTAACGAGGGCCATTAGTGTATATGCTGATGGCTCTTTCTTTTTTTAGCTTAAATGTCTGTTAACTAAGTAGTTCCGACGATCTGGTTAGACCTCGGTCTTGTGTGACAAAGCGTTGTTATTTTTCATGGTCAAAGCGAGAATCTTTGATTACTTAGCGTTATATGTAATGAAATTTAGTATTTAAATTACAAAACACTTGAAGTCATAACCCACGTTCGATACAAACAGAATAATAACAGGGCTGTTAGTCAAGGTGTTATTGTGCAAATGGGTGGCCCCAAACACCATCTTTCGTTTGCAATTGTCTTGCGTGGTAAACAGATAGAAATAAAAAAGAATTAGAGTAGAGCACAGCTCTGTTTTGGGACTAATTTATTGATATGTATACAAGGAGTATGCGTTTTGCAAATCGGTGTACCTAGAGAGATACTCGCGGGTGAATCGCGAGTGGCTGCATCGCCGAAGTCGGTTGAGCAGTTAATTAAATTGGGATTCGACGTCGTTATCGAATCTCAAGCGGGGGTGCTAGCAAGTTTCGATGATGCTGCTTATGAAGCTGCTGGAGCGAAAGTTGTTTCTAGTGACGAAGTATGGGCATCTGGTCTTATCTTAAAAGTGAATGCGCCAATCGTAGATGAAGAAAAAGGCATCGACGAAATCGCGTTACTACAAGATGGTGCAACACTTGTTAGCTTTATTTGGCCAGCTCAAAACGCAGAGTTGATGGAACAACTATCAAGTAAGAATATTAACGTTCTTGCTATGGATTCTGTTCCTCGAATATCTCGTGCACAAGCCTTGGATGCACTTTCTTCAATGGCTAACATTGCCGGTTACCGCGCGGTAGTTGAAGCGGCGCATGAGTTTGGTCGCTTCTTTACCGGTCAAATTACGGCTGCAGGTAAAGTGCCACCAGCGAAAGTTTTGGTTGCTGGTGCAGGTGTAGCGGGTTTGGCTGCAATCGGTGCTGCTGGCAGTCTTGGCGCTATCGTTCGTGCGTTTGACGTTCGTCCAGAAGTAAAAGAACAAGTTGAGTCGATGGGTGCGGAGTTTCTGACCGTGGATTTCCAAGAAGACTCTGGTTCTGGTGACGGCTACGCAAAAGAAATGTCTGATGACTTCAATAAGAAAGCGGCAGAGCTATATGCAGAGCAAGCTAAAGACGTTGATATCATCATTACAACTGCATTAATCCCGGGCAGACCTGCTCCGAAGTTGATCACCAAAGAAATGGTCGATAGCATGAAAGCGGGTAGTGTGATTGTTGACTTGGCAGCCGCTAATGGTGGTAACTGTGAATACACAGTGAAAGACCAAGTTATCATGACAGACAACGGCGTTAAAATTGTTGGTTACACCGACATGGTCGGCCGTTTGCCAACGCAATCTTCCCAGCTTTACGCAACCAACCTTGTAAACCTTCTTAAACTGCTTTGTAAAGAAAAAGACGGCAACATCAATATTGATTTCGAAGATGTGGTTCTTCGTGGTGTTACTGTTATTAAAGAAGGCGAAATCACTTGGCCTGCGCCACCAATTCAAGTATCGGCTCAGCCTCAAGCTAAGCAAGCTCAACCCGTTAAGAAAGAGCCAAAAGTTGAAGAACCAACTTCTCCGACTAAAAAGTTGATTGGTCTTGTTGCAGCCGTTGGCGCATTTGCTTGGATTGCATCGGTAGCACCTGCTGCGTTCCTTTCTCACTTTACCGTGTTTGTTCTTGCGTGTGTGGTGGGTTACTACGTGGTTTGGAACGTAACACATGCTCTGCATACGCCACTAATGTCTGTAACGAATGCTATCTCGGGCATTATTGTGGTTGGAGCGTTGTTGCAAATCGGACAAGGAAACGGCGTTGTGTCATTCCTATCCTTTATTGCCGTATTGATTGCAAGTATCAATATATTTGGTGGTTTCACCGTAACCAAGCGCATGCTTGAAATGTTCCGAAAAGATAAATAAGGAGTCACAATGTCTGCAGGATTAGTACAAGCAGCTTACATTGTTGCTGCATTATTTTTCATCATGAGTTTGGCGGGGCTGTCTAAGCAAGAGTCCGCACGTAACGGTAACTACTACGGTATCGCGGGTATGGCGATCGCGTTGATCGCAACGATCTTTAGCCCAGATGCTCAAGGTTTTGGTTGGATCATTATCGCGATGGCGATCGGTGGTGCGATCGGTATTTTCTACGCCAAGAAAGTAGAGATGACCGAAATGCCAGAACTGGTTGCTATTCTACATAGCTTTGTAGGTTTGGCGGCGGTACTTGTTGGTTACAATAGCTACTTAGACGCACCAGAAGCTGCAACGCATGCAGAGCATGTTATCCACCTTGTCGAAGTTTTCCTTGGTGTATTCATTGGTGCTGTAACGTTCACAGGTTCTATTGTTGCGTTTGGTAAGTTACGTGGTGTGATTTCATCGTCTCCACTGAACCTTCCTCACAAGCACAAAATGAATTTGGCTGCGATCGTAGTTTCAACGCTTCTAATGATCTACTTCGTAAAAGCAGATGGCAGCATGTTCGCGCTTATCGTGATGACGTTAATTGCGTTCGCATTTGGTTACCACCTAGTCGCATCCATTGGTGGCGCGGATATGCCAGTTGTTGTTTCTATGCTTAACTCGTACTCAGGTTGGGCAGCGGCAGCAGCAGGTTTCATGCTTGCAAACGACCTATTGATTGTAACAGGTGCTTTGGTGGGTTCTTCAGGTGCGATTCTGTCATACATCATGTGTAAAGCGATGAACCGCTCGTTTATCAGTGTTATTGCTGGTGGCTTTGGTCAAGAGATTATCATTTCAAGTGATGAAGAGCAGGGCGAACACCGTGAAACCACTGCTGAAGAAGTGGCTGAAATGCTGAAAAACTCGAAGTCAGTAATCATCACGCCGGGATACGGCATGGCAGTAGCGCAAGCGCAGTACCCGGTGCATGAAATTACTGATGCACTTCGTTCACAAGGTATTGAAGTTCGTTTTGGTATTCACCCTGTCGCGGGGCGTCTGCCTGGTCACATGAACGTGCTACTTGCAGAAGCGAAAGTACCATACGACATCGTTCTGGAAATGGACGAAATCAATGATGATTTCTCAGAAACAGATACGGTTCTGGTTATTGGTGCGAACGACACTGTAAACCCAGCAGCGCTAGAAGATCCGAACAGTCCGATTGCTGGCATGCCTGTATTGGAAGTGTGGAACGCGAAAAACGTCATCGTATTCAAGCGTTCAATGAATACTGGTTACGCGGGCGTTCAGAACCCACTGTTCTTTAAAGAAAACACTTCGATGCTGTTTGGCGACGCTAAAGAAAGCGTAGAGGCGATTTTTAAAGCGTTGTAATCGAAATTGTTTTAAAACTATACAGGGTCAGCACTTGCTGGCCCTTTTTTGTTCCGTTTCAATGTTATAGTAATGCAAATCCTTAAGTTAGCTAATGTCAATTGCTTGTAGATTGATGTATAGTTTTCGCTAATGAAACAAGTAACGGTAACAGTTTGATTAAACAGTTTTTGCTCGGTTTTGCATCAATATTGCCACTATTCTCGGCACCTGCATTATCCGATTCACTACCAGAACGCATAGATACGTTTACAGAGCTATTTAACTATGAAGTGGCTCTTAAATCGTATGATATACGCATTCTGCAATCAAATTACCCTACGAAGTTACTTTCACCTGATTCGTTGCTTCCTCAAACTTCTGACTATCCTTTGAAAGATATTCAGCAGCTCTACAGCTTGGCGAATACATGCCGAGGGAAATTACCTCTCAGCCCTCTAATTACTGAGCCTCTAGTATTTACTCGTGCTATTTGTAAGGGCACGCAATTAACGCCGCGTTGGTTCTCGCGTAGTGGATTAATTCACCCGGGTGGTGGTACTTACGCGGCGCGCTATGTTGAAAAGTATCCCGAGTTGCGTCCTAAACTTGCTCAGTACATGCACATTAAAGAGCGTGACAACGAAGAAGGTGACGAGCTACTAGAAAGCTTGCAAAATATGGACGATGACGCCATTAATGCTCTAATTGCAGGAGCAAGTATGTTTATTGAAGGCAAGGAAATGTGGCTTCGTCGTGGAGACCGTTACTTCGTATTTTCCAAAGATGTTTGGCAAGAAAACGTCGCGAATGCGGGTCTTTCTTATACATTAGCGTCACAAAGCAAAAGCTGTTTCGTGAAACGAGGCAACATATGTTGGGATGTAGAAGATCACTCGCAAGTATTGCGGATCAGCATGATCATCCTTGTCATTGCAAATATCTTGCTTGTCATTGGCTGGGCGGTGTACCGTTGGAACAGTAAGCGTGAAGAACTTCGTAGCCGTATGCTGGTCTTACAGATCTTAACGCATGAGCTTCGAACGCCAATTGCTTCACTATCGCTAACCGTCGAAGGATTTAGACGAGAATTTGAGCACTTACCTGAAAGTGTGTATGACGAATTCCGAAGATTATGTGAAGATACTCGCCGATTGCGTCAATTGGCGGAGGCAAGTAAAGATTATTTGCAATCTGATAACCAAATGCTTGCAACAGATTGGGTTCCATCTGTAGCAGAATGGCTAGAATATAAGATTGAAGAAGAATTTGATAACGCTGTGCTTTTCAACATCAACGAAGATGTAGCGGCAAAAGTTAACGTTTACTGGCTTGGAACATGTATCGATAACTTATTGCGAAACGCACTCAAGTATGGCGTTCCACCGGTTGAACTGAACGTTCAAACCAGTGAAGAAAAAATCGTATTCCAAGTCCGAGATGCCGGTGATTTGACTTCTAAAGACTGGGCAAATTTGAGAAAACCGTTCGTAAGTAAGAGCGGGTTAGGACTTGGATTAACAATCGTTGAATCTATGGTAGGCCGCATGGGCGGAAAAATGTCCTTAATGGGACCACCTACAACCTTTATATTGGAGATACCTTGTGAAACAGACACTGCTTCTCGTTGAGGACGATAAAAACTTGGCTGATGGCCTGTTAGTAAGCCTGGAACAAGCAGGATATGAGTGTTTACATGTGGAGCGTATTGCCGACGTCGAACCTCAGTGGAAAAAAGCGGATCTTGTCATCCTAGATCGCCAGCTACCTGACGGTGACTCCGTACAACATCTCCCTGAATGGAAGAAAATTAAAGACGTTCCAGTTATCTTGTTAACGGCTCTTGTTACCGTTAAAGATAAGGTAGCTGGTTTAGACTCTGGTGCAAATGACTATCTTACAAAACCGTTTGCAGAAGCTGAATTGTTCGCGCGTATTCGTGCTCAATTGCGTGCGCCTGACTCTGCTGATCAAGCTAATGCAGATAAAGTGATGACGAAAGATCTGGAGATCGATCGCGCAACACGTGAAGTTATCTTCAAAGGTGATTTGATCACGTTAACTCGTACTGAGTTTGATTTGCTTCTGTTCTTGGCGTCAAACCTAGGCCGCGTTTTTACTCGTGATGAACTACTAGACCATGTATGGGGTTACAACCATTTCCCTACAACACGTACTGTAGATACCCACGTACTTCAACTTCGTCAGAAATTGCCAGGCCTTGAAATCGAAACGCTTCGTGGCGTAGGCTACAAGATGAAAGCATAATCGATAATGAAAACGCTACTTCCTGTAGTTCTCTCGTTAGCGTTAGTGAAACCAGTCCAAGCGATGGACTGGTTTCAAACCAATACGCCACTGACACAAGCTCATCAACACCTGCTTGAAGATGACCTCGCAGGGATGTTCAACTCGTTGGTTGAGTTATGGCAAACAGAGCCAAGCAAAGATCTAACTCCTCATCTCAATGACTTACTCGGTCAATCTCTTTCGAAAAATTGTGGCAAATCACTGACAGGTGTTACCTTGCCTGATTGGATCAGTGGCGTAAACGTGATTCGTCAAACTATCCAAAGTCCGGGGCGCGATACTTTCCGTTTGGTGATCAAACTTAGAGCGACAACAGATATTGAGGACATATCGTTTCGTCGTTGGGTTGATGAGTCTATATCTGGTGACAGCTCTTTCAGTTATGAAGAGCAAGCTGATGGGACAGAAATAGCAAACGAACGCAGTTTTCTCAAGCGATACAACCTCACAGGTAAACTGGAAGCCGGTTTGTATCACTTGTCCGTTGTATCTAAAGATAAACAAGTTTACCGAACTTGGGTGATACTCGGAGACTCAAACTCCTCCCAATATGTTCGCTGGACATCAAAAGAGAACTGGAAAGTAGAAAAGAGTGCACTTCGCAATCCTCATTGCCCATTACCTCAATTGGAAGTCGGTCTGTACGACTATGTGGATGGCCAGTATGAGCAGATGTGGAAGAAAACCTACGAATCTAATTACCCAAACTCACTTGAATTAGCTGGTGTACCAAACGATAGATATGTTTTAGCGGTAAGTATCAACAGTAGACGTTGGCAAGGGGACATAATTGTTGAGCAAGCTCAAACAATCAGCCGTACTTATGATCTTTCTCAGGAAGAATAATTAAAGAAATAACATTTGTGCCGATATAAGTTCAGGAAGAACTAAAAACACAAGTGTAGTATGAAAACCCAATTCAAAATTTTAGCCACCACCATTACAGCATCACTATTTGCGAATGTCGCTTCTGCTGCGACTTATGCTATTGAAGCACGTAGCGATGCAATGGGTGGTGTTGGTACCGTTTCTGCCTCTTATCTGACCGCTCCATTTTTCAACCCTGCGTTGACTGCAATTTACCGCCGCAATGACGACGCGGGTATGATTATTCCAAGTTTCGGTATAAGTTATGACGATCAATATGATCTTATTGACGAAATAGAGCGCATTAGTAAGCTGACCGATGTTGATGAGATCAAAAAATCCATGGATGCTATTGACGGCAAAAAAATGGATTTTGACTTAGGTGGTGTCGTTGCCGTTGGTATTCCAAATAAATTCTTATCAGCAACTGTCTACGGAAAACTCTACACAGAGTCATTTGTTCAACCTAATGTTGATACATCAGGTGTCGATCCACTAACAGACAGCTATGTTCAAGGTGTTTCGATTGGCGTAGCGGAGGCGGGGGTGTCTCTTGCCAAGTACACCAACTTTATGAATCAGCATCTTTCTTTTGGTATCACCCCAAAACTGCAGCGCATCTATACATATTCGTATGCGACCAGCTTTAAAAACTTTGATACCAAAGATCTCCGTGAACACGAAACTGCTGAAACTATGTTTAACTTAGATGCGGGTGCACTTTGGTTCTTCGGTCCATATCGTTTGGGTATCTCGGCTAAAAACTTGATTGGAAGAGACGTGAAAACCAAATCGTTCCAGTACAACACTGATACGATTCAGTCATACGAATACAGTATGAGACCTGTTTACACAGTAGGTGCGGGTATCGTTGCAGACTACTTTACCATGAGCGTCGACTACGACTTAAATGAAGAGAAACGCTTTTCCTCATTTGATGACAACACCCAAATGATTCGAGCTGGCTTCGAAATAGACATTTTGCGCCAAATGGCACTACGAGGTGGCTATATGAAAAACCTTGCGAGAAGTAATGATGAAGGGACGATTACGGCTGGTATAGGCTTATCGCCATTGAACCTGATTGAATTAGATATTTCTGCGAGATACACAAACGAAAATGCAATGGGCGCATCCATTAATTTTCTTGCGACCTATTAACTGAATCGTTATAGTCGGCTCCTCACATTGAGGAGCCTTTTTTATGTTTGACGATTTACCACCTATATCGCACAAAGAGCAGCAAGAAGCTGTAGAACGAATTCAAGAATTGATGGCAAAGGGCACAAGTACAGCCGAAGCGATCAAAATCGTGGCAGACCAGATTCGCGCAGAATACGCAGCCAAACAACAAGGCAGTTAATAGAAGAAGCAGGGCACAGACCCTGCTTTTTTTTACCCCTTTCTTAATCCATTTCCCATCAATCAATTTAAGTTATTCCGTTACCGCGTAACACAACCTTCTTAACTACAGCAGTAAAAGAGGCCAACCATTTAGACGAAAGCAGTAGGTAAAATTTTACCAATTCATCTTTATCCATAAACGTGCTTCAGTGGCGATTTTATGGTTGTTCAGGTTGATCTTGGTTAAATCTGATATTAATCAGTGAGTTATCGTAGAATTATTTGCTTTCTTAAGATTGATGAGTAATTTGCATGTAATTAAATTACACAGTGACCATTAAGAGGAATAACTAGCCAGTATAATGTGTTGAATTTTTCATTAAGACACAGTGTCACAAAATCAAATCAGAATTCGGTGCTTATATATACTTCCATATAAAGACAGTAAGTACTTGCAGACGGTGTGTCAGAACTGCTTCTCCAGGGACTACATCATTAAAATTGCGGCAGAGTTTTTGATGATCTTTAATCTAGATTTTCAGAGCGCTTAGAGGCAGGAGCCACTACGGACTTAGTTTTACAGCATCGCTTACAAGTCAACTTAAGTTACGGTGTAATGTTTAGTGAGAGGGTATATGTTCGAACAACTGAGCTCTTAGAGATGGGGATTTGGATGTTTTCATTTAGATATCGGCGGGTAAGCCGATGTCTAGTGTGTTCGATAAGCTAGACTAAAAGTAGTACCATTCAAAATAGGAGAACGTAATGAGTTATGGACATATTTTGGTTGCGGTAGACCTTACTGATTCCAGCAAAAAAGTCATCGATAAAGCAGTTTCTTTAGCGAAAGATGAAAAAAGTAAGCTTTCCTTAGTCTATGTAGATGTCGATAAGATTATTCTAGAGTTGAAAGAAGAACGAAAGTTGCAGAATGCATTACAAAAGCTTGCTGACGAGTGTGATTACGAAGTCCATGACAATATGGTTGTGATTGGTGATCTTCACATCAAGCTCTCCGGAATTGCGAAGGAAGTAGGGATAGATCTCGTTGTATGTGGCCATCATCATAGCTTGTTGAGTCGTTTCTTTTCTTCTGTCCCCAAGCTTGCGAACGCCATAGAAGCTGATTTGCTAGTCGTGTACTTAGATGATTAAACAATGATGAGTAAAAGCCGAACCAAAGGCTAGTTCGGCTTACATCGTTTATCGAGTTAACGAGAATGGCTTTTTGGACAAAACAGAAACGGATTCAGCATTTGAAGCCATGTCAAAATGTACGTTAACTTGGACGCCTTCTCGCTCAAAAGTAACATCGTCAAAATCTGTCATGGCGATTTTGAACCCGTTCTTTGCAAAAAGGCCAGTAACCATGGTGCGCTGTTTAATTTCTAAAGCGGACGCCAGTAATTTATCCATAGCCAATATCCTTGTTTTTATGGGGGTCACAAACACCATACCGCTCGCAGATTATGAAATCAATTGATTATTTGGCTGTACTAGGCTTATGTTTTAGTCAAAGTCAATTGATGCACTATTTAACGTGATATGCATTCATTAGAAGCATTTCCGAGGATGTGTTTTACCACGATCTCTGTGACGCAAAGCATCATTCCTCTATTGAGATAATTGAATTGACAATGTCGTTAACATAATTTGTTACAAATTAACTTTGTTTTTGAGTGTTATTTGTCATTTTTCGGCAGACTTCAAATGAGTAAGTCCAACTGGATGTGACTCCGTAATTATAGTTACTTTTCCCCTAAGATCGCTGTGAGCTCTAACCTTATGAAAGATGAAATTTCGGCCAGTTTTCTCGGTAATGGATTTTGATAGGGGTAGGCGACATACATTGACTTTTCTGTGCTGTATGTATGGGTAACTTTTAAAATTTCTTGATGACTACTGCCTTTTAACAGGTAGTTGGGTATTACGCCCAATCCCACACCTTGCTCAACAAAGTTCAATAAAATTGATGTATTATCGACCTCTATCACATCACAATAATTTTTTCTTATTTCTTCCTTATTCGAATGATTTTTATATATAAGAAGAGTGCTACTTTTTTCATTGCTGTTGTTAGAAATTAGAACATCATTATAATTCCCAACTTTATGCGCAATTAAATTATCATCAACAACATCATTTAGTCTTATTGCAATATCAACATTGCTTTCTAATAAATTCTCGACCTTATTACTAGACGAAATTTCAAAAATTACCGCAGGGTATCTCTCTTGTAATTTTCTCAAAATACTGCCGAAAATTGATGAAGCTATAGAGTTTGGCATTGTTATCTTGAATTTACCGCTAATACAGTCACTCAGTGATCTGGCTCTATAGTTTAGTTCTTGTAGCTTACTTAATGTTTCAAGAGCCAGAGGACTAATACTTTTCCCATGGTCAGTTAAGACGAGCTTTCGAGTCGTTCTATGCACCAATGTTACGCCTAAAGCAGTTTCAAGCATCGCGAGTTGACGACTGACTTGAGCCTTTGATTTTCCAAGTTCCTTAGCTGCTTCAGTTAAAGAGAGGTGTTTGCATATTGCCGCGAAGTTGATGAGTTCGCTATTGAGCCATTCCATGATTGTTACCTATCTGCAACTCTGAGTCACGTTGTCTTTTTGGAGGCTGAACAGTATAACTTGCATCAACGGAGGGGGAAAATGATATTTAAAAGTTACGAAGAAGTGGTTTCTGAATACCACTTGGAGCAGATTGTTAATAATATAAAAAATGGGATTATTAACGTTTCAGGCAGTGACGATATTAAATCTTTAGTCAACGATAGGAACTGTAAGGTTGACATTATATCAAAAATAACATCTTTGAATAAAAGTAAAGGTAGCATGTTAATTGAATCGGCTTGCGTTATCCATAATGAAGTTACTGTACCAAAAAATATAAATAAAATTATTTTAGTAATCGATGTTGCATTATCAAATTTAAGTACAAATTATGTTGAGGTTTATGAATATGAAAGTAATAAAACAAAATACGAAACAATTAGCCTTGCCAGAAATAAGTTTTTCTAAGTTAGTTGTACAAACCATAAATTTTTATACTAGAGTATTTCGTGTGTTGTTTGGTGGTGAGTTAAGGCATCGGTACTCAAGAAAGCAAAACGTACGAACATCCGAAGAGTTAAGCGACCATATGAAAAGAGACCTCGGTTTGTGATACTAAAGACTTAAGTCATAAATAAAACAACAGTTCAATAAACCGAATCCTTGGTCATTAGGTTCGGTTTTTACGCCTCAAATTTTCATGAAAAAGTAAATTATTACACTGACGTATACACGAGATAGTTGATAAGGCTTGGTATAGCCGTTCCAAACATTGCTTCAACCTGAGGTACCATTGTGGGCTTGAAGCAATGATAATCCACAGATAAAAGCAGTATGGGAAGGAACTGCAAAAAAGTTTAATGGGCTTGGATTGTCTGGAATCTCAATGGCTTGTGCCGGATTGGCTCTAGTGATTACAAGTCCACAGGAACCACTATTACAGTGCGCATTATGCGACGTTATGTTGAATAATGTTTCATACAGATTACATATACACCCTTTTGATTATCAGGGTATATATGACGAACTTTCGAAAAATGAGCAAGAATTACGTTTTTCGTGAATTTGAATGCGGTTTAAGTGTAGAAGAGACAGCAAAACTATGTTTTAAAAGTGTGAGAGCGGTCAAAAATTGGGATAATGGAAAACCCATACCGCCCGAATGCAAACGCCTGATGAGAATGACCAAGGGGAGGGAACTAGCCACCTCCGAAGCTTGGGAGCACTTCAAGATGCATAAAGAAACATTAGAACTGCCGACGGGGCAACTCGTAACACCACAAGAAATACTCACCGGAATAGCGCTCCTAGAGATAGGAGCCGAACCAGACATGAAAAACGTAACTAGGCTACTAAGATATGCAAGGGTAATTGCTAAAATGAAGAGATAAAAAAGGGGGCTTATAGCCCCTTTTTTTTACGCTTGTTTCTTGTAACTACTTTCAAGAAGCAACTCAATATCCTTAATGAGGTCTAAGCGCTGACCCTCACTCATAGATTTATAGTCATTGGAGACCCGTCCTATTAAGTCCTTTATCTCAACAGGAACGCGAACTAAAGTTGTTGGTAAAGACTTAGGTCGCCCAGCACCCTTACGCTTACCACCATGACCACCTTTAACCTCCGACAATTCAATAACCTCCGATGATTGATGAATACTTGGAGATTCTAACTCAAAGTCATATTTATAGTTAACACTTATCAAGTCTAACGCTTTGCCAAGACCCATTCTATTAATAATGACATTGTATTGACGCGGATGTGTAAGCTGCATTTTCTGGAACTTAGTTAAGTCATCTTTCACCAGATGTTGACCGAAAGCACAAAACATACAGCCAGTCCTAGATTCACCTTTGACACATATGGTCTTACCGTTATGAACAACTGACCTATCATAATAAACATCAGCCAACTTAACTTTGTAAAATTTAACATACTCCCAAACATCTGATTCGTTCCAAAAAAGCATTGGAGAAGACTTAGGGCGAGAAACATCAAACATATTGCAACGTTGTATCATTTCACGAGTGCCACCCTCAGAATTCATCATGGCAGTCATAACCTTAAAGCCAGTCTCTTGCTCATAGGCTATAAAAGGCTTTTTCTTTAGGTAATCACAACATGTGTCAGAGATTTTTACGTCCGAATCAATAAGGTACTTCCATTTTTCTGACATTTTCCATTGAGAATTGGTTTTAGTTCCATCTTTCTTGATGCCATCTAGAACCAATCTTTTTGATTGCTCACCACCAAGCTCCCCCCTGGCTATTCGAACTTGTCTTGCAACACGCTTAGAGACAAGGGGAATTCCGTCATTCTCCCAGATATCCTTAAAAGTCCTTGATGGCTTAATTTGTTCGATGTTCCAACCCTCATGGCTTAGGTTGCGAACATGACTAAGAACCTCCGGAAACTCTAGACCTGTATTCACAAAAACCATAGGTATGTACTTGTAAGGGGCAGGCATACTTCGAATGATATGCCCCAAAACATTGGAGTCCTTACCGCCCGAAAAGCTTAAATAAACATCACCATCATAATGATCATACCACTGGCGAACTCTTAACTTGGTCATCTGAATCTTTGCATCTAGTGGCAAACTTTGTCTTTGCTTGAGTGTCATATTATCCATTTTTCCAGTCTTTTGATTGTTGTTAACGCAAATCATGTTATTTATTTTTGTTACAAAAATCAAGATAGCACCCCCGAATGGGGGCTTTTATTTTCAAAGAAAGGGAAAATCAGTAACTATGGAGTGAAGACTTTCACCCCGTATTACTATACGGGGATGACGCGGCACGTCCGCAATCCTCCTCCTCAGTTTTCGTCGTCGTCATTTGTCCTTAGCCACTACAAGAGAATCAATCTCGACTCTCGATTGATTTGGCGCACTATGAGGTAGGTGTGAGAGAAACGACGATTGGGAGTGCCCTAGTCGTTTAGAATGGCTTAGCAGGAAAGGTGGGCGGCAGAAACCAAGTGAATTTGGGTTTCTAACCGCGCCGATTAAGTGGGAAGGCTATCTTTAGTTTAGTGGGCGGCTTGGTGCCCCGTCGTCGCTCCGCAACTCCTTATCCCTGCGGGGCTGATTCCGAGGAGACAAATACCAACCGAGAAAAATCCCCAAAGAGAATATCCAGAGCAAATCTAAAAACTCAAAAGAAGCAGAAACCCAAAAGAGCAATTCAGCGCCCTTTAGATTCACTGTAGACCAACTGATGAACCCAGTAATACCAATCAGAGAAGTCATAGCCACTACGAAGAATCCAGCGCTTATCCCTTGCAACTTGTCTATAAAAGTCATACATCAAAACCTCACATCAAAAACGAATTTTCACTCATAGCTTTGCTACGCATTGAACCAATGCTAGCGACATCCGTCTCAACCGCCTCACGTTCCCGAGGCTCAATAGGATTGGATGGCTCGCACGTAATAAGGCTCTTAAGCTCACCTTGCTTTAGAACCATTAAACATTCATCGAGTAACTCAAATTGAACATCAACCGCATCAAGATAGCGCTTGTTTAGAGAATACAAACCATCATTGGTGTAAGCGTTAATGATCACATCAAAGTGCGCCGTTCTCAGGTTAAGGCCATTCTTCTCCTTGATGTTGGTGCGCTTATGAAACCCCGATAAGTACGCGTTTTGTAAACCCTCAAAGTAAAGAACTTGAGTTACAGGAACAAAAGGAGAGCTAGCTTGCTGAGTATTCGGATTAGAATTCCCACCGCTAGATAAAACAGAACCGCCTTGAGTAGACGGCGTAGACCGTCCAACCGAAACAGATTCCACAGTTTGGCTATTAACACCCGTCGCAGGTTCATTTGTTGAAACCTGACTTTCATCTTGAGTAAATAAATCCATAACGCCATAAATAAAGTACACCGGACAAGCAATCATTAAGAACAGAGCGAGAAAGAATTTCGGGGAGCGAAACAGTGTATTCAAACCCCCTGATTTGGTAGCGGCACCCGTACCCGTCGATTTGTAGAGAAGATGAGCCTCAATAGGAATTTTTTGAGGAAACAGGTTGGCATCTTTCTTTTGTGGAATAACAGGCTTAGCCACATTGGTAGGGTGTTTGTATATCCAAGGTTTACGCTTAGCAAAAAAGAAACCATCCCTGTTTTTGTGGAAAAATGCTTGCTCCGCACACGCCTTAATTGAACTATCAATTTGCTGCCAGTCAGGTGAGAGCAACTCAATATCCCAATTGTATTTTCTATGGCGCATAAAGCCCTCGTTATAAGTTAACGGGTAGATTATGCGACCATTAGCGTCATACTCAGCAACACCCAAATCGTCAATCTCGCAAGATTGGAGGGTACTTAAATCAACCGGAACATGGCGAGAATCAAAGAACTCTTTATAACCCTTGGGTAGATGAGGAAGAAACTCCTCAAGAGGGCGATATTTGATTTTGCGACCATCAAAACCAATATTCTTGGAAAAAATATCCTGACACTCATCAATAACAATAAGCGCATTGAGAGGACACCAACAAAAGAAATGCTGCCAGAGTTCAATGCCAATCTCAGAACGAGAGAAAATACGAATCAACTTAGCAGACGATGGAAACTTGATGTTTAATCGCTCCTCAATTTCTTCTAATGGCTGCATACCCTCAAAGTTAGTCACCACAACGCGACCAGCCTTAAGAGCAGGAAGAATCACAAACCAAGCCGTATACGCTGATTTGTAAGAACCATTACCGCCAGTACGAATACTAATAGCCATGAATTACCTCGACATACGCATAACAAGTGCAGTGGTAGCACAGTTAACATAAATGGCCATTCCCTCAGGAACCTTGAATAACACCCCCCAATATCTAAGTTCAGAAGGTAGGAGGTTAAATAGCTGACTAAAGAGTGCGCTAAAGCCGATTTCATCGAGCAGTGAAGTAGCAACAAGATAAGAGACCTTAAGGAACTCAATAGCGACCATTAATTTCATCTTTATCCACCATGTTTGGAGCCACACCATTATCTGGTCAAAAAAGTTACCCATATTGGTCAAGTAGTTGTAAATGGTGTCACCAAAGTTAGCCATTAACTGAAAGAAGTCTGTCATTACAAAGCCCCCACAAGTGCGCGTATGCCCAACATGCCAAAGATAAACAAGACCACGGCGGATATGATTCCGGCGTTATCCTGTAACGCTAGCATGACTTGGTTTTTTTGATTGATAGCGTTGCCATGCCAGTTAAGCCCCAGATTGTGAGGATTAAAATCACCACTATTCACGCCATCGTTAAAGTTAAAGTAAGACTTGAAGTCATTAAGAATTTGTTTGTACTCGCCCTTTAATGCTTCGACCTCAGAAAGCAAATTAGCGTACTGAGCACCATCATAGAGAAGAACGGGAGCATCACCTTGACCTTGAGTTACATCGGTATTACCAAGTTCATTAAGTGCATCGACAACATCACCAAAGCCTTTTTGATTCGTCGACTGCAAATCACCAAGTTCGTTAGATAGTTGACCAAAACCATTGTTTAAAAGATTATTCGCAGAAGTGAGCAATCCATTAGTTTTATTACCAATATCAGACAACATGTCCGATTGTCCTTGTATCGCATTCGCAACGTGATTGGCATTATCAACAACCGTATCGGTATTCAAATCAACAGAAGCCTTGAGAGCATCAAGAGCTGATTTGGTTTCAGCTTGGTTTTTGTTCATGTCGTTATTGATGCCAGTTAGCTGGGAGTTAACATCCTTATTCATCGCCTTAATAGCCGCTAGAGTGTCACTAGTATTATCAACATCCGGTTCAGGTTTATCAGGGTCAGTACCACCAGAACCACCACCGTCTGGTTTGTCAGGGTCGCCTAAATCACCACCCGATGGAGGGTCTATATCTGTATCACCAGAACATGCAGGCCAATTTGGAGAGAAGATAGTACAAGATTCAGGAGGTGGAACATCACACCAATTGTTATCTGGCGTACAGCACATTCCATATTCTGGATTCCAATCAGGGTGATTTTCATCACACTTATTTTCATCATCCAAACACTGAGGCCACGAAGGAGAACCTGGCTCACAACCCTCAGGAGGCGGAGGAGGAATATCACAACTCATACGAAAATCAGGCGGGTCAACCAAGTCATTACAAAAAACCGTTGAGTTACCACCATCAGCCGCACACTGTGCCTCAAAATCTTTTATTTGCTGTTGCGTAGAATCCTTTGAACAAAAAGGAATTTCAGGAGCGGGCTGACACTCACCGTCAATCAGAGACTCGCCATCGGGGCAAGACGACTGAGTATGAAATGAGACGACCTTTTGCCTAGAACCGCCATTTTTAGAACAATTAATAGTAGAACTGTAAGGAGTACAGTCATTAAACGTGTTACCGGAATCAGAAACAAACGATGCTGAAAATACATAACTATCAGAGTATATAGAACCGGGACTAAAAGCTCGTTGCGCCCCCGGTATGGTAATAGTTGTAATCTTATATAGCGAAGCAGAAGCACTAAACGAAACACTCAGCAAAATAACCAGTGACGCAATGCTTTGTTTAATACTCATTTGTATTCCTTATAAAAAATAACGCCCCACTAGGAGGCGTTGATACCAGACTTAAAACCCCCAACGAATCCACCGAACATCGAGAGAGCGAAAAGTAGGGTGAGTATGGCGGTTAACGTCTCTTGCATAGCGATTACGAACGCATTGAGCCAACCATCATACGAAGACCGAAGCCGATAGCCGCAAGGCCAATCAGACCAACCACAACTAACGTGTAGTTAGCTTGACCCTCAGTTACAGCGGTATTGATAGCGGCTGAGTGATCAGCAGCGAAAGAAGAAGCAGAAGCAACCAAAGCACCAGTTACAACAGCAGCCTTAGCACCGATTTTTTTAACGTTAAGTTTTTTCATAGGAATATCTCCAAAAGGTTTTACAGGATTAGGCTTTACCAAGCCCTTTAACAATTCGTCCAAGCACGTGACCGGACACAAAAGAGAGCAGCAAATAACCTGTTATCTCAGCGTAAAATGCTGCATCAATATCAAACTCCAAGTTTGCGCGAGTCGCCATCAACTGATAGTCGTCATTGCTCACCACTACGAACGTGCAATTGGCTAACGGCTCGTAGGGGAAAGCTTTAATCGTTCCATCAGTGAGGATTTCCGCACAGACTGAGAGAGTCATAATTCGTCTTCTAACTCCGCAATTTTGAAATCAGTAACTAGGTTGCGCTGAGGGTTCTCAGGGTCAGGCTCGAGAGTCAGAACACACTTAACAGGGAACTGATTTTGAATTTTGTCGAACTCAGATAACAAAGCAGGGTTGGCCGACATAGGCATTTGACATTGAGCCAAACCGTAGGCTTTACATTGACCCTTTGCCGACTTCCAACCCTGATTAGGTGTCAAGATATTAAGTTGAGCAAAGTTATATGGCGTGTCGTCCTTTTTGGACAAACCAACAGAATGCTCACAGCCAGCCACAACAACAGTAATTGTGTTACTCATTTCATTTACTCCAGATTGATTGCGTTTAAAGCCCGACCGACTGGAAAGTTAATCCGGTCGGGGATATCCGTAATATCCAAGCCGTCAGTGAGACGCTTGATAATTTTTTCATGCGAATTTTTTTCATCGGCATAAAGCTGAGACATTAAGTTAATCAACTTACCGTACTGAGTTTTCGCATGTTTGATTGCGTTTTCTAACGTTGTTTGGAACTGAACTTTCACCGTCGGAATAGCCACAGGAACAACGCTAGGAATTAAAGTAGATAGAGCAGGGTATGCACCCGAAAAATATTGGTCACTGTTGGTCAAAACATCCAAAGGAATAACACGGTAACGGTTACCAATCTGTACCTCGAAACGATTCCAGTTTGGGAAGTCCTTACACTTAAGTTGTGCGCCCTTATGGTAAGCGCGGAATATCTTCCCGTTCTCACGAGCACCTACATAGAACGTATGACCAGCATCAGGAACTAAACCGCATTTTTTACGGTCTTCTTTACTCATACCGCGACCACCCCAAAACTCACCCCAAGATGGAGGCGTGCCGCGTGTAATGAACTCACCGTTACAGTAACGCTCTTTAATCTCATCAATCGTCACATTGCCTTGCATATCATCAAGAGCAATATCCACACGAGTTAATTTAGTGTGAGGCATCTGTTTAAGAGAGTATTGAAGCTTAGCCATATCAACGGCCTCGCAACCCTTACCAGAAAACGATACATAAAAGCCAAAGTTAGCCGCACCCCAAGCAACTAAACCAGCTTGAGTACCATTGCAAAGCAACTTAGCTGAATGACGATAACCAGAAAATCCGCCGCCTTTACGTTGGATTTCCCAATGATTACCCTCATAGCTGATTTCGTTTTGAAGCACCTCAAGAAACGATTCCACCTCGCCATGACAAAGGACGTCCAACATATCGATACCGATGTTAGAAATCAGATTGTCGTAACACTCTTTGAACGTCTTATCAGTCGCAATATGTAAATCCGCGTCTTTCAATTCCTTATCAGCCGCAGCAAAGTACAAATCACTGTTAGCGAAGTCGCTACGCTCATCACAGCCCAGAACGTTAGCCAAGTTTTCCATGAAGTAGGCGATTTGAGTTTTCTCACGATGAGCAATAGCCACAACGTTTTGTGATTGGAACTCGTTAATCTGAGAGATAGCGAAACGCTGTTTAGCCATTTCTTTGCAACGCTCAAGTAACTCAGGAGAGCCCGAAAAACTAACGAAGTCGATAATGGTTTTATTCATCGCAGTAATCCGCATCAAAAGCGCCAGACTCACGAAGTTCACGCTCATTTTCATCCGTGATTTGAATCAATTCTCGACACTCACCACACGCAAACATGTACATTTCTTGTTTGGTTTTGAAGTACTCAGGTTGACCATCAATAGAACACCAAAAGCCGTCTGAGTGATGCTCGAAGTAAACTGGACGTTTTTGAGGTCTATTAAGTTCAAAGGCCATTGTTAAGTCTCTTTGGGATGTAGAGTTAGCAAGGGAGTGTTTAATCCCGATTTGTGTAGAATACTAACCTACAAAAGTCGGGTTTGTAAATCGCCCAAAATCGGGTTTGAAGTTATACAATTAGGATAAATGGAGGATTTCTCATGTACCAAAGTAAACTGTTAGATGCTTACAAAAAGGCTCAAAACTACGTACAAGATAAGCAAATTGCTCATGATTTGGGGATTAGCAATCAAAAGATAAGCAAAATAAGACAGGGAGAGCGCTATCTAACTGAAAACGAAGCTCTTTTTATTGCTGAAAAAATAGGTTTATCTGAGGAAGAAGTTTTAGTGTATTTAGCTGCCGATAAGAGCAAAACATACAAAGCGCAGCAAGCGTGGGAAAAGATTACAAAAAAGTTTAACGGGCTAGGATTATCAAGTATTTCAATGGTTTGTGGAATGTTTGCGCTGTGGCTTGGCGACCTTAAAGTGGCTATAGCTAAGTGCGCATTATATGTGTTATGTTAAATGAGGTGTAACCATACGTCAGATTATTTCTACTTTGCTCTCCTATCTCTTTCAGATTTTAAATTTGAGCTAACTTTAGAGAGCTGATTAAACATAATCAGTATTTACCATAAAATAGCTAATATCGATCTATCAATCTTCGATTGCTTGTTCTTCAATTAGCTCGTTGTGTATTGCAAATAAAAATGGCGTCTAATCATATAGACGCCATTTTTAGTTTATCTGAGATTTTAATGTCAGGAATTTAGCCACCGGCTAGTTTTACTGCCATGCCTTTCTTTTCAAGGTGCGTTTTGATCTTATCTCTTGCGTCCCCTTGAATTTCGATGGTGCCATCTTTGACTGAACCGCCACAACCGCATACTTTTTTAAGCTCTGCAGCGAGCAGTTTCAAAGGCGCGTCGTCTAGGTCTAATCCTGAAACGATACAAACGCCTTTGCCTTTACGGCCTTTGGTTTGGCGCTGAATACGAACAATACCATCGCCTTTAGGACGAGCTACTTTTTCTTCTTCCGGTTTAATGCGTCCGGTTTCTGTTGAATATACCAGGGTCATTCTGTTATTTCTTTTGCTGTTGTGCCTGTGCTTGCATCGCTTTCTGCTTTGCAACTAAATAAGCTTCGATGTGTCGTTGAATAGCAGATTTGCCGCCTTTAATGAGTTTTCCATTAAACATACAGTACCAACCGTTTGGTTCACCAGTGTCGTTTTTAATGGTATAGCCGTTAAAAACTTCTGATTGAACACCACCGGTTGGGTTTGCTCTTTGTCCAAGAGACGCGAATTCTTTCGGGTCAATGATTGATGCTGTGTCACACCACCAATCAATGCTCTTTTTCACCGCCGTCAAACTGCCTTGTAAAACGTGGTTTTTGATTTTAACCTTCCAAATACTGCCATCGGGTCCGCCTGACTGCAGGTTAAAACCTCTATAATTTGAAATTGCCATACCACTGAATCATCTGTTTAATGCGTTAATACAATCATAATTGTTACTGAGCATTATTCAAATATCGCTTGAACAAACCGTGCTCTATTCAACTATTTCTAACACAAAATGTATCGCGTAAACGTTAATCACTTTGCACTATTAATACAATCTTCAAGAAACTCATGGAACTTGTGACCATTGTTTTGAAGCATTTTAGGGAACATTGAAATTGGCGTCATTCCTGGGAATGTATTCACTTCATTCAAGTAAATTTCGTTATCTTCCGTAAGGAAAAAGTCGATGCGAGACAAATGACGAAGGTTCATTTGTTTGAATACGGTTTCTGACGCATGACGAATCTTATCGATCTGTTCTTGAGTCAGGTTCTTCGCTTCTACTTCTGTTAATGAATGGCTTGAGCTGCTGTATTTTTCATCGTATGAGTAAAATGCACCATCGGGTGCGATCACTTCACCTGGCTTAGTGATGTGCAGTTCACCGTTCATTTCATAAGCTGCGACTTCTAACTCACGAGGTTTTACCGCTTTCTCTACAAGTACTTGATCTGAATAACCAAACGCATCGTTTACTGCTTTAGCGATAGCTTGTTTTTCCGCTACACTGTAACACCCAACAGACGAGCCCTGACGTGCAGCTTTAACGAACACTTTTCCCCACTTTTCAAAGGCTTGTTCAGCTTGTCTGTGAGCGTGTTCATCATTGCGAGTTAGGAATAAGTAAGGTGTATTTGGAATGTCTAAAGCGTCGTACCAAAGTTTTGATGTGATTTTATTGAAACTGTTGCTGCTTGCTTCTGGTCCACATCCTAAGTATGGGATACCGGCAATTTCGAATAGTGATTGAATGTCACCAGTCTCGCCGGGAAAGCCGTGAATACAAGGCACAATAAAGTCGATCGTTTGATTGGATTCATTCGAGCACAATTGTTTGGTGTTTAAATCAAGGTAAACCAATTCGCCTTGATCTGTAACCCAACCTTCATTTTTTATTTCTACGCGAGTGACTTTGACGTTCTGAATTAGGTTTAGTTGTTGTTCAACAAAGTTAGCCGACAACAGTGAAATTTCGTGTTCAGAAGAGCCGCCGCCGCATAATAGAAGAATATTTTTAATCATGAATCAATCTTTCCGTGACCTACAAAAGATACTAGTTAATATGATAAACCTTTGAGGTGTAACGTACAGTTATTTTAGTGTGAGGAATTCTGTTCGAATAGGATTTGACCAAAGAAATAAGGGAGCGTATTGCTCCCTTATTTTGGTTTGATTAGTTGAGTTTGTTAAGCGTTGGAAATGATGAGTTCTTAATTGCGTCAATGCTTTTAACAAAAGGCTTCAACTGTTGGAATTGAGTTGGAAGCGTTGAAATCGCTTGTTGAGCTTCGGCGCTTGTTGCGTAGTCACCGTAAAGAACCGAGAACCACTCTGTGCCGTTGACAACTTTGTAATTCTCCCAAATCGGCTGACCGTTTTGAGGCAGTTTGTTTGCAAATTGATCAACTTTAGCTTGGCTACCTACGGCGACTACCTGGATGGTGTAACCGAATCGTTGAATACCTGCTTGCTTCTTGCTCGGAGGGACGATTTTAACGGGTTTTACCTGCTCTTTTGGTGTGAGTTTCACCACTTTTTTCTCTTCAGGCTTTGCCGTCATTTTCACGACTTCAGGCTTAACGTCTTGTTCTACAACTGCACTTTCAGACGCCATTATAGGCTTAGAGACTGCGTCTGATTTGTAGTCTTCTCGGTAGCTTTCGGAGGTGACATCTGTGATGTAAGTTTCCGAAACACAAGCTGAAAGAAGGACTGATAAGCCAATGATTGCGATTTTTTTCATGAAGTAACAAACGCTCTGGATAAATATTACGATAAATCATGCCGATAGCAGGCCCGTTTATCAAGCATCAAATACAATAATCTGCGAATTTGATGTGATGAGTAACACAAACTCTACAAGCACTGTATAGATTTGCTTCAATGTCCGGTTCGTTTATGTTTTCTGGCCTATTTATTCGTTTATGATTGTTGATATCAACGTAGCAGATTGCAAGTAAGTCGCGACAAGCCGCAGGAGTTCACATGAATAAACTACATAAGCTCTTTAAACCTAGTTCTGTAGCGGTAATTGGCGCCTCTCAAAAAGAACTCCGTGCAGGGCAAGTCGTTATGCGGAATCTTCTGCAAAGTGGGTTTGACGGTGCAATCATGCCAGTTACCCCAAGGTATAAAGCGGTATCGGGTGTCATTGCCTATCGCGATGTTGCTTCCCTGCCCTATACGCCGGATATCGCGATTCTCTGTACTAATGCTTCGCGAAATGAACAACTTCTCAAAGAGCTGGATGAGCGTGGTACTCCATTCGCGATAGTAATTTCTGATGATGCACAAACGCTAGATTTGTCATCTCTTAATATTCGGGTTCTTGGACCAAACAGTCTTGGAATTATCTTACCTTGGCATAATTTCAATTGTACGTTTTCGCCTGTCGCAGCAAAGCCGGGAAAGATTGCTTTTATCTCTCAATCGGCTGCCGTTTGTACCACGGTTTTAGATTGGGCTAACGACAAAAATATCGGGTTTTCTTCATTTATCTCGATTGGGCGTGGACAAGATATTGATTTTGCAGATTTGCTCGATTATTTGAGTATGGATGGCAATACCGAAGCAATATTGTTGTATGTCGACTCCATTCAAGATGCACGACGATTTATGTCCGCAGCCCGTGCCGCTTCTCGCAATCGTCGTATATTGGTGTTGAAAGCTGGTCGTTCAAAAGAAATGAATACGTTCGAGCAGCAAGATGGCGATACGCTCGATGTGATTTATGACTCTGCGATACGAAGAACGGGTATGCTGCGTGTTAGCAATACGCATGAGTTATTTGCTGCGGTAGAGACGCTGACGCACTCAGTTCCGTTGCGTGGAGAACGCTTAGCCATCATCACTAACGGTGGAGGCCCTGCCGTCATGGCGGTCGATACACTAGTTGAACGAGGTGGCAATTTAGCGACTCTGGACGAAGTAACAACCGATCAGCTCAGAGCCATTTTACCGTCTAACTGGCGGGGTGTTAATCCGATAGATCTTTCCGGAGATGCAACGAAAAAACGCTACGTAGATGCGATCAATGCGGTAATGAATAATGATTGTGCTGATGCGATTTTGATTATGCACAGTCCTTCTGCCGTGTCTGATTCTTATGAAACGGCTTTGGCGGTTATTGAAGCCATCAAGAATCACCCTCGACATAAACATTTTAATGTCCTAACTAACTGGTCTGGGGAACAAACATCTCGAGATGCTAGACTGGCATTCACTCAAGCGGGGATACCTACCTATCGTACGCCGGAAAGCGCGGTCGTTGCGTACATGCACCTAGTTGAATACAGGCGAAACCAGAAACAGTTGATGGAAACGCCAACAACAGCAGAGCCGCTGCACTCAGGTAGCGTAAATTCTGCAAAAGAATGGGTAGATGAACGACTACTGGATAAAAACACAGTTACACTGGATACACACCAAACTAGCCCATTATTTAAGCTCTTTGGCTTTAATGTTTTGCCTACTTGGATAGCATCGGATGAAATCGAAGCTGTTCACATGGCAGAAAATATTGGCTACCCGGTCGCCGTGAAGCTTCGCTCTCCTGATATTCCTCACAAATCAGACGTACACGGCGTGGCGCTTAATTTGAGAAATAGTCGAGAAGTTTCTAACGCTGCACAATCGATTTTAGATGCCGTCAAATTCAGTTACCCATCTGCAAGCGTACACGGCCTGCTAGTTCAAGGCATGGCGAAGCTTGGCAGCGCGGAAGAGTTGCGAATCAGTATCGCGGTCGACAAGGTATTTGGGCCTGTCATTTTACTTGGTCAAGGTGGATCTGAATGGAACATCGCTCAAGATGCAGTGGCCGCCCTGCCTCCTTTGAATATGACGCTTGCACGCTATTTAGTCGTGGTTGCATTAAAGTCCGGGAAGATCCGTCTTCAGAAACACAAAGATGCGCTCGATATTACTGAGCTGTCAAAATTCTTAGTTCGTATTTCGCAAATGGCGGTTGAGTTACCTGAAATACAAAGACTGGATATCCATCCAGTGTTGGTATCTGGAGATGACTTAACCATACTTGATGCTGATGTGACGCTTTGTAAATATGAAGGTGACGCTCAAAAACGACTGGCTATTCGCCCTTTCCCTGCTGAATTTGTTGAAACTGTGACACTGCGTGATGGTCAACCAATCCTTCTTCGTCCAATTCTTCCTGAAGATGAGCCACTCCACGCTCAGTTCATAAATAGTGTATCCAAAGAAGATCTCTATAAACGGTTCTTCTCAGAGGTTGGTGAGTTTAACCACGAAGCTTTAGCTAATTTTACTCAAATTGACTACGACCGAGAGATGGCCTTTGTCGCAGTAGCCTTTGATAAAAGTGGACCGTCGATCATTGGTGTAGCGCGTGCGCTGATCACGCCAGACAATAGTGATGCTGAATTTGCGATTTTGGTTCGCTCAGATTTGAAAGGAAAAGGATTAGGAAAAATCTTGATGGAGAAGATCATCAGCTATTGCAAAATTAAAGGCACGAAACAAATGTCAGGTATGACAATGCCTACCAATCGAGGGATGCTGATGCTTGCTCAACGTTTGGGGTTTGAAGTTGATGTCCAGTTTGCAGACGGTACGGCAGATATGGTGCTACCTTTAAATTAATGAGTGAGGAGCGTGCTCTCTTTCTACCGCTCAACTTCTTAGATTCAGTAGTCTCATCTGAATCTAAGAAGTAAAAAGTGACGCTGTTACTTTAGTTTCCAATTCTTCTTCAGATACTGAATGCACCAAGATTTCGCTTCACCCATGGTGTTTCTTCTCCACGCTAGAATGATATCCATCGGCTGCTCTTCTGTGCCTTCAATTTGTTTAAGTACGCTTTTTTCTATTAACGGTAGCGCGATTTGTCTAGGTAAGGTACCAATCCCTAAGCCTGCGGTTAATGCTTCTACTTTTGCTGTAAAGTTAGTAACAGTGAGTCTAGGTTGCTTTTGAATGATGTTTATCGAAAGTGCTGGCTGTTCGCGTGCGGTGTCTGCAATGGCAATAATTCGGTATTTCTCTCTTGCTGAATCATCAAACTCGCCACTGCGTTTGTGAACGTAATGCTCGGTTGCCGCAACCCAAATCATGGACATCTTGCCAATTTTCTCTGCTTTCACTTCTTGCGGTAACGTATCCAACGAAGGGCACACAAGCAGATCCGCTCTTCCCGTATTCAGAGATTCCCAGCTTCCTGCAAGAATTTCTTCTTGCAGCCTAATGCGTGTCGAGCTTACTTCCGCCAGTGCATCCACCATCGGGAAGAAGTTTGAAATTGGAATGATGCCATCAAACGCAACAGTAATATCCAACTCCCAACCGTTAGCAAGCAAAGTTGCATCATTCACTAACTTTTCACTCGCTTGCAGAATTGCACGCCCTCTTTCCAAAATGAGCTTGCCTGCCTCCGTAAAGAGCGCTTTATGTCCTGAACGGTCAAAAATATTGATGTCGAGATCTTGTTCGAGCTTTTGGATTTGGTAACTCAGCGAAGATGGTGCTCTATCGAGCTCATTTGCCGCTGCCGCAAAGCTGCCTCTGCGATCTATCGCATCCAAGATATGGAGCGCTTCTAAAGTGATAGGGCTCTGCACGATAACTCCCTTTGTGTGATGTGAATCACAGCTGTGATATTTGGATAGATTTGTCAGAAATCGTTTTCAACAATATAACACACTGATAAATAAAGACTAGAAATGCTAAGCATTCAAGAATAGACGACATCAAAATTTAAATATTAAAATGATAATGATAGTAATTATTATTTAGATCCATTAACATTTGCGCGTTGTTATTGCCTATTATGGATTTAAGGTATTGAAACCAATGTATAATAAATCAATTTTATCAGCCTCTATTCTAATTGCACTATCCCAAGGTGCCTACGCTGAAGACCATTCAACTTTCAATGAAGTGGTCGTGACTGCGACTCGTACTAATAGCCAAATCGAAGATACTGCTGCTTCTGTTGCCGTCGTTACTGATAAGAACATCGAAGAAAGCATGGTCACTGGCTTAGATGATCTCTTTGAGTACACGCCAGGAGTCACGGTTAAGACAAACTCGCGTCAAGGTGTCCAGAGTATCAATATTCGTGGTATCGAAGGTAACCGAATTAAGGTTCTTGTGGACGGCGTATCTCAAGGTAACCAGTTCGAATCAGGGAATACGTTCATTAACTCTGCTCGCGTTAACGTGGATACCGACCTAATAAAAGCGGTTGAAATTGTAAAAGGTGCAGCATCGTCTCTGCATGGTTCTGACGCAATTGGTGGCATTGTTGCATTTGAAACCAAAGATCCGGCTGATTTCCTTAAGGGTCGTAACTTTGGGGGCCATGCGAAGTTCAACTACTCTTCTGAAGACAATACATTCAGTGAATCTGTTGCACTAGCGAACAAAACTGGCGATTTGGAATCTCTAGTTGCCTATACGCGTCGCGACGGCAATGAACTGGATAACTTTGGAGATCTAGCAGATGCAAGTACTGAAGCGAACAACTTACTAGTTAAACTTCAGTACCAAGTCAATGATGCACATCGTGTTGAATTCAATGGGAATTATATTCGCAACAAAGGCAATGGAAAGCAGTCTTACAACGGTTATACGAATGCAACAAGTGAAGATGTAACAGAGCAATATCAAGTTGGTATAAAACATATTTGGGAGATGCAAACGGCCCTAGCGGACTCCCTTACCTGGCAACTAGATTGGCTTAGCAAGGAAGAAAACGGCATTACTGATCGTGTAAAAGGCCAGAATATCCAACGTAAAGACTACATCTACGAGGATGAAGGCTACCAGTTTGACTCACAGTTTGACAAATATCTCTCGCTTGGTAGTACAGAGCATTACTTTGTGTACGGTGCATCCTTAAGTGATAAAGACATTAAGAACGTCAACAAAGAGTACAACAGTGCAAGCGCGAACAAAGAAATTTTCTATATTCCTTCTGCGAGTGAGCGTCGTTACGGGCTCTTTTTACAAGACGAGATTACGGTAGGTAACTTTACGATTACTCCGGGCGTACGGTGGGATGCATTTGAAACCGATCCAGGCGACACAAGCAGTAACCCAAGTGGTAACGCGGCTAGCGACTACAAAAAGTTCTCTGATTCTGCATTTACAGGCCGCTTAGGTTCTGTTTATAAGCTTAATGAACAACATCGTTTATTCGCGCAAATCAGCCAAGGTTTCCGTGCTCCAGATTTCCAGGAGTTGTACTACTCTTTCGGTAACCCATTGCATGGCTACATTTTTAAGCCAAATCCTGATTTAAAAGCAGAAGACAGTATTTCGTACGAGTTTGGTTGGCGACATAACAATGACATTTCTAGCAGTGAAGTGTCAGTTTTCTACAGCGACTACGACAACTTCATCGAAAGTAAAACCGTCTCTGGCACTGGGACGCCAGTGACTGACCCTGCGATTAAGCAGTATGTGAATATAGGCAAAGCGACAATTAAAGGTATTGAGTTTTCAAACCAACTTTCGTGGAACAAGTTCATGCCAATCGAAGGCTTTAGCTCTCGTGTAGCAGCGGCGTATACGGAAGGTGAAGATGGAAACAATAATCCACTAAACAGTGTTAACCCTTGGAACCTTGTCGCTGGTTTTAATTACGATTCAGAACAAAACTGGGGAACCACGTTAACCATTAACTACACAGCTTCTAAAGACAAAAGCGACATAAATGACGATAAAGTGTTGCCTATCTCTGCTGCTACGGTTGTAGATATCACCGCGTACTACAAACCTATTAAAGATCTTACGTTGCGAGCAGGTCTGTTCAACGTGACAGATGAAGAGTACTATAATTGGAATGATGTGCGTGACCTTCAGACTGAGAACAAAGATCTGACTCAAGCTGGGCGGAACTGGTCAATTACAGCAAAATACGAGTTCTAAAGCCTCCGAAAACACAAAAGCCAGCTTAATGCTGGCTTTTTTAATTGGCTTTCATTTCAAAAATGTTAAGAAAAGTATGAAAAATGAAAGCTTACTGTTTTGCCATCTCTTTCTTCACCATCACTGCTGCTGCAACGATGAATGCGATGATCAGACCAAGCTCCATGAACTACCCCAATAGCTACAAGAAAATTTACGACCTAAATTAAGAGTCATGGGTAGTTTAGCACTTATCTATTTGGTTGCTACCTTTTAACCAGGAATTTACGATTTTTTCCGATTTAGATCAAAAAAGGCGCTGGAATGCGCCTTTTTGTTATTATTGTGTTAAAGGGCTATGCATCTGGGTAACCTTGTGGGTTATTTGATTGCCAGCGCCATGTGTCTCCTGTCATCTCTTCAAGAGTACGTGATGCTTTCCAGCCTAGTTCATTCATTGCTTTTGAAGGATCTGCCCAACATTCTGCAATGTCACCAGGTCGACGTTCGACCAGCTGGTATGGCACATTTTTACCGCATGCGCTTTCAAATGCTTTTACCATTTCAAGAACGCTGTAACCATTACCGGTACCAAGGTTGTAGATGTGCAAACCAGCTTTACTGCCGACTTTTTCTAGCGCAGCAACGTGGCCATCTGATAGATCCATTACGTGAATGTAATCACGAACACCAGTACCATCTTTGGTTGGGTAATCACTACCGAATACAGATAGAAACTCGCGACGACCAACCGCTACTTGAGAAATAAATGGCATTAGGTTGTTCGGAATACCTTGCGGGTCTTCACCTAACTCACCAGTTGGGTGCGAACCAACAGGATTGAAGTAACGAAGAAGTGTGATGCTCCAGTCTGGGTTCGCTTTTTGGAAGTCAGTTAAGCACTCTTCTACCATTAACTTGCTACGACCGTATGGGTTAGTCGCACTAGTTGGGAAGTCCTCAGTAATTGGCACTGATGCAGGATCACCATAAACTGTCGCAGATGAGCTAAATACCAGTGATTTCACGCCTGCTTCACGCATTGCGTCCACAAGAACAAGTGTGCCATTTACGTTGTTATCGTAATACTCAAGCGGTTTTTCTACTGATTCTCCGACTGCTTTTAGGCCAGCAAAGTGAATAACGGCTTCAATATTGTGTGCTTTTAGTGCCTCAACAAGCGCAGCCTTATCGCGAATATCCGCTTCAATAAAAGTTGGCTTTACGCCACATACTTTTTCAATGCGCTCTAAGACTGTGGATTTGCTGTTGTATAGGTTATCGAGAATAACTGGTGTCATACCAGCTTCGATCATTTGAATACAAGTGTGACTGCCAATGTAGCCCATACCACCCGTAACAAGTACTTTCATTTTATCAATCCTTCTGACGCGAATCCGGTTAGTGTAAAGCTTTAATGCGACAATTTAAACGGTCTCTTGCAATTCGCATCCCATTAATATTGCTTGCCCTTTTCCGGCTTTCTTCGCTTGGTACATTGCGGTATCCGCACTCTTTAAAATACGGGTTGCGTCTCGTTCATTAACGCCAACCAATTTCACCCCAATGCTCACGCCGACTTTTAGCTCATTACCTTTGTATTCAATAGGCGCACAGATGCTCTCTAACAATTGCTCGGCGATTCGCGTTACGACTTTTTGATTGGCCGGGTTGACCAGCATAACAAACTCATCGCCAGACAGGCGTGCGATTAAGTCACTGTGCCTAGTCGCCGATGTCAAACGATCTGCGACACGTTTTAAAACTTCATCCCCAGCGTCATGGCCGTATGTGTCGTTGATTTCCTTAAAACCATCTAGATCAAGATAAAGTACCGCAAATTCATCGCGCTGATAGCCTGATCTTTGGACTAAATCTTCCAGCTCTAAATGGAACTTAGAACGATTTGCTAATCCTGTAAGCGCGTCATGATGTGCGAGATACTCGAGGCGCTCCATCTCTTTTGCATTGGAGAGATCGGTAAGAATAATGACCAAATCGTAGAAACCGTTATCCTCGCACTTCACGATGCGGTTTACTCGAGCAAACATTGGCACAAGTAAGCCTAAGTGATTTTGCTCAATCACTTCTCCTTGCCACACGCCATAGTTTTCAATGGATTCAATGATACTCGGCATCATTTCTTGTAATTTTCGCCAACGAATAGTTTGAATGAAAGACTGACCAACTAACTGGTCGATTTCTAAACCCACAAGTTTGGTGACTGCTGGGTTAACCATGGTAATGACGCCTTTGTGATTAAGCACAATAAGGCCGTCTTGACTGGCTTCAAACACTCGACCAGCTACGCGCTGGCGATTCATCGCCTCTTCAATCTCTGTGATGTCTTGAATGGCGAATAGAAGATAACCGTGGTTAGACAAACGACGAGTCGTTAGGCTTAGCTGCTGTTCGTTATCAATGTTTTGAAGGTGGATATCATCACACTCTAAGCATCGACTAAGAATTTGGCTAAGCTCGTTCGGCATTTTGGTTTTTATCAGATCGCGGATATTCGCATTTTCTAATGCTTCCGGTGTTTTCTGAAATATATGCTGAGTCGCAGCATTACTGTGGATAATGGTGCCAAGGTTGTCGGTAATAACCAACGCATACTGAATGGATTCAATGACTTCTTCTGAAAATGCTCTTTTTTGTTCGAGCGTAGCTAACGAATGCTGGCGTTGTTTTTCCCTTTTTCGGAGTTTGGTCATCATTCGGTTGAATGAGTGAATAACTTCGCCCAGTTCGTCTTTAGAATGATGACGAATTTGTACGTGAGAGGCATTACCAAAAGTAACATCTTGAATTGCACCGTTGAGATCGAGCAACGGTCTTAGAATGATACGATCAATGGTAATGTAGAAAATAATGCCACCAGCCGCCAATATCAGCAGAAGTACGCCGGCATCTTTCAAGAATGAATGTTGCGCATTTATAATTGGAATATGTGACAACGTCACTCGAATTGAACCAATCACATGCCCTTCATGGATGATAGGCTCAAGTACGTACAAAAACTTGGCGGACAACGCATACCCTAATGCATCGAGCTTACTTCTTTCATTTTGATTAGGAACGGGAGCAGACTCCCCACTCCCTTCAAGCACAACAAAAGGTTCATTGGCCCTATCATACAATTTCACTCTAGAAACGTTGGGCTGTTCTAGAAGATCGGCCAGAATAGTTTGTGCTTTTCGCTTGTTCTTTGTTGTGAGCGCATCTTTAATTGAATAAGACACGTTATTGATTAACTTGCGAGTTTGCTCAACCAACTCATGTTTTGACGATTGGTATGCGGTGTACGAGGTATAACCTTTTGAAGCAACAAAGATCGCCGTAATAAAAACCAGAATCGGCCAGATAAGCTTTGCTCGTAATGACATATATATTCCTGTCGCACAACAACAACTAGAAGACAAAAGAGTTGTTATGCAAACTATCACCCAATAGAAGCCGTAAGACTAACATGACGGCAAAGCAAAATAACGTTAAATTCTCAAAAATTGGATTGAAAAGGACCGAATTACCTTAAAATTCGGATCAAATCAAAGAACGATAACGACGTGCTGGACTCTAATGATCTTTCTCAGCTCGAGTTCTAAGTAAAAATCTCATTCTGGTTGTTTGAAGAATGAACTGAGTCACTGAAGATAAAAGGTTTTTCCTGCATCGTGATGTGATTGCTAAGGTAACTATAAATATATGACATTGAATAAACAGCAACTGACATTAAATTGCGATATGGGCGAGAGCTTTGGTTCTTGGACGATGGGCGCTGACGATAGCGTGATGCCTCATGTCGATATGGCGAACATTGCTTGTGGCTTTCACGCTTCCGATCCGAACGTGATGCACGACACGATTACCTTAGCGAATCTTCACGATGTTGATATTGGTGCGCATCCCGGTTATCCCGACTTACAAGGTTTTGGTCGACGCAGCCTCAGTATGAGCAGCGATGAAATTACTAACATGGTGATCTATCAAGTAGGCGCGTTGCAGGCATTGTGTCGTGCGCAGTATACCGATATCGGTTATATCAAGCCTCATGGTGCCCTTTACAACGATATGATGAAAAGCGATGCGGTTTTTCGATCGGTCGTTAAAGCAGCCGCGCTGTTTAAAGTGCCGTTGATGATCCTTGCATCGCAAGAGAACGAAAAATATTTAGAAATCGCGGACGATTATGATGTGCCATTGTTGTTTGAGGCGTTTGCCGATCGTCTGTATCAAGATGATGGGATGTTGACACCAAGAACGCACCCAAATGCCGTTTTGAAAGATGAGCTTGCGATTTTAGAACAAGTCAGAACATTGGCTGATTCGGGCCGAGTAAAAACCGCTTCAGGCAGTTATATCTTGTTAGAAGCGGACACAATATGCGTCCATGGAGACAATGAAGAGTCGATCGCTTTGATTCAAAAAATTCGTCAAAGCCTCTACTCCGGAGGAAATTAATGCATCAAACAAAGTTCTCGATTGATTTGGTTTGTGAATGCAGCATTTTGATTCGATTTGATGAAACCATTTCTGAAAACTCAATTGGACAGTTAGCGCGAGCAATGAACCAACATCTGTCTCATATTGTCATGAATATCGTTCCTTCCTATCGAACCGTGTTAATTGATTACTTACCGTTCAGAATCAGTGAATTTCAGTTAGTCGACATACTGCACAATATCTTAGTTGCTTTTGACCCAAATAAAGCCGATGAGGCTGAGCCTAACGAAATTTCGATACCCGTTTATTACTCGGAAGAAACTGCTTTAGATTTGAAGCGTTTTGAAGAACAAGGCATTGATCTCGGCGCGCTTATTGATGCTCATACAAAGCCGGTATATACCGTTTCCGCGATTGGGTTCGCACCTGGCTTCGCCTTTCTTTCTGATGTGGAAGAGAGTATCGCCATGCCTAGGTTAAAAACGCCGAGAACGTTTGTGCCATCAGGAAGTGTCGGCATTGCCGATAGTAAGACCGCCGTTTACCCATCAGACAGTCCAGGTGGTTGGAATATCATAGGTCGCTCTCCACTCTCACTCTTTTCGGATACTCCTCCTTTTATTCCTTTTGAAGTTGGTGACAAGGTCACGTTTTATACGGTATCAAAACAGGAATTTCTTGAGTTAGGGGGAGCGTTATGAGCGCATCAGGATTATTAGTTGAAAAGTCAGGGCCTTTGTCATTGATTCAAGACTTTGGCCGTTTTGGTCTTGCTCACATCGGGATAACGCAAGGTGGCCCTGTTGATGATTACGCCTACAGTTGGGCTAATCATTTACTTGGAAATCGTGTGAATTGCTCAGCAATCGAGATTACGCTAGGCAATGCTTGTTTTGTCGCCTTGCAAGACTGTCACCTGGCAATTTGTGGCGGCGATCTTAATGCATCAGTAGATGGTCACCCTATTGCTAATTGGTCGGATTTTTCGATAAAAAAAGGTCAAAAGCTTCAGTTCGGAATGGCAAAAAATGGCCTTCGCGCCTATCTCGCTGTAAAAGGTGGCTTCAATGTGCCTGAGCACCTTGGGAGCTCATCGACCGTGCTTCGTGAAGCATTAGGTGGACTAGAAGCCAATGGTAACGCTCTAAAAGCTGGAGATGTTCTCCCTTTTGACGCGCATTCATTACCTAACCATAAACCAAGAATCATGACATTTCGTTTCAAGCCAGATTACAACTTGCCAATTACACTACGCGTTATTGAAGGTTATCAATGTGATGATTTCAGTGTTGAAGCTAAAGAAAAATTCTATTCGGGAAGCTTTGCGATCTCGCCAGACTCTAATCGAATGGGCTATCGCCTTGAAGGAAATACGGTAAAGCCACCTTATGATGGCATCTTATCTGAAGGGATCGCGCTAGGCGCCATTCAAATTCCCGATGATGGTAATCCGATTGTATTACTCAATGACCACCAAACCATTGGTGGGTATCCAAAGCTTGGTTGTGTTGCAAGAATAGATTTACCTAGATTAGCGCAAGCGAAGCCGGGTCAGAAAGTGCGTTTTATCAAGGGTGATAGACAAGGTTTGCAGGATGTGTGGTGTCAGTGGGCTCAGTTTTTCGGCTACTGAGCCCTATTCAGTTTTTGGCTGTTTACATCCCGTAGCGTTCAGCTAGAGCATGCGGATAGCCTCGTTCTTCGGTCAGTTTAATCGCGTATTGTTCGATTTCGTCTTCAGACCAATTAACGGTCACTGGATGTTGCGCTTCTACATTATGTTGAGGCGTGATATCAAACCAATACTGAAGCATTTTTTGAGCAGCCAACAACGTAGAAGACGCTTTCACAACTTCAATTCGAGCGTAGTGATTTTGTTCGAATGAAACATCTGCCGCGCGAAGCACGGGATCTGTGCCTGGAATTTGTTGAGCACCAAACAACGCTTTGCCACCTTTTTCCGCTGTTTTGTAATCAGGGATAAATTGGGCCATGTGTTGTATTGCGTTATGCGTTCTTTCACCCAAAATTTCTTCACGCCACCCACTGCGAATTTTAGACAGTAACGGTACAGGTAGCTCAGGTTGAGCAGAGAGTGCCGTGCTTTCAACTAAGCCATCTTCAAACAACGTGATCTCTTTCGTCATGCCGTGCAGCTGGAAATAGCCATCTCCATAAGGAGTTAACTGCGCCATTCCTTTATCTGTGCCACGGGGGCCGTGGAAAATGACTTCTGGCCATTGCTGGTTACATTCGTTCCATTTGGTCACGTAAGCGGCTTTGAATTCAACTAAACGGTCACGCTTAGCGCCAACTGCGTTATCAATAGTTCCCGTCTCGAAACCACATGCGTTGACTAAGTAATCACAAGTAAGCAAACAATTGACGCCATTGTGTTCGTAAGTCAATTGCCAATGATCACCAAGCCAATCAGCCTGATTCAGTGTCGCTTGAGTAATCACGTTTGAATTCGGCAGTTTTGCTAAGGTTAAGTTAGCAATAGCCGCTAAACGGAACACGCTCCAACCATACTCCTGAACGGCAACGACCGGATATTTTAATTGCTCTAAATCAGCGTGCTGAGCAAAAGGAATGCTCCATTCATCAAATGTGGATGGATGTTCTGGTTGGTTTTGTTTTGCCAGTTCCTGCAGTTCTTCTTTCGAATACAGTTTGAAATACTCTTCAGGCTCGCCAAGTACTTTGTTGTGTTCGTCTTTGTCGACTAACGCCTGGTAAGCACTTTTAATCACCTCTAAGCGAGGCAGCAGCGCGAATGGGTCCCCCCCATCAGAGTGAGGTACGGCAATAATGGTAGGACGAATATTCAGTGAGTGAGGATACAGTCTGATCGTATCTATAGATTGCGTAAGCAAATCCAAACATTGTTGTTCAGAAATTTCACGATACAAATTACCGCCCGCATGAAGGTGACAAATTGGTGGGCCGTTGACTAACGAGACGCCCTTTTCAATAACAGAGACTTTGAATCCCAACTCTGCAAAATGAATGGCGGCTGTGGCACCGGCTACACCACCACCTATAACGGCGATGTGTTTATCTTTATGACTTAGAAACTCAGACTTCATTGCTTCACTAAAAATTTTATAAGGAGAAATCTTTACTAACCGTGATTCTACTCGGGTTTTGGCATGATTAAAATCACAAAAAGTTCATGGGTTTGCGATAACTTTAAAAGTTGCTTTACGGAATAAAAAAATTGCAAAAAAAGTGCTTGACGAAGTGGTTTGATGAGCGAATTTTTAGCCTGTTGTGTATAAGAATCCCACTCTAAGACCCATGGCGTAAAGCTTGCGGAAACACCCCTATTTTTGACCTCTCCAGTTATCCCAAAAGTTATCCACCGTTTTTGTGGATAACTAAAATAAAAATGTCATGGAGTGAGTCCGCGTTAGTTATATAAATGGGTATTAAGTGTTTACTGGCGTTAGTAATCTTTTCAACAAACTCATTACAACAAGTGCCAGTGTAACGAAAGTGGCTAACGGTAAAGCTATCCACAATTCAGGGTGAATTTGAGCATTGAGGTCAAACCCATACTTCATCACTGCTGCTACACAGGCTTCGGCAGCCGTAACGGCTACAGAACTTGCGACAAGCGCCATAATTCCGTATTCCGCCCACAAGGTTGTATTAATCCGTTTTTTGCTTGAGCCGAGCGTACGATACAGACGGATTTCTTGCTGACGTTGAGACAAGCTCAAGCGCAATAATGTAAAAATGAGCAATAGCCCTGCAACTACGCCTAACAAAGCAAGAATGGTGATCGCAGAAACGATTTGTTGTATTAGCGCCTGTATTTTTTCTCCCATAGTTCGGATGTCTAACACAGAAACTGTTGGGTGCGCTCTCGACATTGATGTAAGCAGCGATTCGTTTCCTTCATTGATTCGATAGCTAATTAAATATGAACCCGGAACATTTGCCATCACATCAGAAGAAAAGATGAAATAGAAGTTAGGCTTCATATCTCGCCACTCAACATGACGAATGGTATCCACCGTCGCATCAAAGTTTTGGCTGTTGATAACAAACCTTAATTTGTCTCCAAGTTGAATACTCAAATCGCGCGCGACATCGGCTTCAACAGATACACTGTTTGCGTTCATCCATTTTCCTGAAAGAACGTCATTGTATTCTGGTAACTGATCACCCCATGTTAAGTTGAGCTCTCGACGGATTGCGTCAGAGCCTTCCCCTTCATATTCAACGTCTTTAACGTTTTGGCCATTAATCTCTGTGAGTCGTCCTCGAATAATTGGAAATGCTTGTGACCGCATCACTCCATTTTTATCCAGTGTTTCTAGGTAGTTAGCCAGTTCATAATCGGCAATGTTTAATGCAAATACATTAGGCGCATCCGCAGGCAAAGTCCGTTCCCAATCCGCGAGGATGTCACTACGGACAAGCCAAATAATGGAAAGGAGCATCAAAGAAAGCGACAGCGCACCAAACTGCAGACCGCTGGTTATAGGCGTGCGGTTGATCCGGCTCAGTGCCAACTTCATCGCTGGTTTGGTGGCAAAGCGGGAGAATAACTTCGTCAGTGCGATGCTTAATCCTGCCAACACGACAAATAGTGCTGCAATACCCGCAAGTACAATCCAAACCAAAGTGTTGTTTGCGTACAACGCGAGCAATGGAAGCACAGGGACAAGAACGAGCAGCAGTCGCTTCCAAGATCGTTGCGCTGTGCCCTGCTGTAAAACCTCAAGTGCTGGTGTCTTAATTAACCCAAGTAGCGGGATACCAAGCGCCGGAACGGTGATGAGAATGGCAGAAACCACAGCGACAATAAATGGAGTGACGCCGTAACTCGGTAGTGGGTTTGGCAAGAGATCTTTCAGAGGAATACGTAACAAATATTCCAAGCCGCTACCCAGAATGAGTCCGACAATACTGGCGGTTACCAATAGAATGGCAACTTGAATCAATAACCACTTTTCTATCCAACGTCTGCTCGCGCCAAGGCTTTTCAACATTGCGATGGTTTGAGTTCGGCTATTCACGTAGTTTTGGCAAGTAAGAACCAACGTTGTCGCGGCCATAATTATGACGATAGCTACGGTCAATGATAAATACTGTGTAGTTCGATCAAAAACTTCATTGCTGCGACTCGCGGTATCTTGAGTACGCCAGCGATCACTTGGTGACAGCTCTGTCGTATCTTGGAGTTGCTTTAGCGCCGCATTGTCAGCTTTTAGAAACAGTCGATACTGCACTCGACTGCCGACTTGTATCGCGCCTGTTTTTTCTACGTCGCTTTGGTGAATATACGCCGCAGGCATTTGTTGGAATGGATTGAAACTTAAACCCGGCTCCATCAGCACGGCACCTGAAACGGTGAAATCTGCATCACCAATGGTGACATTGTCACCTTTGTTAACTTCTAATTGAGCCATAATGCGTTCGTCTAACCAAAGCTGGTTAGGCTTCACGCGACCTGACTCATTCCCATCTAAAACCAACTCTCCCATTAAAGGATAACTTTCATCGACACCTCGTACAGAAATAAGCTGCATTCCGTGATCGCTAAAAGCCATGGTCGAAAATCGGGTCATAACGGAGCGCTCAAGTTGCTCTGTCGATTTTAATAGCGAGTCAGATAATGGGTTTGCGGAAACGAACACCGCATCCGCAGTTAATGCATCCTTGCCCTGCTTGACAATCACTTGCTCCATACGAGATGCAAGTGCAGACAATGCAAAAATACTCGCGATGACCAACACAAGAGCGACGCTGATCGGCCAAAGGTTTCCTTGCCTAATTTCGCCCAAACTCCAACGCACCAAACTTTTATTCGGAGAGTGTTGCTTCAATCCACGTTGATCTGAAGATGTTACTTCACTTGAAGATACTGCTGACATTACATCTCCTCCTTAAGCTCACCCGCCTCCATACGATAAATTCTGTCGCATCGGCTTGCTAAGTTCACATCATGAGTGACCAATATTAATGTCGTACCGTGCTGGCTATTGAGATCGAACAACAGCTCGATGACTTTATCCGCGGTTTGGTGATCAAGGTTCCCTGTCGGTTCATCAGCAAACAGCAATTCTGGCTGAGTCATAAATGCCCTGGCCAACGCGACGCGTTGTTGTTCACCACCAGAAAGTTGACTTGGTAAGTGGTCGAGTCGCTTTTCCAATCCTACAGCGCTTAATAATTCTGTCGCTCGTGCTTCATCTTCGGCTTCTCCGCGTAAAAGACACGGTAAGGTCACATTGCGAAGTGCACTCAAACTTGGGATAAGTAGAAAGCTTTGAAAGACAAATCCTAGAGAATCGGCTCGGATTTTTGCACGCGCTTCGTCATCTAGCTTCGAAAGTTCGTGTCCTAGAAGAGTGATTTCTCCGGAGGTTGGTGTGTCGAGCCCCGCCAACAATGTCATTAGCGTGGATTTGCCTGCACCAGATGTGCCGACAATTGCGATGGTCTCGCCCTTTCTGATGTCAACATTTACATCTTTAAGGATTGTTAATTGTTCTTGATTAGTAGAGACTTGTTTAGAAACCAAATTCGCTTGAACAATAGGTGCTTTGAGTACAGGTGTTTGCATGATTCGTTTACTTTCCTTAGTTCTCTTTTTTTGTCTTTCCGCCGCATCGCAAGCAAGCGAAAAGCTTCTTGTTCTTGGTGATAGCTTGAGTGCGGGCTATCAAATGCCGATTGAGAAGAGTTGGCCTAGCTTACTCCCTGACGCGCTGCTCGAACACGGGCAAGATGTAACAGTTATTAATGGCAGCATCTCCGGAGACACTACTGGCAACGGTTTGGCTCGCCTCCCGCAACTGCTTGACCAACATACACCAGACTTAGTTCTTATCGAGTTGGGCGCCAATGATGGGTTGCGTGGCTTCCCTCCAAAAGTTATTACGTCGAATCTTTCTAAAATGATTAGCATGATCAAAGATTCTGGTGCCAATGTGGTCATGATGCAAATTCGTGTCCCACCTAACTACGGCAAGCGCTACAGCGACATGTTTTACGATATCTATCCTAAATTGGCTGAACATCAACAAGTTCAGTTAATGCCGTTCTTCTTAGAGCATGTGATCACCAAACCAGAGTGGATGATGGATGATGGCTTACATCCGAAACCTGAAGCGCAACCTTGGATTGCGGAATTCGTTGCTCAAGAATTGGTTAAACATCTCTAATTTTGATGGTCTAGCTCAATAAGTTTTACCTAACTTTACGTTAATCTAACCAGAATTCCACTCACCGAGGTTAGATCACAACAATGCGAATAGAACCGTTAATTCAAGGTGTTGTTGCTCGCTCTGCGCATCCACACGGTTGCCATGCATCCATAAAAGAGCAAATTGAATATGTAAAAAAAGCCCCGCAGATCAAAAGCGGCCCTAAACGAGTTTTAATTATTGGTGCTTCCTCCGGTTTTGGGTTAGCAGCACGTATTGCCCTAACGTTTGGCGGCGCTGAAGCAGACACCATTGGCGTCTCGTTTGAACGAGGTCCATCTGAGAAAGGGGTTGGCAGCGCAGGCTGGTACAACAACATCTTTTTCAAACAAGAAGCAACACATGCAGGACGCACTGCAATCAATATTGTTGGTGATGCATTCTCTGACTCTGTCCGTAATGAAGTTATCGAAGCGATCGAAACCTACTTTGAAGGTGAAGTCGATTTGGTGATTTACAGCCTTGCAGCGGGCGTTCGTCCAAAACCTAATTCAGATACGTTCTGGCGCAGTGTGATTAAGCCTATTGGTGAATCGGTTACTGGCGCTTCCATCTTACTTGAAAATGATCAATGGGTTGAAACCACGCTCGAGCCTGCCACCGAAGAGGAAGCAGAAGCGACCATTAAGGTCATGGGTGGAGAAGATTGGGAAAGCTGGATTGATACTCTCATCAACACGGAATCCGTCGCTCAAGGTTGCAAAACCATTGCATTCTCATACATGGGCCCAGAAGTTACTCACCCAATCTATCTCGATGGTACTTTAGGCCGAGCCAAAATTGACTTGCACCAAACCAGCCATGCATTGAATCTGAAACTGGCTAACTTCGACGGTGGTGCTTACGCCACGGTGTGTAAAGCGCTGGTAACCAAAGCCAGTGTTTTCATTCCTGCTCTGAGCCCTTACCTTTTAGCTCTGTACCGAGTAATGAAAGAGAAAGGCACGCATGAACGCTGCATCGAACAAATGCAACGTCTGTTCACGACAAAGCTCTACGATCAGCCTAAAGTGCCTGTTGATGGCGAGCGATTGATTCGAATTGATGACTTAGAACTGGATCCACAAACACAGGCTGAAGTGAGTCATTTGTTAGAACAAATGAATGCGGAGAACTTTAAAGAGATTGGTGATTACCAAGGCTTTAAAGACGAGTTCATGAAACTCAACGGCTTTAACTTTGACGATGTAGACTACTCGCAAGACATTTCGTTAGAAACCTTGTCGTCACTTAAGCCATAAGTTCGTCAAATTTGTTTCATATTTGAGATGGCTTCCAACAATTTAGGGTCCTGAAAGGTTTTCAGGACTTTTTTTTGTTTCGTCTGTGGGCGACCCTATACTTAAGTAAAACGACTAATGTTATAACAATTACTACTGCATAAATCTTCGATTCACAGGATGTGAAACTACCGGAAAGGAAGGCCTCTATGGGGAGATTTCAAACACTAGATTATGAGATTCCTGAATCCATGCAGCGAAGCTGGCAGGATATCGTCAATCTCCTCGCACAGATTGCAGACGTGCCAACCACGCTTATTATGCGAGTGCATCAAAACCACATCGAAGTAAACACCTCAAGCGACACTCAAGGTAATCCATATAAAGCTGGTGACAAAGAAGATCTTGGACATGGTTTGTACTGTGAACATGTCATTGAAACCAAAAGCCAACTGGTTGTTCCCGATGCCCTTGCCGATGAAAAATGGTCGAATAATCCGGACATCAAACTTGGTATGCTCTCCTATTGTGGTTTGCCGTTGTTTTGGCCAAATGGCGAAACGTTTGGAACCATTTGTATGTTGGACTCCAAAGCCAATGAGTACAGCGAAACTTACCGGCAATTGCTCAACACGTTCAAGGACTCAATAGAAGCTCAACTTGCTGTTGTCTACCAACAATACAAACTGTTGAGACTTAACAGCGAACTTAAAAATCGCGTAGAAAACCGAACCACTGACCTCGCCCAACTCAGCTTTTCACTCACTCAAGAAATTGACCGCCGCAAAGCCGCAGAAAGACAAGTTAACTACCAGAAAACCCATGACCAAGGTACCGGATTTCTTAATCGCGCCGCACTGGAAGCGGTGGTTGAAGATACGCTTCAATCCCTAGAACACGGGCATCAGTCTTTAATTGTTATAAATGTGGGCTTTAGTAATGCGCGTAGCATACAAACTCGATACGGCTTTGAAGCGTTTGATGAGATCCTCAAAGAATTTCGTAAGCGCCTTGGGACGAACGATTCAAACTACTTCATTACTGGCCGCCCAAGTTCAAACGACTTAGTGCTTTTGTTATGGGGAGAAGATGCTGATTCGAAACTGCATAATCTGCTCGATAAAATCACTAATATCAGCGTGGGGAACTTCTACATCAACGACACAGAAGTGCATTTGCACTCCTACGTTGGTGTAGTTCAGGCTCATCGCTCGAGCAGCGCCAAACAACTTCTACAAAATGCTTGTTACGCAATGTTGCTATGTAAAGAGTCGGGTGAAGCTTACAGTTACTTCTGTGAGAGCCACACGCATGAGTTGAACAACCATAATCAGCTCGAAAGTTATCTGCTCCAAGCTGTACGTAATGACGATTTGATGTTGTATTTCCAACCGAAGGTGAACCCTCATACGCACAAATGGATAGGTGCAGAAGCGCTATTACGCTGGCGTCACCCCGTTTTAGGGGATGTATCTAACGAAGCGCTGATCCACATGGCTGAGCAAAATGGGCTCATATTTGAAGTTGGCTCATTTGTTTTGCGTACTGCTATCGACAAAGCCAAACAGTGGTCTGAGTTATTCGATAATTTCAAAGTCGCGGTAAATGTCTCTCCTATTCAACTGCAAAACGTGAATTTCGCCGAGCAAGTTGAACACCTTCTCGAAGCGTTCCACCTTCCGGCACGTTTTCTTGAGTTAGAAGTGACGGAAAGTGCGTTAATTGCTGATGAAGTGGTCGCACGAACGACCCTTAAAAAATTGAACAAACTTGGCGTGACATTGTCACTTGATGATTTTGGTACGGGCTACGCCTCTTTCAGTTATTTGAAGAAGTACCCTTTTGATGCCATCAAAATCGACAAGAGTTTTGTTCAGCAAATGGAAAAATCCGACGATGACCGCGCAATCATTTGTTCCATCATCCATATTGCGAAAAAACTTGAGCTGCAAGTGGTCATTGAAGGAATTGAATCGCCACAACAAGAGCAGTTTTTGATTGGCGAAGGATGCGATATCGGACAAGGCTTTTTGTACGGAAAACCGATGCCTTGTAACGAGTTCGAACAAAGTTTGTTTAATCAGCGTCAAATTGGTGGCCAATACGCCTATTCTTCCTAAGCTCTCCTTTACTCTCCTTGCGGTGGTTTCTATAATCGCCGCCCGCTTCTAATTAAAAGGCCAATATCTTCATGGATCAGTTAACTGCCACGCTTAAGAAAATTGAAAAGCAGAACTACCGTGCTTACCAACAAATCAAAGGTCAGTATGACTTCACTGATTTCACGTTGTTTATCGATCATGTTCAAGGCGACCCGTATGCTTCTGCGTCACGTTTTCGTGCGACTCGTGCTTGGTCACTAACTGGTCTTGAGTGGCTAAAAAACGAGTCTCCGGCGTTCCAACGCGCGGCTCGCGACTTTATTGCTCGTAGCTTTGAGCAATTTGCTAAACAAGAAAATACCGTATCAATCGCTTTAAATGGTCAAACGGTTTTAGACAGCACAGCGGTGCTATTCACAGAAGAAGGGATTGAACTGCGTTTTCGTGTCAACCTACCCGCTGAAGGCCGTTCTGTGCTTGGTAAAAAGGCGAACAACATCCTCACGTTTCATCTGCCTAAGTTTATTCGACGCGCGACGCTTGAGCGTGAGTTGGATAGAGAAGCAATGGTGAAGCACTGTCAAGTCGTAGAAGATCAAAGCGCATTAAGAGAACAATTAGAAGCACACAATCTTGTTGCGTTTGTTGCGAATGGTAGCGTTCTACCACGTATTGCGGGTAACTGTGATTTGCCGATGAAAGAAGCAGTGGAGTTTACGGCTCCTGAGTCTTTGCAAGTGACTTTGCATGCACCAAACAAAGGTTACGTGACTGGACTGGGCATTCCCAAAGGCATCACTTTGATTGTCGGCGGTGGTTTTCATGGTAAGTCGACATTGCTGAACGCCATTGAACGTTCTATTTACGATCATATTCCTGGCGATGGTCGCGAGTACATCGTAACAGATCAGAAAGCGATGAAGATTCGTGCAGAAGATGGCCGTTGTGTGCATCACTTAAATCTGTCGAACTACATCAACCATTTGCCAATGGGTAAAGATACTGCAGATTTCTCAACGCAAGATGCATCAGGTTCAACATCGCAAGCGGCTTGGTTACAGGAATCTATCGAAGCCGGTGCGACATCACTGCTGATCGATGAAGACACATCTGCAACTAACTTTATGATTCGTGATGAGCGTATGCAGGCACTTGTGGCAAAAGGCGATGAGCCAATCACACCGTTGGTTGACCGTATCGGTCAATTACGTGATGAACTGGATATCTCTACTATCATCGTTATGGGTGGCTCTGGTGATTACCTGGATGTGGCGAATACCGTTATTCAGATGCATGACTACCAAGCGGTCGACGTGACTGAAAAAGCAAAACAAGTGATTGCGCAGCACCCTACTCAGCGCCATAACGAATCAGAAGAGAGCTTACAAACTTTCCGACCACGCGCACTAAACCGCGTGGCTCTTATGAATATATTGACTGACGGTAAATTCCGTGTAAGTGCAAAAGGCAAAGACTCACTGCGTTTTGGTAAAGAATTTACTGACCTTAGTGCGCTAGAGCAGATTGAGTCTGCTGACGAAGTGAACGCCATTGGTTGGTTGTGGTTCCAGCTTGCACAACTGCCTGGTTGGTGTAACAACCCAGCAAAAGAAATTGAAGAGATGTTATCGGGCGAATGGCACGCATCACTGCCTAAACAAGGTGACCTTGCTAAACCACGTACTTTGGATGTGATGGCTGCACTTAACCGTATGCGTAAGTCACAGTTCAAACCTTCACACTAAGTATTTTGTATTTGACGTATCATGACTTATCCAAGTCGGGCTCGTCTAAAACACAAAGGCAGCGATAATCGCTGCCTTTTTTATTTTCAGCCCTAAACCACCTACTACAGTAGGTAGTTATTTACTATTTATCCATTTCGAAGCACATTCCATGCTTCGCACAACACTCTGAATCTTTCGGCATCGCCATTTTCTCTATCAGGATGCCAGCGTAACGCCAGTTTTCGCCATTGTCGGCGGATTTCAGTACGAGATGCGTCACCCGCTAGGTCAAAGAGTTTAAGCGCTTTCGCTTTATCGATGTTATGCTCCGAGGCGCCGCCTACAAAACGTTGATAACGACTCCAAAACTCATTGAGTAATCGACGAACTTCATCTTCGTTCGCTTCATAATGGCTCCAATCCAAATAGTATTGTCGCAAAGGATCGTTTGGATCGACGCTGTTTCTACTCGCTTCTAATGCTGACATCAACATGATATCCATCGCTTCTACTTGCAACCAACTGTCCGGAAAGAGCGTCTCTTGCAGTTGATACAGCGCATTCATTATCAGAAAGTTTCTTTTGAATAAGTCTTTATCTGGCAAGGGGTCAAGCTGGTTAATGTAACCGCGTTCACTGAGCTTGCTGGCCAAGGTGTGTACTTTCCAACCAGACGGTTGCTTTTTGAGAATCTCAAGCATTGGCCAAAGCAACGGGTTTTCTATTTCACTCTGACTGCTATCGCATACGCCATATTGATCTTCCATGCGCCCTCGTTTGATTTATAAGCGATTAAAATTGAGCAAATTTCGAAGCTCAACGTCGTTACTTTTGTACCATAAACGAAAAAAGGCCGATAGCGAAAAACCATCGACCTTTGGAATCAGGATCGCGTTTGATTAAATAACGCCTAGCTCACGTAAGCGTTCCATCAAGTAGCTGTGTGCTGTGTAACGCTCAGAAAGTACCGTATCTGGTTTTGGGTGCAAGAAAAGCGGTAATGAAATGCGCGATTTTTCTTGGCGAGCACCTGTTGGGTTGATAACTCGGTGTGTCGTCGACGGGAAGTAACCACCTGACGCTTCTTGTAGCATGTCACCGATGTTAATGATCAAGTTACCAAAGTCACATGGAACATCGATCCACTCGCCATCTTTACTCATAACTTGCAGACCAGGCTCGTTCGCCGCTGGCAGTACAGTCAGTAGGTTGATGTCTTCATGAGCGGCTGCGCGAATTGCACCAGGCTCTTCTTCGCCTGTCATTGGCGGGTAATGAAGAACGCGAAGCAACGTTTTGTCGCTGTTATTGATCATTTCTGACAGCGCGATAGAGAACTTCTCTTGTACGTCTTTTGGTGCGTACTCTTCTACCCAACCTAGCAGTTCTTGTGCAAAAGCGTTTGCGCGCTCGTAGTACTCAAGAATCTCTGCTTTCAACTGTTCGGGGATTTGTCCCCAAGGGTAAACATGAAAGTACTCTTTGATGTCTTTTACTTTGTGGCCTTTCGCAACTTCAGAAACCGAAGGTGGGAAATAACCATCTTGCGTTTCTACATTAAATTGGAAATCATTTTTTTCTTCTGAGCAGAAAAACTCGTGCCAGTTTTTGTAAATGGACTCAACCAACTCTTGAGGGATTGGGTGATTCTTTAATACGCCAAATCCTGTTTCGCGTAGTGATGCTACGAACTGTTGAGCAGCGTCGTCAGCAAGATAATCGACAGTTTCCAGTTTCATGACTTTACTTCTTTTTTATTAGACTGAGTCACGGATTCTATGGATGGGCATGTTGTAAATCAAACTTTAATGAAATGTGCACGCGCAAACGTTTTAATGTTGAGCAGTTCGCTAATAATTCAACATGTTTAGTTAATAATTGACCAATAAAAATAAACAATTGCACACCGTTCAATTAAGTGTAATCATTGTTAACGCATTACAAACAGAGATATAAACGGTTTAACTCGATGCTTGTACGCTCTAAAAAATCAATTGAAGGATCAACTAACCCTATGAAAAGCACTTCTACACTATTGGGATTGACGATTTTTTACGCCATCGTTTTTTTATTTTCAGCATTAGAACCTAGCTCGCGTGCTGTCTGGTTTGCTGAAATCATTCCGGCGATTGGTATTCTCATTGCGATTTGGGCGATTTCGATTCGCTACCAGTTCAGCAACACCGCTTACCTTTTGATGTTTATTTGGTTGTGCCTACACACCATTGGCGCGAAATACACCTTCGCTGAAGTGCCGTTTGATTGGTTCAATAACCTAATTGGATCAGAGAGAAACAATTTTGATCGCGTAGCCCACTTTGCGATTGGTTTATATGCCTACCCGATCGCTGAGTATTTGATTCGCAAAAAAAAATTCAACCCAACTTTTTCATGCTGGTTTGCGTTGTTTGCCATTATGTCTTTGGCTGCAGGCTACGAAATCATTGAGTGGTGGTATGCCGAACTGGCTGGTGGCGATGAAGGCATTGCCTTCCTAGGTTCCCAAGGAGACATTTGGGATGCCCAGAAAGACATGTTGTGTGATACGACGGGTGCCATACTGTCGTTGTTTTTAATGTCGGCTCAACGTCGATTCGCGAAGCCATTCTAAATACGGATTAAAACCATCCACAATAGGAACCTGTACGATTTGAGCAACCTCGTATTCGTGCAGGTTTTCAATTTTTTCTTCCACTAACTCGTAAAGTTCACGTCGTGTTTTGATGATGAGTAACCATTCGTGATCAGTACAAACTTCCCCTTTCCAAACATAATGGCTCTCAATTGGCATCGTCTGAATACACGCCGCTAATTGAGCCTCTAACAAACCTTTGATGATTTCATCGCGATTTTTTTCATTATTGGTGGTACTTAACACCATGCAGCAATCGTTTTGTTGGCTCATTATTTTTCCTACTTCATTGTCACTTTTCCGCCAATCATCTTAAACGCAGGCGTACCTCTGACTAACGTATCTCGTGCAAACTCTTGCCCGCAGCTCGGGCAAAAACAAGGGGTTTGAGTGTAATCTTCTACAATGCGTTCTTTAAAGCACTTCACCAAGGCCCCCTTTCCGCCCTTGCGATATTTATATAGCTGCGCTTTGCATTTCGCACAATAAATTTCTACAGTTTTACTCGGTTGCTTTTTATTCGGCTTGGCCATTATCTTCTATCTCTGGCTTGACCCACACATTGCTGAAATCGAACCACCCCAGCGCATTACATTTTGCGTTTTGAAGCGCTCCGCTGTGGTCTTTGTTTACACCAAGCCAGCAATGGAACATTGGAATAACCTGGCAGCTTTTCACTAACTGCCTTCCTAATTCGCGAGCAGGAAAGTCGGCGTGAATGCCTGCACGCCATTGATCGACTAATGTCGCCCATTCTGAAAAATCGTAACCAGCGCTGAATTTTTCGATGTCGCTGTAATCAAGTAGCCAACCCGCTAAGGCATCGTTGCGATTGGTCGCAATACCCATTGCTTTTACCCAAACGTCGACTTCTTCTGGATTTGGTGGCTGCGTATCGTAGCGAATAAACTCGACATCGACACTGTGCGGTTTGAGCAAATGTTTAATTGCTTTGGCAATGACAGGAAACATCGGATGTTTTTTCTGATAAGCGACGGTGATCGATTTACCTTGCTGCGGGACTTCACCCACTGATGTCGGCCTTAAGTCAATCCACCCCGGTTTTAAACCAAATGCTTGCAGTACACCCAGTTCAATCACTTTATCTTGGGGAACGTGCGCGTAGATTTGATGGCTATTTAGTGTTTGGCTTAAAAATTCGGCCCAACGTGGGTCTTTTGCGATCCCGGTGTTTTTGTTAAGCAGCAAGAAGGTACAACCCGGATCGAGTTCCACTTCATCGGTCGACGCTTGTTTGTTCATTTGTGGCTTGGACAGGCTTGGATACACCATTGATGAGTAGGCTTCATCAATCACCCACACTTCAACTTGGTCCAGCAGTGGACGAAACCCAAAGTAACCATCGAAAGCAGTAAGGATAAGGCGTTTGTCGTCGTTCACTTTCACTTGGAACGGACCTGTGCCAATAGGCTTACGGTCAAAATCCTCAGAGCGAAGCGCTTGTGGCAATAATACTTTGGCTTGAGACTCGCTCAATGCTAACGGTAAATAGCGATCTGGACGAACAAGCTTAATATCAACGGTCCAAGGCTGTGGTGACGAAACTTGCTGAATGTGAGAGAACAAATTCAATCCACTCAAGGCAAGAATGCTCTCTACAACACAATCTGTCGTGAGTGGTTCACCATTATGGAAGCGTACGCCACGACGCAAATAGAAACGCCAATGAGTGTCAGAAAGCGCCTCCCACGTATGTGCGAGATCCGGTTGAAGTTGTTCGTTTTCATCAAGACGCGTTAAACCGCTAAAAACTTGTCGCGCGATGTGTTGTTCCGAGCGACGCATCGGCTTTTGCGGATTCAGCATGGCTAACGGTCGGTAATAAGGCAATCTCACGACTTGCTCGCCTTGTCGATGCTGCAATCCCAAATAACCTTGAATCACCTGGGTTAAACGTGCGGCGTCATTGTCTAACGCATCGAGCGCCTGTCCAATCTTTCCTTCGTCTAGGTAGCGTCTCGCTAAGTTTTCGCTTACGTCACTACGATTGCGTTTAAAGATCAGTTTGGATAGTTTTCCTCGGCCAGCAGCCGGGTGCCATTCTATCCACCCTTCTTCTTCGAGCTTATTGAGAACGATACGCGCATTTCGTCGCGTACAAAACAGAGCGTCGGTAATGTCTTCTAGCTGAACTTCTGTGTCGTTACCGGCAAATTTTTCAAAGAGTGTTTCGAACTGAACACGTAAACGAGGGCTACTCATAAAGAGGAAATACTTGTCTTGATGTCAATAAGTCAAGTTTCCTCATTTTTATGAAAAAGTGCAAATATGAAGGGGTAAATTATTGAATATCGATACCAATTTCTTGTGCGAGTTGGATAAGTTGTTCCTCATTATCCAATTTTATTGACCATTTGCATTCGGCCCCATGGGCTAACACAACATTTGCGCTACGACCAAGAAGTTGAAGTGCATCGGTTTGTGCTTGCAATGTGACCATTGCCTCACCCGTTAGTTTGATGACGATTTCACGCTGCGTCGCGATAATTTTACCTAATGAAAACTCGATAACCATGTTCTGCCTTTGGGTGTATCTCTGCTGATTGATGACGTCGAATTAAGCCAATTTTGCTTTTTGTTGTTTCACAGCAATCGTTAGACGACTAGTACACACCAAACGATCACGTTCGTCTGTAATTTCAATCTGCCAAACTTGAGTCGAAACACCAAGGTGAATAGGTTTTGCGGTACCGATAACATAACCACTGCGCATTGCTCGTACATGGTTTGCGTTGATATCTAAACCTACGCAGTAGTTACCTTCACTCACGCAAAAGTTTGCGGCAATGGAACCTAATGTTTCTGCTAGCACGACGGATGCACCACCATGCAACATACCCAGCGGTTGGTGAGTAAAACTGCACACTGGCATCGTTGCACTTAATGAATCATCCGTGAAGTTGGTGTACTCAATTTGTAGGTGCTCCATCATGGTATTTCTTGATGTAGCGTTAAGGATGTCCAAACTGATCGGCTTTTTCCAAATACTCATTTTTCGCTCTTACTGTTTGCAGGTTGAGACTGCTTATTCATATTTATGCCAAGCGCTTAGCATAGTCTCTATTGCTGCGACACTTCAAGACAAAACGCGCTAGCCCTCAACTCTACAATCACACTTACCTCGCCTATGCATCTTGTCATCATTTGGGTATATACTACTGGTTCAAAACAAGAATTAGTGAATATGGAGCCACTTATGAAGGTATGGATTAAAGCCTCTGCTCTCTTGACCTTAGCAGGCTTAACTGCGTGCAGCGCCTCACCAACTGGTCGAAATCAAATACTGATGTTTTCAGATCAAGAAATGTCATCACTTGGTGCAAAATCCTTTGATCAAATGAAGAAGGATATTCCAATCAGTAAAGATAAAAAGACCAACGCTTACGTACAATGCGTAGCTAAGCAGATCACCAATGCCATTCCACCTCAAGCTGGTTTCAAAGATTGGGAGGTCGTGGTGTTTGATAGTGACCAAGTCAATGCGTTTGCGTTGCCAGGAGGAAAAATTGGTGTTTACACTGGCCTTCTCAAGGTAGCGAAAAACCAAGATCAGTTAGCAACGGTTATCGGGCACGAAGTGGCGCACGTTTTAGCAGAACACAGTAACGAGCGGCTGTCTCAAAGCCAATTGGCCAATGCTGGGCTGTCGTTAGCGAATGTGGCAATTGGCGCATCTGAATACAAACAATATCAACAGCTCACTATGGCCGCGTTAGGTGTTGGTGTGCAGTACGGCGTAATTCTCCCTTATGGAAGAACGCAAGAGTCTGAAGCAGATATCGTTGGCTTAGAGTACATGGCGAAAGCTGGATTCAATCCTAATCAAAGCGTCGATCTGTGGAAAAACATGAGTGCAGCATCAGGTGGAGCGCAGCCGCCGGAGTTTTTCTCTACTCACCCTTCTCACAGTACGCGAATCAAAGACTTGCAGGCAACCATCAACAAGTTACCGAAGTACAATGTGAAAGCACCGAAATGTGGTTAGAAAGCGTATAACCCTACAAAAGTCTGATACAAAAAAGCTCCTACTTAAGGAGCTTTTTCGTTATCTGTGTGTTGAGAACTTTCGTTAAGCTCCAAGAATTTGCAAAGGTAAGCTGAGTAAGCTGTCACCCAGTCCTGCGAAATACCAAATAATCCCAACAAAACCACCAACGGATGCTAAATACCAAATCAATGAGAACAATTGACCGTAGCGAGTGAGTGGCAACAAGTGGCTGTGATGTCTTGCTCGCCATTCCATGACCACTTCCAGCATCCCCATCATCAGTAAGAATCCGAGCAGCGTTAAACCAAATGAATAGCTGAGCGCAATACCAAGTAGTGCTGTAACAATGCTGCCCGCCAACCCAATCCAAGTATTCATCGAGAAAGTAATACTCTTTAGAACATGGCCACCATCTAACGGTAAGATCGGCAGCAAGTTAAAGAGGTTTAGCAGCGCGTTAAACACAGCAAGACCAGCGAATATCATTTCGCCTGTCATCCAATAAAGCAGAGTAAACACAATGCTTAAAACCAATCCAAAGAAAGGCCCCATGATAGAAATGACGACATCTTGCCAACGCGTGTTTATTTTCTCGTCACTTAAAGCCAAGCCACCTAGAAACGGGATCAAGTAAATGCCCTTGGTTTTCATACCGAAATACTTCATCGCTTTGATATGCCCATATTCGTGGAACATAAGACAAGCGATAAGAGCCAGAGCAAACTCAATAGAAAACAACCATGAATAGGCAGCTAAACTTGCTGACGCCAGCGCAACTTTAATCACTTTCGCGCTTTTTAAGGCTTTCATACCTAAGGAAAAAATACCGATGACACTCAAGCGCTTTTCTGATGGCGGCGCGACCTGTGGCACCTGCCTTTCAATATCTTTTTCGTTTCTTGAACCTTCCGTAATTAGCTCACCGTTAACGGTGGCGCGATAGGTCAGATCAAAAGGTTGCCAATCCAATGTGCAGTCTAATTGGCAAAGCAAAACCTCTTCTCCAGCACTCAGCTTAAATTGATGCGTGTAAGTTTCGGTTTTCTTTTCGCTCGCATCAATTTGAGAAACTAGAGTGTTATCCCAGTACAATTGCTGCCATCCCGCCATCGATCCTTCTAATCTTAACGGGCGACCTAAAAATTCAGTGTGTAGTAATTCCAACGCGATTCCTAATGCGATAACCACAAAGGTCGAATTATGCCTCTTATAACAAGTGACATCAAAGCATGTGAACTCAAGATTTGAAGGTTATTTAATCATAAGATTTGCAAAACAATTCTGGTCGTACCATTTCCACAAAAAATATAACGATAATACATGCCCTTACGAGCAGGCGTTTGACGTATGCATCAAATTTAAAACGCCAAATACGCTCAAACTTTGACAAGTTATTAAACATACAATTAACATTACGTTTACATCACAGCTGTGTTTCAACGCAATCACAACTGCTGTTTAGTACCACACAACAATTACAAGGACTTCGGTCCAGCATAATGACACCCTAGGAGGGTCAAGGATGAACAAGAAGCACTGCTCTCTGCTGACAATTTCAATATTGTTTGCGTGTAATGCCCATTCAGCGGGCTTTCAGGTTGCTGAACACTCGGCATCTGGTCTTGGTCGAGCATTCTCAGGTGAAGGGGCTGTAGCAGACAATGCCAGCGTTCTTGCACGTAACCCAGCAGCAATGACTCTTTTCAAAGAAGCTCAGTTTTCTGGCGCACTTTCTATCGTTGATCCTGAAGTCAACGTTTACGATACGCTTCATAAAGAGCAATCTGATGACGTAGCACCACTGCAAGTGGTTCCTGCGGGTTATTACATCAGCCCAATCAATGACAACTGGGCTTGGGGTATCGGTATGTTCACCACTTACGGTGTTGCAACAGATTATCCAGATGATATTTCTGCGGGTGATATGGCTGGCGACACCTCGCTACTTTCTGTCAATATCAATCCAAACATTGCTTACCGCATCAACGAAAAATTCAGTGTTGGTGGCGGCATCAACTTAGTTTATGCAGAAGCAGAACTGACACGTCATAAAGGTGCGTTGGCGCCGCTATTTGGTTCTGGTAGCAGTAAGTCCGATAACCTAATTGGCATGGAAGGTGAGACTTTCGCATGGGGTTGGAACGTCGGTGCCCTATTTGAACTTAACGAAAACAATCGTTTTGGCTTTGGCTACCGTTCTAAAGTCGATCTAGATTTTGATGATGGTGAATTCAGCAGCTACGACTCTGGCATCGCAACCGCAGCAAAAGTCGATGGTCGCTTGAAGATTTCGCTTCCTTCTATTATCGAACTATCTGCATTCCATCAATTGAACGACCAATGGGCGATTCATTACGGTTGGCAACAAACTGACTGGAGCACTTTTAAAGAGCTAAAAGCGACCAGTAATGAATGTAAAGGCGGCGTATGTTTCTTCAAACCAGAAAAGTATGAAGATAACAACCGTTACTCTGTAGGTGCAACTTACACGCTAAACACCGAGTGGACATTCCGCGCAGGCTTGGCTTATGACGAGCAAGCGGGTGAAGCAACATTGAGTATCCCTGATAGTGACCGTATGTGGTACAGCGCGGGTCTAACGTATGCAATGAATGAAAACCTATCGTTTGATGCTGGTTTTGCATTGGTACAAAGTGAGTCGGGCTCTTTTACTGAGACTAACGCAGCAGGTCAAGAAATTAAGTTTGATTCAGAAGGTACGGCATACATCAGTGCAGTACAGATGAACTACACCTTCAAATAATAGGATTCTCGGAGTAACCCAATGAAACATACGTTTAAACTATCACTGCTTTGTTCTGCGATCCTACTTGCAGGTTGTGGCGACAACACATCAAGCTCAGGCACAACAGATAAAGTAACGTTTGAATCGGAAGTTCAAGCATTGCTAGATCGTGGCACTTCAATTAGCTTTACTATCCAAGGTGCAAACGCAGACGTACCTGCCCCTTCTTACCTACTTATGGATACGTCAGATGGTACGCTTGGTTTGCCAACTAACGGTGATGATGCCCTTACTAATCCACGCGCATCAATGAACACAATGGACGGTTGGTCAACGTCTATGCCTATCGTTTTGAACTTTAACGGCGATGGCTTCGCTCCTGGCATGTTGGCTTCTGGCGTTAAAGTTATCAAAATCAACCAGCGTTTGACGGAATGGGACGGAAAAACTAACCCGATTTCAAAAGTCCTTGTTCAGAACCAAGATTACGTTGTTCAAGCCAATGGTAAATCTCTTTATGTTCAGTTTGCCGATTCTCTTGATGAATCTAGCGAATACATTTTCGCAGTCACACAAGACGTAACTGACGTTAATGGCGAGCCTATTGGCACCTCTTCAAGCTACGCGGTGGCAAAGAGCAAACAAGTTAAGTACGAATCAGGCGATCTTGCATCTGTACAAGCGGTAACAGAAGCTGTCGAAGGCATTTTTGGTCTAGCGCAAGTCAACCCAGCAGATATTGTCTACTCCTCATGGTTCAGCACTCAATCTGTAGGTGACACGTTAGCGGCTGTTAAAGGTGTTACTGCGACAGGTTTTGCTACTGGCGCGAACACGCTAAATACCATTTACAAAAATGATACTAACGAGAATGCTGTCGACCTTTCTACTGCGTACACAATGGTGCTTGGTGACACACAAGACTTTATGACAGCGTTAGATTCGGACAGTGACTTTAATAAATACGTCAGTGACCTAGATGCAGCGAAAACCGCGATTAAAGGTCTTTACCTGCAATCTGGCGCGAGTGTGAATGTTACTCAGGGTCAAGTAAGACTGCCACACTACCTTGAAAAAGGCGCAAACTGGAACATGCAACCGATGGTGTCTGCGATGCCAAGCCTAGCGAAGCTAAACGCAGCACTTACCGATCCAGCAGAACAAGCGAACATGGTTCAGCAACTTTCTTCTGGCGTTTTCGCAAGCTCTCCTGTAGACGTTAGCAAGCTGGCAACAGATCCAACAGAGCAGCTAAAACTGGTAGGCTCGAAACTGTACTTAAACGACGGTACACAATTGGATAGCGAGCGAGTTATTACTCGTTACTCTCCTGTTCCTGCGGTTAAGTCTTTAGAAAATGTCGAGTTTTTACTGTTTACTCCTCAAAATGGTGTAGCGAAAGACGTGGTGATCTACCAACACGGTATCACCTCAGCGAAAGAAAACGCGTATGCATTTGCTTTTAATATGGTGCAGGCTGGCGTAGCTGTTATCGCTATTGATCTTCCAATCCACGGAACACGTAGCCTAGACGAACAACGATCGGCAAATGCGAACGTTCTTGCTTACTTGAACCTTTCTAACCTTGCTGTAGCGCGTGATAACCTTCGTCAAAGCGTGCTGGATGTACTGGGCTTACGTGCTAGTTTAGTAGTATCAGCGCAAGGCGGTCTATTGGCTGGAGGCCCTCTTCAAGGTTTTAACCCAATGACGGGCTCTCAAGTAAAAATGCTAGGTCACTCACTAGGCGGTATTGTTGGTACGTCTGCGGTTGCTGCTGCAAACAACACACTAGGCAGCCCTACTGCTGACGCACTGTATACATTTAGCGCGGCCTCTATTCAGAACTCTGGTGGTCAAATCGGTAATCTATTGTTGGGTTCTTCAGACTTTGGTCCACAAATCAAGCACAACCTTGCTTATGTAGCATCAACGGATTACAAGTCTTACGCTGACGCGCAATGTGCTCAGTTAGATGACAAAGCATGTTACGAGGTCTTTGAAGGTTTAGCGACGCCGGAACAGCTTGCAGCTCTGAGTGCTGGTTTCTCACAGTTCATCTACGCAGCGCAAACCACGCTTGATACTGTAGATCCATTTACTAATGCCGCAGACCTAGTTGCTTCAGGCACTCTAACTACCCCATTCTTGATGACAGAAGTTGAAGGTGATAAGACGGTACCGAATAACGTTGCGAACGCTCCATTTGCAGGTACAGAGCCGTTAGCCAAGAAATTGGGCTTAACTGAGGTTAATAGCTTAAATACAGCGGTCTCTGCGACGTCAAGCTTTGTTCAATTCAACGCTATTGCTTCACACAGTACGTTTGCGTCGCCATCAGGCACACTTGCCGATGTCAATCATCATGCTGAAATGCAAAAAGAAAACGCGGACTTCTTGATGGACAACGCATTGAGTGATGTTTCGGATACAACAGTACTGAAATAATCGACCATTCATCCATCGAAAAAACCCAGCTTAGGCTGGGTTTTTTATTTTTCGCACTCAAAAGAGTGTTGAATAATTCACACAACAATTCATAACCCAAGGTAATTGACCACTTCTTTTATATTCCAAATATTATTTATTTAGCGATTGTTTTACATCTTTCACCTAATCAGGTTGGAATATTGTAAAATCTCGGCTTTAATTCGCTAACACCCTTTTATTTCTCAGGATAAAGTGGATAATACCGCCACAAAATAACATTACTAAGGTGAGTCCTTATGTCTATCGAAGCTACTCTGCTTGCACGCTGCGAGTCAAAATGTGAACTGTGTTCATCTGAATCTCCATTAACTGCTTACGCTGTACCACCACACGGTAACGTAACAGTTGATACCGCTATCATGGTATGTGACAAATGCCACAGCGAGATCGAAGAACCTAAAGACATTAACCATTGGCGTTGTCTGAACGAAAGCATGTGGAGCCAGGTTCCTGCAGTACAAGTAACTGCATGGCGCCAACTAACTCGCCTAAACTCTGAAAGCTGGGCTCAAGACGCTCTTGACATGATGTACATGGAAGAAGAGCAAAAGAACTGGGCAATGACAGGTATGTCTGCTGATGACAAAACTGTTGACTGCAACGGCACTGAACTTAAGAAAGGTGACGATGTAACAGTAATCAAAGATCTACCAGTTAAAGGTACAAACCAAGTAATTAAGCAAGGTACTGTGATTCGCGGTATCAGCCTTGGTGATGACCCTAAACTGATTTCAGGTAAGGCAAACGGTGGTCAGTCAATGTACGTGATCGCAGAGTACTGCCGTAAGAAGTAATTTTAGTTACTTTTGTATAAAACGGGGTTCCAGTTGGAACCCCGTTTTTGTTTGTGCTTCGGAAGGCCCCCTAACCCATGCGTTTGAATCAGGTCCCTTTGAAACAGCAAATACAAAAATGCCAGCGGCTAAGCTGGCATTTTTTTTCACAGTGTTCAGATTAACGGTACATACCGATATCTTTTTGAATGTGAGCTGACAAATCTTCTGCGTAGTAGCTGCGAGGAGCAGAGTTATCTACAAAAAGAATGTCGAGTAAGTGAGCAATCAATCCTTTGAAGTTAACCGCGTAGGTTTTCTTATCCATAGAGGTTGGTAAAGCTACATTTGTCATTTGCATTGCTTGTGCCATGATTGCCTCTCTTTAAAAGCAGTAATATGTTTTGTTGGTTGTATAGTAGTCACTTCCTCACTGTTTAAAAAATGACAAAATTTGACCAACCAAATTAGTTTTTCTAATAAAACAAATCATTCACATTGCTGCGAGCTAGAAATGCCCACTTTTCGCATAAAAATTCAACAACCGCCTACTTTTCTTGAATAACTTGGAGTTACGGGGATAACCCCAAGCTTTTAAGTAACAAATTCTTAACCAATCAATACTGAAAATATCTTTCCAAAAATCCGGTTATCAATATTTTTGATTAGTAATATTAACTCGAGAACGACTGTTTTCTTTGTTCTTATACACCGAAGCAACTACCGCGGAAGTCATTACTAGAATCAAGAACGTCAATGACCAAATCGTTGGGATTTCGTATTCCGTTCCGACCAATAGCATCTTCACACCGATAAACATCATGATCACAGAGAGCGCAGGTTTTAAGTAGATAAACTTGTCCAGCATCGCTTGCAGCACGAAGTACAGCGAGCGTAAGCCTAACAACGCGAATACGTTAGCCGCTAACACCAAGAATGGCTCGCGAGTGACCGCAAAAATAGCCGGAATTGAATCGAGTGCAAACATCACATCCATCACGGCGATCACGCCCACTACAATTAACATTGGCGTCGCAACCCACTTCCCTGCTTGCTTCAAGAACATATGATTACCTTGATAATCATCCGTCACTGGCAGCAATTTACGAATCACTTGCTCTGGGTATGGGTTCACTTTTTCATCTTCACCTTTGTCGCGAGCAAGCTTAATGCCTGTCCAGATTAGGAACGCCGCAAATAGGTAGAGTACCCAATGGTATTGGGCGAGCAGCTGCGCGCCGACAGCAATCATAATTGCACGCAGAAGCAACGCGCCAATCACACCCCACAGCAACGCACGAGGACGAAGATGCTCTGGCACTTTGTATTGGGCAAATATGATGGCGAAGACAAATAAGTTATCAACGCTTAATGATTTTTCGAGCAAGTAACCAGTTAGGAATGAAACGGTCGCTTTCTCATTGCTGTAAGCACTATGAGGAGCGTAAACGTCCCAAAAGAAATAGATGGAACCTGCAAAAAGAAACGCGAGTAAGAACCAGAATATGCTCCAAACGATGGCTTTTTGCATCGTAATGGCACCGCCTCGGGTTTGATAGATATCAAGCGCAACCAAAACGAGTGTGAAAAGGCCGAATGCACCATACATTGTCAGTGATTCTTGAAATAGAACAGATTGGCTTAACTGGGTGGTATTTTCAATAAGAGACATGCTTCCTCCCACGCGGAAGGACAGCAGTGTTTGGTGACCTTCCGCAAACAATACAAACCAGCAGTCACATTACCCATGTGTCTGCTAATCAATGAATGCGTTGGTCTCGTTGAAGTGCCAAGATTGAATGTTCAATCAGACACCTTTACTTACCGGATAAGCGTTCGCTTAACGAGATGACGATAAGTAAACTTGCGCTAACTACTCCCCAAACGCCGCCATCATACGCCTGATCATTCTGATTTCCAACAAAAATTCCCTATCAATAAAATCAATGCATTTAATCGCCAGCAGTCCATCAAATATATGAATATAAAGAAAAAGGAGCACTGACTAGCGCTCCCTCTTATTACTCTTTGTTCTTTATAGCCCATTTAGTGGCACAAAATACACAAGCATGGACCAAGCGGCTACCCACGCAATGACCACTGCAGCGTCTGCCCAGTCTTTTTTCCACATACTTTCCACCCTCTCACTCGCATGTAGTGTGGAAAGTACAGCAAAATCAATACCAAGAATGATTAACGATTTTGTTGAGAGTAAAGTTTGTGACTTTCGTTCAAACAGTTAGGCTCATCTGTAAGTAGTTCAATAAAGCAATCCGCCATTGATAAGTTACTCACACAACCCTCGCCTTTCATATCAAGCAGGGCTTCATAGCCTTCTTTGCCTTTCATCGTGTAAGCCGAAGAGGTGCCTCGATACCAAGCGTCATCATCAACCTTTACCCAGCGGTATCCATCAAATATTTCTAATCGTTGGACTCTCTCACCTTTTGGCGCATCGGCTTGATAGTCAAAGTTCAGATTGTACGTATATGGGTAACTGCCTGACCCAGTACCTTCTACGCCGTTGTTTAGTGCGTTATTGATTGCACCTTCTAGAGCTCGACGAATAACCGCACCTTTCACATCGTAAAACCCGATCGGTACGGCAAAAGGCAATAATCGTCCGGCAACATCTGCCACTGTAATATCACCTGGATTGAGTGAAGTACGAACGCCACCTGCATTATGAATTGCAAATTGAACGTTGTGCCCGCGTTTATTTAAGCTATGAAGGAAAGAACGAGCGACCGCACCGGCAAGTTCACTTCCGCCTAACTCATCCGGTATACGGACATGACGCTTTTTGCTTTCCACATGAGCAATCACCTGCGATTGCAAGGCACGCACGCGAGGTATGTATTTATCTCTCAAAATAGCTTGAGTTTCTGAGTGTTTCTTACAGACCACAACATTTGGTTGGCCGTGAATAAAATCACAAGCGGTTTCAAATACGCCTTGGTCCAATTGTTGATTCAACGTTGAATCCCAGAAAATACGGCGCCCTAGCAGCAATTCATTTTGACCATTCAACATGGTTGCTTGGCCATTCTCGTCAAACTCAAGCACACAATGGCCCATGGTCAGAGCATGAAAACCGGCTTGCACAACGTAGGTTCCATTTACTTTGATACCATAAGGATCATCTTCACCCAAACCAATCGCAGTAAAGTCACCTTGCAAACGGTGGCTATGACCACCCACGATGATACCTATGCCTTCCACTTGCTCTGCAAGTTCTAAGTCGCCCTCGTAACCAAGGTGGCTCAGTAAAATAATGTTTTTGATTCCATCATTGTGAATTTGTGCGACTGTCGCTTTCGCGGTTTCAATTGCAGTCATAAATGGCGTATCGGCGTCAGGGTTTGCTATATCGCTCATTTTATCGATGGACAAACCAAAAATAGCGACTTTTACACCGTTAAACTCTTTCACAAGGTATTGCGCACTGCGTGAATCCGGTTGATAGCTCAGTACGTTGTTACAGTCGCTTAGTCGGTGCGCTTTGTTTTTTGACTCATTGGACAGATCCCAGTTGCCTGCGAGCAGCGGAAAATTGGTGCGCTGACAAAATAGTGCAACCGGTTCGTTCCCCATGTCGAGCTCGTGGTTTCCCAATGCCATGGCATCAATATTCAAGGCGTTCAACAAATCGGCGTTCGCTTTGCCTTTAAATAAGGAGAAATAGAGCGTGCCTTGGAAGCAGTCGCCAGCATGAAGGAACAACATTCCCTGCCCTTGACGCTGTGCATCATCACGTAGCTGTTCAACTCGAGTCGCGATTCGTGAGAATCCGCCCGCACTAACATAAGGTTCTAATATGAGGTCTTTGTTGATTTTGAGTTTTAGCTGTAATGACGTTGGCTCAAAGTAGGAATGAGTGTCATTGATGTGTGCCAGTTTGATTCTTACTGGCTTATGATTTTTATTCATTTTCATCTTCTCTCTTTTCATTCCTTATAATAATAAGAAGTGAATCATGACAGAATCATGAATTTTATGAAACTGTGAATTTTTGATTTCACGTTTACGTGATCACGATGCTATCTGTCGTTCAATTGAAAGCAACTTACGCCTGTCGCGGTCTCTATTCAATAGGAGGCTCTCGTAATTTTGTGAACTGAGCTTAACTCAAAAATTTCGAATTCATATATGCTTAGGAGTAGCAAAATAACTCTCTATAATTCAAATAATTGCAAGGAGGATTGAGATGAGACTAGAACGCATCGAAATCTCCGGGTTTAGAGGCATCAAACGCCTTTCACTCTCTTTTGATGAACTCACTACCCTCATTGGTGAGAATACGTGGGGTAAATCTTCATTGCTCGACGCCCTATCTATCGCGTTACCAGCCAACGGAAGTCTATATGAGTTCGAACTGAAAGATTTCCACGTCGACTACTCCATTTCTCACCCTCAGTCGCAACACATCCAAATTATTGTTTGCTTCAAAGCACAAGATAAACATGAAGCAAACGCTGGTCGTTATCGCCGCATCAAACCCGCTTGGTGCACAACAGAAGATGGTGAACATGTCATTTATTATCGAATCAGTGCCTCTCGCGTTGATCATGACATCACAACCAAATACGCGTTTCTTGACCGTGATGGCAAACCGAAACAGATTCACCATTCAGAGAAATTAGCGGTTGAGTTGATGACGTTGCACCCTGTCATTCGACTAAGGGATTCTCGTCGCTTTCCTCGTCCGTCGCACATTAATGGTGACAGCAAAAACGCGCGTATCGAAAAACGCATCAACAATACCTGTCGACGTTTATTGGCGATGCCGGGTCATGTAAACAAAGGGGAAATACGAAGCAGTCTCGATGCCATGAAAACGTTGGTCGAGCACTATTTTGCGTTTCGTAGCATCAGTAAAGGCAATCCTAGAAAACCGAGAGACGGATTATTCTACACTAGCCCATCTTCTGATAAAGGATTGAGCCAATACCTGAAAGAGACCAACGATAAGCAAAGTCGCTTGCTCTTAATGGGGTTGCTTAATGCATATCTCCAAGCCAAAGGGCCGACGGATTTAAGACGTTGCGCGCGGCCTATTTTGATCATCGAAGATCCAGAAGGTCGTTTACACCCAACGCATTTAGCTCGAGCTTGGTCGTTGCTTCAACTTTTGCCAATGCAAAAAATCTTAACCACGAACAGTGGCAGTTTGCTTGGTTCCGTGCCGCTCTACTCCATCCGTAGGCTTATCCGTCTGTCCGACAAAACTATCGCGAAGAGTCTAAACACGTCTAAGTTTGGTGGTGACGAGCTAAGACGAATTGGTTTCCACATTCGTTTTCATCGCGCTGGTGCTTTGTTTGCGCGTTGCTGGCTATTAGTGGAAGGCGAAACTGAGGTTTGGTTGTTTAATGAATTGGCAAGACAATGTGGATACGATCTCGCCGCTGAAGGGGTTCAGATTGTCGAATTTGCACAATCTGGCTTACGTTCATTAATAAAAGTAGCCAAAGAGTTCGGTATCGATTGGCATGTGGTTACCGATGGTGACCCTGCGGGTAAAAAATACGCCCACACAGTAAGAGCGCAGCTTGGGCATGATCAAGAGCGCCATAGGCTCACTGAACTGCCCGATCGGGACATCGAGCATTTTCTTTATAATCATGGTTTCGAGCTTTTCTTTAAGGACATGATCAAAGTCCCTCATGACCATCCAATTCCGGCGAAGAAAGTGGTTAACCGCGTTTTGAAAAAACATGCGAAGCCAGATTTGGCTCTAGCCATTGTGTCTCACTGCGAAGAGAAAGGCATGGAATGTATCCCTGTGTTGTTGCGTTGGACTTTAAAACGCATCGTTACTATGGCAAGCGGGAATACTTGAGCGTTATATATCTATTTACTCATTTCTTTCCATTTAAATAGTCTTTGGGGATAGCACTGCGCTATCCCCTTAAAATTTAGGCAAAAAAAAGCACACTAAATTAGTGTGCTTGTATCAAATATCATTAATTTTGATTAACTGTATTGAGAGGGATAAAGCTCAATACACAGCGGATACAAATTAGATCGGGGGTTCACTACTGTGCTTGCTCAGCGAGCGAAGAAGAAGTAGCGGTTGATTTCGCATGTAACCAAAGTCCTGTTGCTTTCATCAAGTAACCAAATACGCCACCTAATACAAGCGATGGAACAACAAGTTGCCAATTGCCATCTGCTGCGAATGTCGCGCAAGAACCAATGAAAGTACCAGGAATGTACGCTAGCCAAGCCTGTTTCGCTTGAATACACATGAAAAACGCTACAACAGCTGTGATCACATAACCCAAGATCTCTAAACCTGCGTAAGTGGAGCCATAAATAATTACCATTGCCCAGAATACACCGGTCAAGTTAGTAATTAAGCTTGTCGCTAAACCTTTTAATCCACTCGTTGGAGCAGCGAAGTAGCTTGTACAGCCTAAAAAGCCTGCCCAAGATAAAAGGCCAAGAGAAATGGCAATCCAACCCCAAACGCCGGACAGAATCCCAGTAGTAATAGAGATAGCTAAAAGTGTTGTCATGGTATTCGTACCTGCTCGGCGACTATCGCACCCTTTTGGTTTGATAACTGCCTTCATACATTGAAATCAAGAACCAATACTAGGCACATCGCGCCAGTTTATCGGTGATAATGATCACAACAATATCACCTTTCGTTTCATGTTTTACACAAATTATTTGACGCAACCGATAAATCAACAGATTTAGAAAATAATAAAAAACAGAGATGGACGAATAAAAGAGATAAAAAAGGCCCTGCGATGCAGAGCCCATTAAAATTGATAGTACCTATAAGACGGATGGTTTGCCCTTCATCATGCGTAAACCTTCACGCTTTATGCAATCGACCAAGGGGTTTTCGGCCATATCCGCACGCCAAATAAAGGACAATGTGCGCTCCATTTTCAGATCTGGCACGTTTAGCGCGACTAAACGTCCAGCCTCAATGTAACGTTCAACATCCAAATATGGCAAACAAGTTAAGTATTGTCCGTTAGCCACCAAGCTGCGCAACACAGGAACGTGTTCGTACTCACGCCATACATCTAAATCTTCAATCAAATGATGAATGGAGCTATCAAAGGTTTTACGAGTACCTGAGCCATGCTCACGCAACACCCATTTCGCCTGCTCTAATTGAGCTAAACTGACTGAAGGGTTACGAGCAAAAGGATGATGAGAAGCTGCGACTACAGTAAGGTGGTCACGACACCAGATTTCTTGGTGTAAACGGTTATCGTCACAACGTCCTTCAATAATGCCTAAATCGTATTTGTAATCTAACACGCCATCGATAACCCCTTTCGTACTTTGTACGCCTAGCGAGATTCGCATCTCAGGAAAATCGTTATCAATGATACTGATAAGGTCAGGCACCAAGTGTTCTGCTGGTGTTTGGCTCGCACCAAGACGGATCTCTCCGCTTAACAAATGTTGCTCATAGAATCCCATTTCTATCTGCAAGGCATCTTGTAATAAACGCTTTGCTTTGGGCCTTAACCACATCCCCCAATGTGTTAGGGCCATTTGCTTTCCTTGCCTTTCAAATAAAGGCCTGCCAAGCATTTTTTCTAACTGCGCGAGCGACATACTTGTCGCCGATTGTGTCAGAGCCAGTTTGTCTGCGGCCTGGCTTACACTGCCGGTATCTGCAACTGCGTCGAAAACCGCTAATTGCTTAAGAGAGTAGCGCAAAGTGTCCTCCATCATGGGCGAGTATTCCCATACTCTCACAACCTCAAAAACATGCCCCAATAAGCAATAGGGTTCATTTTACTCCGCGCTAAAAACTTATCAAATAATTTGATGAGATTTCTAAATATTATCAATTTTACCTGTACCACTGCCCGCCCTATTCTGGATATGCGGTTCGGGAACACCGCAAAACAAAAACAACAATTCATTTTTGAGCTAATAAATCAAGGAGCTTTTTATGGAACCACAAACTAAGGAGTCATTATGGCGGTGACCAGTTCTCAAACTCACCAGGACTTTTCTCCTAAAGAGATGATGGCTGAGGCGGAGAAATTCGCATTAAGTAAAGCAAACAAAACCAGCAGCATGACACTTGGCCTAGCAATAATGGCTGGTGCGTTTATCGGTTTGGCATTTTTGTTTTACATCACAGTGACAACTGGCAGTGCGAATACAGGTTGGGGTTTAAGCCGCTTAGCCGGTGGTATCGCCTTCAGCATGGGGTTAATCCTTATCGTTATTTGCGGTGGGGAGCTGTTTACCAGTTCGGTGCTTTCCAGCATCTCATGGGCAAACAAACAAATCTCTTTCGGCAAAATGTTGTCGATTTGGGGCAAGGTTTACGTAGGTAACTTCATCGGCGCTATGTTTTTGCTTGCTCTTGTGACTGCGGCAGGTTTGTACCAAATGGATGCAGGCCAATGGGGTTTGAATGCTCTTAATATCGCACAACACAAACTACACCATACGTTGCTTCAAGCCTTTGCTTTGGGCGTTCTATGTAACCTACTGGTTTGTCTTGCAATTTGGTTGACGTTTAGTTCTGCAAACGCAATGACGAAAGCGCTTATGACCATTCTTCCAGTTGCGATGTTCGTCAGCAGTGGCTTTGAGCACTGTGTGGCAAACATGTTTATGGTCCCACTAGGCATCGTTATTGCCAATTTTGCCCCTGAATCATTTTGGGCATCTGTTGGTGTACCGGCTTCCCAATATGCGGATTTAAATGTCGCACACTTTATTAGTGCGAACTTAATTCCAGTAACGTTTGGCAACATCGTCGGTGGCGCGGTACTCGTTGGTTTGGCTAACTGGTGTATCTACCGCCGTCCAGAGTTAAAAGCAGCCAATGTTTCATCTATCACAAATACAACTCAGTTATCGTCAGTTAAGGAAATCACAATGAAAAACGCATCTTTCGTAAAGGACATCATGAATCCAAAACCGGTTACACTCAGCGTGGAAATGCCTGTAGCCGCAGCTCTTGATACTCTATTAGACAACAATCTAACAAGCGCACCAGTGGTGGATCTCCACAATCGTTTAGTTGGTTTCTTCTCTGCACACGACGTGATGGTTGAACTGTGGTGTCAAGATTACATCCCAGTGAAAGATCAAAAAGTGGTTGATTTGATGAGTCGTGATGTCGTTGCAATTGATGCTGGCGATCGTTTGGTGGATGTGGTCGAGTTCCTATGCATCGACAAAGAGCAACTATACCCAACAAGCAGCATGGGGATTGCAACTCGCCTAACTTCTCTATCTCTAGAAGAACGAGCGAAAAGCATGAAGGTTAGCAAGCCGCAAGTATTGCCGGTTCTTGAAAATGGTCAAATGGTTGGTGTTGTTACTCGCCAAGAAGTTCTTAAAGCTCTACGTCCAGTATTCGGTGAGCGACTAAACCTTGTTGAAGATAAAGCACTAGAAACTGCTTAAACAATAAAGAAAGAACGAACAATAACAAAACGCTAGTTGTTAGAAACTAACAGCGTTACATGGCACCAATAAAAAAGCGCTCTTGAAACCAAGAGCGCTTTCATTTATTCAAAGCGTAATTACTTCTTCACGCCTTCGATATGCAGTTCCATATCAACGTAGCTTGATGAACCCATTACTGGGATATCGAAATCAGCAAGCTCTAGACGAGTTGTGCCAACAAAACCAGCACGCTCACCACCCCATGGGTCGTTACCTGCGCCAACAAACTCTGCTTCGATAGTAATAGGCTTAGTCACACCGTGTAGCGTTAGATCACCCGTTACGTTTAGCTTACCATTACCTTTATCAACCACTTTCGTGCTCTTAAAAGTCGCTTCGCTGTATTTGCCAGCATCAATAAAATCGCCGCTGCGGATGTGTTTATCACGCTCAGCGTGGTTTGAGTCTAAGCTTGTGGTGTCTACTACTACGTTTACTTTTGAGTCAGCAATGTTTTTTTCATCAAAAGAAAAGTCACCAGAAAAAGTATTAAAACGACCTTTGATGAAGCTGTAACCTAAGTGGCTAACTTTGAAGTTGATAGACGCGTGAGCACCTTTCGTATCGATAACGTAGTCTGCAGCCTGAGCACCTAAAGGCAGTGCCATAGCGATTGCTAGTCCTGTAGCGAAGAGTGACTTTTTCATTTTGAAGCTCCTAACATTTTTCTTAATGTGTTGTCTTTATCGATAAAGTGATGTTTGAGCGCAGCGACAGCGTGTAAACCTGCAATTAGGATCACAGCCCAAGCTGCATAGAAGTGAATTTCACCTGCGATATCTGATTGACCAGAAAATAATTCTCCTGCGCCGGGTACAGTAAACCAATTGAATACTTCAATACCGCGACCATCAGATGTAGAGATGAGGTAACCTGAAACAAAGATTGTGAGAAGTAATAAATACATCACACCGTGTGCCGCTTTAGCTGCGACGACTTCAAATCGACTGCCTTCTACTTTTGGTGACGCCGTAACATACTTCCACACGATGCGACCCACAGTAAGAATGGCCAGAAGAATACCGACAGAGCGATGATAATGTGGCGCAGTTCGATACCATTCGCTGTAATAGCTAAGATCGACCATCCACAAACCCACAGCAAACAGACCAATAATGCAAAGCGCAGAAAGCCAGTGCATTACTCGAGCAGGCAGGTTATAGCTTTTTACCAGTGTTTCCATCTCACGTTCCTAGATATATTCCTAAGTTAATGTTGAGCAAGAAACACAACATTAACCTATTTACCTTATATGAAACAGATTATTTACCATCCTTTACATCCAGCCAATCGCACCGTATCTATCAACTTGTTCGAAAATTTTGAAGGAACTTTGGCGTATTGAATGCGCAAAAGCTTAAATTGATACTTCTTGCTCTATCTCGTAAAGCTCATCAGACATTTCAAGCATTCGACGTTCTATCACGGCTTTCGCATCTTCAACGCCTTTGTTGTAATAGACTGCGCCTAGTTTATCGGTAATAAAATCTATCAGAAATTCGCTGTCAAACTGGCCAATCTCAATGCTGAGTTCATCCTGCATATAATCTTGAATTGCCGACGCTAATGTTTCTTTTTGGGCTCTTTCTAACTTAATCATGCGTGTTCCTTTTAGTGCGACGTAATGGGGATTTCGCTAACCGTTACGAAATAATCGAGTTTCGTCTCGATTGTGTAGCCTTTAATCACCCCAAATTCGTATTGCTTCTAATTTTGGTGTTTAGATCAAGAAGTTGCCGATCTAAATTAGTCTATTCTGAAAAGACTATGCTAACCTTTTGCGGTTCGTTTTGTTAACCATTAAGGGATATTCCTTGCTACTCGACCTAGTGATCCAAAGTGTCAATGATTTTCAGGACGATTGTCTTAAACTGTGTGAGAAGCATTATCCTGCCGTACATAACCAAGGTATGAGTGAACACCATCTTGGTCTTGCATTTTCTCGCCGAATGGAACACACCTTCCGTCATTTTGGTTACAACAGCATCGTAAGACCGATTGAAGTACTCGACGCTCCAGACCTACCTCACCACTATCGCATTTCTTCTGAGATTGGAACGGTTTGGGTGTTAAGCCATCACATGGTCAGTGCCGGTAAATCGTGTCGCGAAAACTTGTTGTCTTCAATTACCGAATGGCAAAGCGAATATGGCTACGCTCTCCAACCTAACGACCTACTCTTTCTTGTTTGCGATCATTGGATCAGTCGCAGTAAAACCAGCCGAGAACTGCTCCATTGGTGGATGGGCGAATTGCCGGATCAAATCAACGAATATACTGAGCAAGGCATCACTCTTTACACCAGTGAATCTCAGCTCACTCAATCCCTTGATACACGCTTTGGTATCAGCCCTTGTTACATCAAATTTGGCCACCCTTTGCGTCGTTCTAACAAACAACAACTGGTTCGAAAGTACTTGCAGTTGTACGCCGTATTACAGTGGTAGTATCAAATTGCAACAGGTAGATTATCAGTCTATTCATACATTTGTTTGATACGGCTCGATAAATCTAATCATCTCGTATTAACCCTCTTGCCTCATATGGCCTAGCCCAATTAGATTCTGACTACTGAAATCAAAGTTGGTGTCCATGTAACACCAATCAAAAACCATTGATCTAGGTTGTCGTAATAATGATGAGCATCTCGCAGCTTCTTGGTTGCATTTCTAAACAAGTAGATGGGCAGTACATCGCGCAATATGAGGACTTGACACTTCGCAGTGTCTTCCAACCCATTTATAAAAAGGATCTTTCCATCATCGGCTTGGAAGCCTTAGTGCGAATCAGCACTGCTGATGGTTCTATGATACGTCCGGATCTCTTTTTCCAATCTCCTTCCATCTCTGAACATGTTCAACTTAATGTCGAGCGACTTAGTCGCCTTATTCACATCAAAAACTTCGGGCAATCTCGTTACCGCAACAAAAAGCTCTTTCTTAATGTGCTTCCCAGAGCTGCAGAAATGCTGGCGAAGGACCTTTCATACAGCCATTTACTAAAGCAAGTGATTTGTGAGGCGGATTTACGTCGAGAACAAATCGTGATGGAGTTAGTTGAATTAAGCGCAGGCGATGAGTCCTTTCTGTACAAAGCGACGAAAGAACTGAGTGACGGAGGCTTTAAACTTGCTATTGACGACTACGGCATTAATGCCTCAACCATCGAGCGAGTGAAATGCGTTCGACCAGACATCATCAAGATGGATCGTTCATTGCTGTTGAAATACGAAGACGGGGATTTTTCTGCGTTAATAGAAGCGTTAGCGCTCGCGAAAGAACTGAGTTCAAAAACCGTTATCGAGGGAATTGAAACCGAGCATCAACTTAACTTAATGAAAAAACTCGGTTTCGATATGTACCAAGGCTACTTGCTTGCGATGCCTCAAACCCTAGAAATGTACGAGGAAGCCAAAACGGCCTAAGACCGTCTTGTTAAGCACCGCTGCCTTTGAATTCCTGGATTACTTGCGGTGCTTGCCACGATTTTTATGAATCGCGAGTTTTGCTTTTAGTTTGCGCTTTTCTGACGAGCGACTCTTACGACGACCGCCACCATCACGCTCAGGTTCTACCTCTTCGATTAGACTTGGTTCGAATCCCTCTAGCCATTCTTGAGGCAAACGTTGGTCTAACAACGTTTCGATCGCACGAAGCAGATATTCTTCATCTCGGCTCATTAACGAAACGGCCAAACCGGATTTACCCGCGCGGCCAGTACGACCAATACGATGTACGTAGTCTTCGGCTTTAAATGGCATATCAAAGTTCACCACTTGTTCAAGCTCTTGAATATCTAGACCGCGAGCCGCCACGTCTGTCGCAATCAGGGCTCGAACTTTACCTTGTTTGAATTCATCAAGTGCACGCTGGCGAGCACCTTGCGATTTATCACCATTAATCGAAACCGCTTTAATACCATCCAGTTTGAGCTCCTTTGCAAGCTCGTCGCTGCCTTGTTTGGTTTTAGTGAAAACAAGTACTTGTTGCCAGTTTCGTGAACCAATTAAATACGCTAACAATTCACGCTTACGCTTTTTATCAACTGGATACACCATCTGCTTAACCGTTTCTGCCGTTGTATTCGCTGGAGACACTTCCACCTCAACAGGAGAATCCATCAGTTTGTAAGCGATGGTTTTAATGCGTTTTTCAAACGTCGCCGAAAACAGCATGATTTGTTTGTCATTCGGTAGTCGACGAAGAATGCGTTGCAGATCAGGCCAAAAACCCATGTCCAACATTCGGTCAGCTTCATCAAGCACCAACACGCCAGTTTTAGAAATGTTTACGTTGCCGTTAAACAAGTGGTCTAACAATCGGCCCGGCGTAGCAATAAGAATATCCGCGCCCTCTTCCAACTTGTTCTTTTGCACGCCAATACTTGTACCGCCGTACACACAAACAATACGTAGATCCGTGTGTTCCGCGTATTGCGTTAAATTGTCAAACACTTGCTGCGCCAATTCACGAGTTGGAACTAGGATGAGAGCGTGAGGTGTGCCATTACGTTTCTTTTGCTGTACCGCCTGAATAATCGGCAAACCAAATGCCGCCGTTTTACCGGTACCCGTTTGCGCAGCCGCAAGAAGATCTTTGCCTTCCAGTACGTGTGGAATCGATTTTTCTTGGACTGGCGTTGGCGTCACAATATTCATATTGTTCAACGTTTCGACTAACTGTTGTTCAATGCCAAGATCAGCAAAATTAACGGACATGATAAACCTCATAATTTTTGGAGCGCAGAGTTTACCAGAGCCGCCATAGCCATACTACCTCTTCGCCAAAGGATTGAGTTATGAACTGATTAGCTGTTGGTGAAATTCAAGTGATTGGCGCAGCACGTCTTGATAAAGCTCTGAGAAATTCGCCTCTAACGCTGCGTATTCACCATCTAACACCTCAAACGTTGTCGTCAAGTCGGCCATTCTCGGGCTTCGCTGAGACATCCGATGCAGTGCAAACTCGATGTTGGAGAGATCTTGATAAGATTGCAGCCAGCCGCCCCGCCACATGCGTTGATGCAATAACATAAAACGCGCAGGAAGCGGTTCGTGAACATCTTGGTCTACTTTTTGAAATGCAAACTCGACAAAGTCGTCTAACGACTCTTGATGAAAATCATTCCAATGCTTGGCTAAACAATGGTCCCAAAACATGTCTAGCGCAATTGGCGCGAAGCGTCTCGCCACGCCTTTAAAATGAGGCTTACATTCTTCGACAATAGGGTGATGATCAGTAATTCGGTCAACGAAGCGGTGGAGTTTGATGCCATTAGTAATGTCAGAATCGTATAGCTTGCTTGGATCTCCTTTGACGAAGTCTCCAAGCAAGTTTCCCATAAAATGGCTATTACAGTGATCTGCAATATGCAGGTGGGCTAAAAAGTTCATTTACCGTCTTTCGCCCTTCTTGGCTCGGTGTTTCATGAACTTAGTATAACGTCTAAAAGAACGTGAAGAGAGTACTAAACGGTACTATTCGTTTTCGTTGTCAGAGCCAACGTATTCCGACAAAATAATGCCAATTTCAAGCGCATCTAGCAGCTCTAGGCTTTCGTCGTTTTGGTATTGGTCGCTCATTGTGACCTCCTTTATGAAACTATGAAACATTGCGGTTTCAACTTACTGCCACCATTCCTATTTCATTCGGTGACAGCAACTCCTTTTTATAGACTTTATATGACACATTCATGACAGCGAAAAGTAAAGATTTAAAAACCTATGAGCATAATCATAAGTAAACGATTGCAGCGTCGTTACTCTTCTCTGCCATCTTCACTTAGATAGCTGGAATTACATCGACATTTCTATCATTAAAAGACATAACATACTGTTATAGGCGACCCTAGATCTCATTTTGTAAAATAAACTCACCCTTCGTTACATATTTTGCTGATTCGCATCGCATATTTTGTTTCGATATACCCATAGATTTGTTCAATATCTTTTATCTCTAATGGAGTAATCAATGAGAGAAGTTGAGTTTAGAACGATAGACCGACTATTTATTAAGATGTCTATCAACGACAAAATGTGGGTTATTTTCCTCCTATTTCTGGTGGCACTCACTTCGGTAGCAGGAAGCCGATACCTAAATGATTTGCATCAGTTCGAGCAACAATCTATCGCCAACGTGCAAGCAAAACTAGATGGCATCATCGAAGCTAATCCCACAGATATCTATCAAATTACTGGTATCTCAAAAGCTAACCATCAACAAAAAAGCTTGTTTGCAGATGGTGTTACCACGGTTTATGGCACAACCTCTGCGGGTGAGCTTGTTCAATTGACCGAGCACGCTGGCAATCAATACAACGCCCTGCGCTCCGACGCCCTTACCTCTTTCCTTCTTAGTTTTCTATGGGTTTTGCCGTTTGCAGTATTTTGCTATTGGGTAGCGACATTCATCGGAGGTGCTTTGTGGGTGCTATACACCACAACAGAGAAAATTGGTGACGGTGACTTAACTTCTCGATTGGGCTTTCACCCTGGCCGTGACGAGTTTGGCACCATTGGCTGTGCACTAGATAAGTCGATGGATACATTAAGCGAACTGGTCAATAGCGTAAAAGAAAACGCCAATACGCTAAGTGAAACGTCATCTACATTTGAACAAGACATGAAACTGAGCGAAACACAGATTACGCACCAGTACCAAACACTTGATTCTGTCGCAACCGCAATGGAAGAAATGACGGCGTCTGCCAAAGAGGTTTCGAGCATCTCTCAACAAGCGACCATGCAATCGGATCAAGATGCACAAAAAATAGAAACGAGCCGTAGCCGAGTACAGCACGTTATTGCTGAGATCGAAACCTTGTCGAGCTACATCGAGCAAGCTTCTTCATCAGTCACCAACTTAAATGAAAACACTACGCAGATTAATGATGTCATCACGACCATTAATGCAATTTCTGAGCAGACCAACCTGTTAGCTCTCAATGCCGCTATCGAAGCGGCTCGCGCAGGCGAACAAGGCCGCGGTTTTGCCGTTGTAGCCGATGAAGTCCGAACGCTGGCAAGTCGTACACAACAAGCCACGGTAGAGATCCAAGCCATGATTGAGAAGCTGCAATCGGAAAGCCAAAACATCGCTTCGATTACTGGCAGAACGGTCAAGCAAGCCCAAACAAGCAGCCAGTTGATCGATGAAATTGGTCAAGATGTCACAGCGATTGCGGACTCTGCTCGTTCATTGATGGACATGAGCATTCAAATCTCCACTTCCGCGGAGGAACAAAGTGCGGTTGCGAATGATATCGCCTCTGAGCTTGCTGATATCCGTACTCAGTCCAGCACAATTCGAGAGGTGGCGGAGCAGTCTACTGTTGGTGTCGCGAACTTAACCAAAGCTTCGGTTTCACTCGGTGAAGTATTAGAGCGTTACCGCACTGCTTGATAACAAGGTAATAACAAATAAAGGCTCCTAATTGGGAGCCTTTATTTTCTACATTTGTATTCACTTATTTGTTTCGAGAATATAACTCGCATTCACTTTCTCTACGTACTTGTCTCGTACTCATTCTTTGGTGTAATAAAACCGAACTTATTGAATAATTTGAAGTCTATTTGAGGAGTGAAAGGAAAATAGCATTGATCAAATACCGATTGGGAAACGGTTTATTTTGAAGTGAATCTCAAGTTCTCCTTGTACCTGATGAAATAATGTTCAAGCGGACGGCGTTCCGCTATGCTTAACCTGCCAATTCCAATTTGCTGCTGGAAAACAATATGAATAATTACAACGATACAAAAGACAACGAAAACCTAAACTGCCCTATTTGCCAATGTGATGAATACTTAATCTCATCAAACGGTGAAAAATTCACGTGTGCTGCTTGTGGATTCCACACGAAAAATTTCTCATCCATTCAATGCCTTTACCAAGCGCCATATTTACAGTCGAAAATTAAACAAATTCATAACCTAAGTCATTCTCGTCATTAAACGGTTAAACAGAGCAGCCCATGAGCTGCTCTTTTAATTCATCCAAATGTTGAATGCGAATAACTCGGTCATCGTCGACTCGGTTAATGGCCTCACCATTAAATAGCTGAACCGTCTTAATTCCGGCATTCAACCCTGCTTCTACACCCTTGGGTGTATCATCGATATACAAACAATCGCTAGGTAAAAATCCCATGCTCATCGCGCTGTACATGATCAAATCAGGTTCAGGTTTCCAACTATTTGCTTCAAACGCAGAGAATACTTTTCCTTTGAATGCATCAAGTAGACCGGTTAACTCAAGTGCGTATTCAATTTTATCTTTGGGACCATTTGACGCGACGCAGTATTCAATATTGTGAGAGTCGAGGAATTGGATCAGCCTTTTAGCGCCATCCATTGGTTGTAAATGACGAACAAACAATTTTTGAACTTCTGTTCGGTATTGGGGTTCAAGAACATCAATTGGAACATTAATGTTCATCAACTCTTTGGTATCAAGAAGAATATCGGCCAGTTTTCCACCTTTAAAGTGAGAAACACATTCTTCCATCGTTAACTCTGCACCGTGTTGATTAAATACATTCACTAGTGCTTGGCAGCATAAACGCTCACTGTCGACCAACGTGCCATCACAATCAAAAATCACGCATTTAATATTGGTAATTGCCATAGCCTTCCCCTAGACGCATTTGTCGATGTCGCTGATCAAACTTATTTTTTAATACAAATGTATGGCTTAATCATATTTGAGTTTAGATTTGTTTAAACGACAGACTTGGCATTTCGTAGAAATGGGGAAAAGCAATTCCTGTTTTTCTAAGCAAGATCACCGAATGTAATCTTGCTCAGTTTGTTATGCATCAGGATACATGTATCGAACTTCGATGAAGTCATCTAAATTATCTAGCAACAGTTGGCATAATATTGGGTCAAAGTGTTTGCCTTGTTCCAACTTAAACCAATCGACGACTTCATTAATTGTCCAAGCCCGTTTGTAGCAACGCTCTGTTAATAATGCGTCAAATACATCAGCAATTGCGACGATGCGTGCGAAGAGATGAATGTCCTCACCTTTTAGATTATTTGGATAACCCGTACCGTCCCATTTTTCATGGTGTTCGTGGGCAACCACCGCTGCTAATTTGGTGATGTCGCCCTCTTTCATGTTCAGCAACTCATAACCTTTAATGGTATGTTGCTTCATGATTTCACGCTCTGAACTTGTCAATGCGCCAGGCTTATCGAGAATCGATTCTGGCACGGAGATTTTACCGACATCGTGCATAGGGCTAATGATTTCAATCATTTCCACTTCACGATGCGTCAATCCGCAAAGTTGAGCCAAACGACGAGACAGTTTAGCGACACGTTTTACATGTTGGCCAGTTTCTCCAGAGCGACTTTCAATCGCCTCACCCAATACGTGAATCATCTCTTTTTGGACGTTTAGCGTTCGTTTTTGAAGCAACACAATCTTTCTATTTTTCTTATCAATCTCTTTGCGTTGGCGAATAGTCATAAACTGAATCACAACAACAAGAGAAAGCAGCACAATAATGCCGCACGTGAACAACAGTGTTTTGAGGTTTACTTTAAACAGTGGCGGTGGCGCATTAAGAATTTCAGCGTTTTTAGGGATGTCATAATGGCTGATTTCATACTTTGTGAGCGCCTTATAATCCAAGACCGCTTCAGTGATAGCCAGCGCATGCGCCGCTGACGTCAGAGACATCCCCATCTTACTCGCCATTATCTCCGCAGCTTCATAACCAAATTGCTCAGAACGGTTCACAAAGCCACCCAGTATTCCCGGCTCGCCTAAATAGAGTTCCCACATCACAAACACGGGGGCACGGCTTTTTGCACCAATAGCTCGAGCCACTTCTCTGTAGGTGTGATATTTACCTGAATCCCCTTCCGTATTGTAGTGAGTCAACAAAACCGCATCATTAGCACTGACTGTAGAAAGCTGATTTGCCGCCTCTTGTAGGCTCGCGTCTCTGATTTCTATCAAATTGATACGTGGAAACTTGTTCATCTCTGCTTTTACGCGTTGATATATAAGTTCTGAGGTCACACTGCGATCGGCAAGGTAATACAAATTTTTGATACGGGGACGCAAACGATTGATCAACGCGATGTTTTCGACCACGCGATCTTCTTCGTAAATCACACTGCCATTTGTACTTACTGTATCGAGAGAAGAGCCTTTATCATTAATCCCAATCGCGACCATAGGAACATTGCGCTTGGGGTTCTGAAAATAATTTCTGACGAAACGCATGGCTGCGTCGTCAGAGATAATTACACCATCAAATTCATAAGCTCGATATTTAAACCGAAGATAACCCGCCATTTGTTGCAAATAGCCTTCGGAATGAACACGCTTCGCGTCCAAATATTCAATGGATAGTTTGACTTCGCCGTCAGTTTGCTTGAATCCCTTTTCGATTCCCGCCTGAATGTCATTAGTCCATTGATAAGACGGATCATAGGAGTGAAGCACGAGAACTCGTTTGAGCTCCCAATTTGTTTCCTCTGCTTGTACGGCAACCGTGCCTATGCACAACACAAGAGTGAGAAAACGCGCTAAACGCTTAACCATTTTTTACCCAGCCGAACCAATGCAATGCTGCATATAGTAGCGCTTCATTTTTAAATGAAGCCGATATTGATCAACTTTCTATTATAATTGTGTCACATAATTTGTGATCACTATTAAGTCTTTTCGCAATATCCGCTGAAAACTGTTGTTTATCTAAAGATTGAGAAACGGCCACGTCAGAAATCAGCGTGTTACCTTCATAGCTACTCGCAATGGCGGCACCCACCGGGTTGCCATCTTTAAAACCAACGTACAACTCAAAATCCGGCGTTAAGATAATTTGGGTAAGGTATTCAACTATCATCTCTTGGTCATACTGTTCTTCCCAACGTTGAGACTGAAGAATCGAAAACATAATAGTCAGTCGATGAAAATCCACGAGGAAAATGTCATCAGCCTGCAAATTCGCTTCGCCTTCCAACAAGGAGTCTTTAGCAACGATTTGGTATTCTTGAGCATTTATTGCTTGGAAATAGGTTTCGCGACCTTTCAAGCTTTCAGGAGTGGGAAATTCAACTTCGACGAGATCGTGCAGCCACGCATTTTTGCGTTCGATGCTGGCTAACTGCTGTTCATTCATTTGAGTACCTTAAATATCTCAGGCTACAGAGTAGTAGCGAGTCAAAAACGAGAGCTGTATATGAGCCATCACGCCAATATTTCGAAAACCTAACTGGATTTTCTATACCGCATTGACTCGACTCTTAAACATGAACTCGCTTTGAAACGGTACATTAGCATGAAGCCCTTAACAAACCTAGCTAAAGTCCTGAGGTTGCGCCAAATTTTGTTTTAGATGCCAACGTCTGATAGATTGAATCTATATATTTTTCTAATTAAGGACGGAATAATGAAAAAACGTTTGCTTGCTTTAGGTTTGGTTACCATTCTTGCTGGCTGTGGCAACGATGAGGTTGGTGATGTGTCTTTGGGTATGTTTACTATGAAAGACATAAAACTGAATACGCTCGTAGACCCTGAAGTTCCAGGCGTTACTTGTCATGTAGCGAGCATCGAAGCGGACTTCAGTTTAGCGGACCCAAGCGACAGTTCAATTTCTTGCCGTCAAACTGGTGAAATTACACCTGAGATGATTACTAAAATTGATAAGAGCAAATCAGGTGAAGTGGTATTTAAAAAGTCCAAGAGCGTTTTCTTCAAATCGATGAAGATTCGCCGTATTTATGATCCAGAAAATCAAACCTTGATGTACCTTTCTTACTCAACTAAAGAGACATCAGGCAGCTTCAAACACAGTCTATCAACTGTACCTCTTTGGGGTACGAAAGCTTACATCCAACCGACTGAAGCTAAGATAAATTAAGCTCAATTCGCTTACGAATTCGTCAGCCCGCTGCATTTTTCAGCGGGCAAATTTCTTTGCAATAAAACACCACGATTTTCATTTTTTTGTGATACAATCCCGCCTCTTTTTTTTCTCACTCAAGAACAAGCATGAAGTTTCCTGGTCAGCGTAAATCTAAACACTACTTCCCAACTCACGCTCGAGATCCATTAGTCAACCAAATTCGACAAGCGCCTAAGCTATACCGCCCAACCATTGTCGGTGTTGGTCAAACCATCGTAGATATCGAAGCTCGTGTGGATGATGCGTTTCTAGAAAAATACAACCTAAGTAAAGGACATTCTCTTGTTCTTGAAGAGAGCAAAGCAGATGCATTGTATGAAGAGTTAGTAGAGCAAGGGCTGATCACACACCAGTACCCTGGCGATACTATTGGTAACACGCTGCACAATTATTCTGTTCTAGCAGACAGCAAATCTGTATTGCTTGGCGTAATGTCAAAGAACATTCAAGTGGGTTCTTTCGCCTACCGCTACCTTTGCCGTACGTCTTCACGCATGAACCTAAACCACCTACAAACGGTAGATGGTCCGATTGGTCGTTGCTACACCCTTATCTCTCAAGATGGTGAACGTACATTCGCGATCAACGAAGGTCACATGAATCAACTTCTTCCAGAAAGCATTCCTGAAGAAGTATTTGAGAAAGCTTCTGCGCTTGTTGTTTCTTCGTACCTAATGCGCGGTAAAGAAGAAGACCCAATGCCTAAAGCAGTACAACGTGCGATTGATTTTGCCAAGAAGCACGATGTACCTGTTGTTCTTACTCTAGGTACAAAGTACGTGATTGAAGGCAATGCGGAATGGTGGCAAGAGTACATTCGTGAAAACGTATCTGTTGTGGCTATGAATGAAGAAGAAGGCGCGGCGCTTACAGGCGAAAGCGATCCACTCGCCGCTGCGGATAAAGCACTTGAGTGGGTAGATCTTGTTCTTTGTACTGCCGGGCCAAACGGTCTTTATATGGCAGGTTACACTGACGAAAAAGTGAAACGTGAAACTACACACGATATTCTTGAAAGCTCTATTGAGGAATTCAACAAGTTTGAGTTCAGCCGCGCAATGCGCAAAGAAGATTGTGTGAATCCAATGAAAGTGTATTCACACATCGGTCCATACCTTGGTGGCCCTCTAGAAATTAAGAACACTAATGGCGCGGGTGATGCCGCACTGTCTGCACTGCTGCATGACATGGCTGCAAACTCTTTCCATCAGAAAGAAGTGCCTACTTCAGAGAAACACGAAGTACGCTGTCTGACGTATTCATCACTTTCTCAAATTTGTAAATACGCGAACCGCGTGAGCTACGAAGTGCTAACTCAGCACTCTCCTCGCCTATCACGAGCTCTGCCAGAACGCGAAGACAGCTTAGAAGAGACCTACTGGGATCGCTAAGAAGGTTAGCTTTAGAGCAAAAAATATACTTAGGTCACCGTTTGGTGGCCTTTTTGTTTTGATCTAGCGCAGTATTTAGTGGATTTTGTTACTATGTAGCACGCGAAGGCGCACGAACTTCTTTACACCTAATTTTATACCAGTATTATTCTCGCGCAAACGTTTGCGCAACAACAATACAGTCTTCATAGATTGCTTGATGTTGAACGCCGCGTGTTAGCCATATTTGGGAGTATCCATGCAGTCTGATATTGAAATTTGCCGAAACACACCGTTATCTTCCATCGATGTTATCGCTGAAAAAGCAGGTCTATTGCCTGAAGAATTTGATACACATGGAAAATACAAAGCCAAAGTACACCCTAAGTGTTTAGCCCGCCTGAATGACAACCAAAATGGCAAATTGGTTCTGGTCACCGCGATTACCCCAACTCCACTAGGTGAAGGCAAAACCGTGACAACCATTGGCCTTGCTCAAGGACTGGCGAAGCTAAAGCAATCCGTGATGGCATGTATTCGACAGCCATCAATGGGGCCTGTCTTTGGCATCAAAGGTGGTGCCGCAGGTGGCGGATATTCCCAAGTAGCGCCAATGGAAGAGCTCAATTTGCATTTGACGGGGGATATTCACGCCGTTACGGCTGCACACAACTTAGCGTCTGCAGCTTTAGATGCGCGCTTATTCCACGAGCAGCGCGAAGGATATGACGCCTTTGAAACTCGAACTGGTTTAAAAGCATTAAAAATTGACGTTGAAAGCATTACTTGGAAACGCGTGATGGACCACAACGACCGTGCACTTCGCATGGTCAAAATTGGTTTGAACGAACAAGGCAAAACCATTAACGGATTTGAGCGTAACGAAGGGTTCGATATTTCAGCCGCATCCGAGTTGATGGCCATTATTGCGTTGGCAAAAAATCTTAAAGACTTACGTCAGCGCATTGGCAAAATTGTTGTTGCTTATGATCTCGACGGTCAGCCTATCACCACAGAAGATTTACAAGTAGCAGGTGCGATGGCCGTAACGTTGAAAGAAGCCATTGCACCAACACTAATGCAAACGCTTGAAGGTGTCCCTGCTCTGATCCACGCAGGCCCTTTTGCTAACATTGCGCATGGCAATTCTTCTATTATCGCTGATGAGATTGCGTTAAAACTTTCGCGTTACACGGTAACTGAAGCAGGATTTGGCTCTGACATGGGATTTGAGAAAGCCTGTAATATTAAAGCAGCGGCTGCCAACAAAGCGCCTGACTGTGTGGTGATTGTTGCGACGTTAAGAGGCCTTAAAGCGAACTCCGGCCACTACGACTTGCGCCCTGGCATGGCAATTCCAGATTCGATTTTCTCGCCTGACCAAGCGGCATTGGTAGCCGGGTTTGAAAACTTAAAGTGGCACATCAAGAACGTCCATAAATATGGAATCCCAGCCGTTGTTGCGATTAACCAGTTCCCTCAAGATTGCGAACAAGAACTCATCGCGCTTCAAGATCTCATTCACGCATTCGATCCAAATGTTAAAGTCGCTATCAGCACTGCTTTTGCCCAAGGTGGTGAAGGCACGAGAGATCTAGCACAGCATGTCGTTGATGCTTGCGAAAAAACCACGAATTTCCGACCTCTATATCAGAAACATCAATCCCTTCAGGAGAAGCTGATGTCTGTGTGTGAAGCTGGATATGGTGCGACAAATGTTGAAATGAGTGAACTTGCAACTCAGCAATTGGCTCATTTTAAAAAACTAGGGTTTAACGAATTAGCTGTTTGTATTGCTAAAACGCCACTTTCTATCACCACCGATTCTTCAGTAAAAGGCGCGCCAGTTGGCTTTACTGTTCCAATTCGTGAACTGCGTTTGTGTGCCGGTGCTGGCTTCGTATACGCATTATCGGGTAGCGTTATGACCATGCCCGGTCTTCCTGACAAGCCAGCGTTTATGAATCTCGACCTTGATGAAGATGGTAATATCATCGGTTTGTCATAATGAGCATCATTTAAATGAAATCAAACACAAAGGGAGCTAGACAGCTCCCTTTATCTTTCTGTTTTTAATAGGTTTTACATTGTAAATCAATAATCTCTTTAAATCCCCAGATTCTATACCGCCCCAATATGATGCAGTGCCTATTTTTTAATTCACTAATATAGTGCATCAACTCTCGGTCACAAAATTCATCATTTTGATTTTTAAAGAAATATTCAATGGCGCGATTCTTGTACTACAGTTTGCAGTAGCTAACAAACAAACCAGCACATGTCATTCTAAATTGTTGCGTTGTATAGCACCTCCTCCGGTTAAGCACGGTTTAGACGCATGTAGAACAAGGGAAAGGGAATATTATGCAAGACGCACTCGCTGTAATTTTAGCCGGCGGGATGGGCTCACGACTTAGCCCACTCACTGATGATCGAGCCAAACCAGCGGTACCATTTGGCGGCAAATACAGAATCATCGATTTTACGCTAACCAATTGTCTTAATTCAGGTTTACGTAAAATTCTAGTACTTACCCAATACAAATCTCACTCACTACAAAAGCACCTTCGTGACGGCTGGTCGATTTTTAATCCCGAACTTGGTGAGTACATTACGGCAGTTCCGCCTCAAATGCGCAAAGGTGGTGCATGGTATGAAGGTACCGCCGACGCCATCTACCACAACTTATGGTTACTATCGCGGAACGACGCAAAATACGTTGTTGTGTTATCTGGTGACCATATTTATCGTATGGATTACGCAGCGATGCTTGAGGAGCATAAAGAGAAAGGGGCAAAGCTGACCGTCGCTTGTATGGATGTTCCAGTAAAGGACGCCTCTGCTTTCGGAGTTATGGGAATCGATGAAAACGGACTGGTTAAGTCTTTTGTCGAGAAGCCCGAAAACCCACCTACTCTTCCAGACGATAAAACCAAGAGCCTTGCATCAATGGGGATCTACATCTTTGATATGGATGTGCTCAAAGAAGCGCTGACCGAAGATGCGAAACTGGAAACGTCTAGCCATGACTTTGGCAACGACATTATTCCAAAATTGATCGACACCGAATCAGTTTACGCTTACAAGTTTTGTGGCAGCAAAGGTCGTGTCGATAAAGATTGTTACTGGCGTGATGTCGGGACAATTGACTCCTTCTATGAAGCAAATATGGATTTATTGGAACCAGTACCTCCGATGAACCTTTATCAATATAACTGGGCTATCCGCACTTACGAACCTCAATTTCCACCAGCAAGAACCGTCTCTTCTGCAACAGGAAACGAAGGTATTTTCATCAACTCGATCATAGCTACCGGTGTTATCAACTCAGGCGGCTCAGTCCAGCACTCGATCATTTCATCAAATGTGCGCATTCAAGACAGCGCGACTGTTGTGGATTCCATCATTTTTGACGATGTAGAAGTCGGTGAAGGCAGCCAACTGGTGAATTGCATCGTCGATAAACACGTTCGCATACCACCGAACACACAAATCGGCATCAATAAGGTTGAAGACGCCAAGCGCTTCAAGATCTCAGAAAAAGGCATTGTTGTTATACCGGAGAGCTACCAGTTCTGAAAGTCCTCAATTCAAACGACAACATGAACGAAAAAGCGCACGATAATTACCGTGCGCTTTTGTTTAAGTACCTATGAAAGTTAGGTAATAACAGTTAATCAATAATGATTAGATGTTACATACTGTCGCCCAGCTACCGTCGCTACCTGGTTCAGAAGCCGTCCACCAGTTTGCTTGGTAAACCACACCATTGTGGATGACTTTGTCACCTTGGTTTGCGTGGCTTGGGTTACCTGCCCAGTCAGTTTGTGGCAGATTTGGGTATGTTACCAAGCCAGCAGTATCACAAGAACCAGGTTCAGTTGTACCGCCACCGCCAGTACCCGCGTTTAGATCTCCGATTGGTAGATCTGGTTGCTCAAACTTGAACGCAAACTCTTTACCACCAGAAATCACTGAGTAGTTCGCAGGACCAGAGATTGGTAGGTAGTAAACCATATCAAGCTCGTAAGTACCGCCTGCTGGAAGATCTTTCCATGCTGGTAGAGAGAACGATACGCGGTGCATTACGCCATCCAAACCACCGATGTTGTTTGCACGAGTATGTCCAGAAGCAATCACTTTCAAACCGCCACCAGATTGGTCTTTCGCGTTATCCGGAGCAGATACTGGGATATCGAATTGGAATTCAGTACCGCCAGGGATCGCTTGACCTGTGTTGTTCGTAAATGTGATCTTAGGGTTAATTGGGTAGTTTTGGTCGCCAACTTTGAAGCCGCCAACACTAACAGTAATGTCTACAGCTTCAGTTGGTGTTGGACCAGTCGCTACTTTGTTACCGTAAGGCGTTGCAGACTTAAACTTGTCGTAGATAGCTTTGGTCATAGTGTTACCCATGTGGTATTCACCATTACCTGCAGCACACGCTTGCTCAGTTGCATCGATAGCAGTACGGTTGCCATTTGCATCTAGTACGTAACAGTTGTAGTCACCTGCTAGTTCCCAGAACATGATACCGCCGATTTCTTTATCGATAACGTAGTCCGCTTTCACTTCGATAGACGCTTTATCTTCAGTAGATAGGAATACGCCCTTCTCTGCGTTCCACAACCAAGGTGCTACAGCAACACTGTCGTAATTACGAGTGTACGTACCAACCAATTTGTCAGAAGGATCGTTCACTGGATCTAGACCGTAAGCTTGAGCGTAAGAACCCCAAATGCCTTTCTCTAGGTTCTTCGCGTGCCACATTGGGTTCGAGCCAGCACCCATTTCACGACCTTGTGGATCTAAATCGTGCCACATGTTGTCGATGCCGATAGCACCGTTACCACAGTTGTTCTTCTCACCTTCACCTGTGCCTGGTTGACACTCAGCTTGGTTAGGTAGCGCTGCTCGGCCCCAAAGACCATTGTCACCACCAGTTACGCCTTGCCAACCACGGGTGTAATAAGGAACACCGATGTTGATACGGCCTGCTGGCATAGAACCACGGAAGTAATGGTAAGCCCAGTCAGTATTCAAGTAACCAATACCGCCATAAGCTGCTGTGCCGTATACGTTCCACTGTGCTAGCTCAGAGTCTTTGCCTGTATCGAATAATGCCGCGTTGTGGCCAACGTGATCGTTCCAAGCACCGTGCAAGTCGTAAGACATGATGTTTACGTAGTCTAAGTACTTAGTTACATCGAAGGTTTCCATACCGCGTAGCAGGTAACCAGATGATGGCGCTGCGATAGTCAGCATGTAATGCGTACCATCTTGAGCAGAAGCTGCATCTAGTTTTTCACGAAGTACTTTCATCAGCTCTTGGTAAGAAGCCCATAGGTACTGACGACGTGGTTCCATGAAGTCTTTATCGTAAGGGTTACCAGCACCAGCCATTGATGTTGGGTATTCGTAGTCGATATCCAGACCATCGAACTTGTACTTACGCATCATTTCAACTGCAGAAGCTGCGAACTTCTCAATGCCAGCATGGTTGATAGAACCATCGGCATTAGTCGTCATTGTGTAGAAGCCACCATCAGCAACACGATCGCCATTTGCGTCGAAGTGACCGCCAGTTTCAGCCCAACCACCAATCGAGATTAGCGTCTTAACATCGTGTTTTTGCTTGTAAGTTGCTAGTGCACCAAAGTGACCTTTGAAACCAAGCGTAGGATCGACTTCAACACCTGGCCATGTTTTGCCAGTTGCAGCGTTGTTTGGATCATTAACATCGCCAACGTTCACTTTACCGTCAGAACCAATGCTCACAAACGCGTAGTTGATGTGAGTTAGCTGTTCCCAAGGAATGTCTTTAACAAGGTAAGTCGATTGTGGGTCATCACCTGCGCGCCAGCTCGTGAAGTAGCCGATGACACGACGTGGGTGATCCGCCCCCATTTTCTCACGACCTTCTTCGTCGTAGATTGAACAGTAAGGTACGTCCACGCCTGTTGTTTGGTAAAGACCGTCAGGACGACAGTTAGACGCCACTGCACCACCATTTACAGTTAACGTAGCAATTGCAGAGTCTGTACTTGCACCTGCGTTATCTGTCGCTTTCGCGTATACCGCTAGAGCGCCCGCTTTTGAAGGCGTTACGTCTAGTGTGTAAGGAGCAGCTGTTGCTGTGCCAGCTAATGCGCCAGCAACGTAGAAGTCAACTTTAGCAACGCTACCATCCGCGTCTGCTGCGTTAGCAGTAAGCGTAACAGTACCGCCTAGCTCGATTGAAGTAGCTGAAAGCGCAACATCCACTGTAGGCGCTTCATTACCTGGCTGAGCTGAAGCAATCGTAAGCGTTACTGAACTTGCAGTACTTACCGCGCCAGCGTCATCATAAGATTTAGTTGAAAACTCGTGTACGCCTTCAGTTGCAGTCCAAGATGCAGTGAAAGGAGCCGAAGTAGACTGACCAACTAAAGCACCATCAACAAAGAATTCAACTTTGCTAATTGTGCCATCAGTGTCTGCTGCATCTGCGGCTAGGTTAACCACTTCACCAGCGGTGATAGATGCCGACGCAGAAGGAGCGGTTAGAGTCACCGTCGGGATTTCATTTTGTGGTGGGTCAACAGGACCTGTTCCATCACAAGCACCAAGAGATTCCCACTCGCCCCACTGGCCAGCTTGTGCAGGGTTATTGTTTTGCGTCCAGTAACGCGCTTTGTATGCGTTACCTTCGTGCTGAACTTGGTCGCCGCCATTATAAACTTTTGACGAATCCCAAACTTCTAGAGGGGCACAATCAACCGCTGCGTAGCTGTTGAAGGCCAATAGACAAGATGCAGTCAGCGTACTTAGCGTAAAGACACTTTTCACTGCTTTCCCGTTTTTAAGGTGCATAATCGCTCTTCCTTAAGTTATTGTTAAAACAATATTAAACGTGTTTGAAACAACACGTTCTTACTTTTATTTCGACGTAAAATAACTTAAGTACAAGTTGGAAATTTCACACTATGTATTTGCGAGTTTTCAACACCACCTCTCAAGAATCCACTAAATGGTTGCAACAAAATACCTATTATTTGGCACCAGCAACTAATTTTATAATTCGAATAAATAAGTGACTCGCAAATTAATAAAAAAGGCGAAAAAAGTCGTCATTTTGAAATAAAGATCACTATGCCTTTGTTGACCTTGGTGTTTCATTGAAATGTCGCTTGTACTCCCGACTAAACTGTGATGGGCTGCTGTAGCCTACGAGTCGAGCAGCATCGTTGACTCGTTTCCCTTCGAGTTGAATCAAATCTCTCGCTTTATTGAGACGTACTTTTTTGATGTATTGCAAAGGTGATTCTAAGGTTACGCTCCGAAACGCCTGATGAAATGCCGAGATACTCATGTTGGCCTCTTCCGCCAATGTTTGAACATTCAATTGCTCATGGTATTCGGCATGAACACGATTGAGTGCTTTTGCTACTCTCGCGTAGGAACCTTCTTGGTGAGCCAATTCAAACAACACGTGCCCTTCTTTGCTTACAAGCGTTCGATAGACAATTTCTTCTAGTAAGGACTCGCCCAATATCGCCACATCCAAATCGTTGCAAAGCGCCTTCATTAATCGCTTGCAAGCATCGAGCATGGCGTCGTTCATTCGAACCGATTTGAGGCCACAACGTTTAGAATCTTCGCAGATATTACTGAATTTCTGTGCTTCGAGCTTTTTCACAAGTTTGTGCAGCAGCGTGGGCGAGATGTCGATAGAAATACCGAGCAAAGGCTCATTGTTGGTGGCAAATGCTTCACACTCTAGAGGCATAGGTACGCCTACCACCAAATAGTCATCCGGACCATACTGAACTGGCGTTTGCCCTATATGGATGTTTTTATGCCCTTGGCCAAGCACAATGATCCCTGATTGATACACAAATGGTTGACGGTTATTGCCTTTGCTACTGCGATAAAACCAAACGCCTTCGATAGCAGTTTGCTTGATGCCTTCTAAATTGTGCAGATCATGCTTTTCAACATACTGCTGCATGGTTTCGGCTAATGTGTTCATGTAATGCTCCATAAACCGTCAATCGGTCTACGCTCTGTTGTCATTTTGCTCACTATACTTTCTCTTCTGTTTCCGATTCCAGCGCTATAACAACAATTTTGTAGAAATAGGCAAGTAATTTACAGAAATCGACCTACAACACGACAAAAAGTCGTACTAATATGCACGTATTCAATCTCCTCAACTGGAAACAAGAGGTCTGCAATGAACTTTTCTTATGTCAACCCAACCAAAATTTTCTTTGGCCAACAACAAATCGCATCAATCAAAGATGCGATCCCAGCGGATCAAAGGGTCTTGGTGATTTACGGTGGCGGCTCAATCAAAAAGAACGGCGTATACGACCAAGTAGCAGAAGCACTCACTGGCCACGAATGGTCTGAGTTTTCTGGTGTAGAACCAAACCCAACAAAAGAAACATTGGATAAAGCGGTCGCTATCGTAAAAAATCAAAACATCGACTTTATTCTTGCTGTTGGTGGTGGTTCGGTTATCGACGGTTCTAAATACGTTGCGGCAGCATCAAAGTACGATGGTGACGGCTGGGACATTATGATCGGTAAGCATCAAGTGACAGAAGCAACACCGCTTGCGGCTATCCTAACGCTACCTGCAACTGGTTCAGAATCCAACATGGGTGCAGTGATTACAAAAGCAGAAACTCAAGACAAACTGCCGTTCATGTCTCCTGCTGTACAGCCTAAGTTCGCAGTGTTAGATCCAGATGTAATGAAAACGCTCCCTGAACGTCAGCTTATTAACGGCATTGTGGATGCGTGGGTACACGTATGTGAGCAATACATTACACTGCCTACTGGAGCGATGGTACAAGACGGTTACGCAGAAACCTTGCTAAAAACTCTAAAAACGCTTGGCGAACAGTTCGCAGAGCGCGATGACGACCAATGGCGCGCAAACCTCATGTGGTCTGCAAACCAAGCATTGAATGGTTTGATTGGTAGCGGCGTTCCTCACGATTGGGCAACGCACATGATCGGTCACGAGCTGACTGCTCTTTGGGGCGTTGATCACGCACGTTCTCTTGCCATCATCCAACCATCACTGCTGCGTAACCAGATGCAATTTAAGCGCGCAAAGCTTGAGCAAATGGGTCGTAATGTATTTGGTTTGGAGTCTGGTGATGATCTTGCAGAACGCACTATCGAAGCCATCGAAGCGTTCTACCACCAACTTGGTGTAGCAACTCAACTAGACAACTACGGTGAAAGCCGCGAGCAAGCGATCGATGCCATCATTGACCAACTCAACAAACACGGAATGACAGTTCTGGGTGAAAACCAAGCGATTACTCTTGAACGCAGCCGTGAAATTTTAGAATTAGCTGTCTCATAACAGCAACAACTGTTCACTGCCCTTTCTAGGGTTTAACGGTATTGTGACTTAACGGTCACAATACCGTTTTTTTATGCTATTTTGTAAGCTTCAACGCGTTCAAATATTGGGCATTCTAAAAACAACAATTAATGCACAAAATTGAGTGTCCGCGTTGGTCAGTAAAGTGGCGACCGTTTAGCTTTACATACACAAAAAATAAAATTGAAATCAAAGGTCTAACTTACGCATTTGTTAGATCTTTTTGTTTGGAGTAGCACTACGCTACTCACGTTTGTCTGTTCGAGAGTTCTTTATATATGTGGCTAGTTGTCGTTGTATTAGCATTCATACACATCATAAGTGTCCGTAAAGGGCCGAAATGGCTATTTTACGTATCAAAGCCATTGCCTGTACTTGTGATGATTGGCATTTTGCTTAATTCTCCCGCGAGTCAACTTCCTTACACTCAGTGGATATTAGTGGGTTTATCGTTGTCACTACTAGGTGATTTACTACTAATGTTACCGCGAGATAAGTTCATCATTGGTCTAAGCCTATTTTGCTCTGCTCATTTGTCCTACAGTTATGGCTTTAGCTTAATGTCGGCATGGCATTTCACTCCTTGGCTTCCTATTGCTTTGTTTGGGCTCGGCATTTGCTTTTACTGGCTGTTTCGACCTGACCTCGGCAAAGAAAGAATCCCTGTCGCGATCTACATTTTGGTTTTGATGACCATGTGTTGGATGGCCATTGAGTATTATCTAAGTGGGAAAACGCAGTCGTCTTCGTTTGCGGTGTTAGGAAGCTTTATCTTCATCATTTCCGGCACGGTGCTGGCTTTTGAACGCTTTGGTGGTTACTCGGTATTTTCTCGGCAAGTGGTGATGGTCACGTACTATTCCGCGCAAACTTTAATGGCGATGTCCGTAATTGCCATCGTGATCCGGTATCCGTATCTCACGGTGATCAGTTAATTTTCTATGCCGCAGATGGTTGCTAGTCACTCTGAATTTTGGTGCAAAAAAGCGTTTGAGCTTACTGATGTAGACCTCAAACGCTTTGTTGTTATCGTGACTTATAATTGCCCTTTTCAATTCCGTGCTTTTTCATTCTCAAATACAGCTTTTTACGCGGTATTTGCAGATGGTTTGCCGCATCCGTAATTCGCCCGGAGTGCAAAAACAGCGCATCTTCTATGAGCTGCTTCTCAAAATCATCCACCAAATCATCCAATGGAAGCTGAATCTCATTTTGTGAGTAGATACGCTCTTTACCCGTTAGCTTAACAATTCCGATTGCGTATAACTCAGCGATGTTTCTTAGCTCACGGATGTTGCCCGGCCACGGATAGCCTCTCAGTAGCGCAAGATAGCTAGAGTCGACATTTGGCAATGTTTTGCCTAATTTCTTACAACTCAGTTTTAAGAAGTAATGAAATATCGTCACGATGTCGTCAGGTCGCTGACGCAATGGCGGTACGTGAACCACGCCTTGGTTGAGTAGATAGTACAGTTCCGGCAGCAATTGATTTTTGGTGATGTACGCTTCCGGTTCTGAGTCAAAAATCGTTACAACACGCAGATTCTTTTTCCCACAACGTTCTCGCGCCAGTAATAATTGAGCCAGATGCCGTTGCCCCTCTTCAGGCAGTTCAGGTAAGTTCTCTAACACAAGTAAACACGACTGCTGTTTGTCGATGGCATCATCAATGCTATCCATTGTTGTGCTTGCACTGAGAGCAAAAGAGCCATACTCCGTTTCTTCACTCTTAGACATCATGTCTTTAATTAACCCCGCGACGCTGTGACGACCGGTGCCCGACTCACCATAAACCACCACGTGCGTGTCCAGTAACGCGTATTGGGCAACAAGCTTGCGGATCTGCTCCATATGCGCAGACTTACCAATTAATGAGCGCGAAATAGATTTCTCCGCCTGTAGCTGCAATTCCACCTGGCTGCTTCGAGTTTCAAGCTGCTGTTTTACTAGTGTTAAGAGCTCAGCAGGATTGATCGGTTTTTCTAAAAACTCACATGCGCCCTGCTTTACTGCATCAACCGCCATTGGAATATCGCCGTGCCCAGTGATCACAATGACAGGGATTCGCTCATCGACGTTTTTGATCATCCGAAGCAGTTCTAATCCATGCATTTGCGGCATGTACATATCGAGAATAACACGGCGCTTGTGTTGGGTCGTTAATGGCCTTTGACTTGATTGATGATATGTTCATCAAGTACGAATAAGAGTCCAAAACATCCTGATCATCATCAACCAATAATACTGAATATGGGTTATTGCTCATTAGGTAACTCCAACACAACCATCGCACCTTTTTCTAATGAGGAAGCGAGGTAGATACTTCCTTTATGCTTTTCTATTAATGACTTACAAATATTCATCCCCAGCCCTAGACCAACTTCTTTTGTCGAAACAAAAGGCTGAAAAATCCGCTGCACAATCTCTTCACCAAACCCAAACCACACTGATTGCAATCAGTGTGGTTTGGCTGGTTCGTTCCACCAGCGCCATTTGAATCCGTTTTTGTTCGTCCCTTGTGCTTTCCATCAACGCATCACAACTGTTTACTAAGACGTTAATGAAGACCTGTTCTAGCGCCAACATGTCGCCTTGCACTTTTACATCATCAGGTAACTGGTTTTCTATGATGATCTGTTGACGCTTCGCTCGCGTGTTCACAATGGTGGATGCTTGCTCCGCCACCTCATGAACACTTACAGACTTCACTTCTCTTTCACCTTCTGGCTTGCGAGCGAATTGGCGCAAACTGTTGATGATCTTACTCATCCGAGTCGCCAAACCTTCGATGTGAGTAATGGATTCACCAACCTTTTCTGGAGATTCCTGTTCGAGGAACATTCTCGCGCTGTATAAATACGTCGACATTGCGTTTAATGGCTGATTAAGCTCATGCGCTAAACTGGTCATGGTTTGCCCTACAACCGCCATTTTTGCAGCTTGAATCAACTCATCTTGCGTCTTTTTAAGATTGTCTTCGGTGCGAATGCGCTCTTCGATTTCGTTTTCTAACTGTTGGTTTTTCAGTAGCAAATCTTGCGTTTTTTCTAACACCCGACTTTCCAAGGTACGCGTGGTCATTTCTTGATGAGTGACATCCGTAATGGTCATGATCAGTTTGTATTCAGCACCATGAGCGAAAGGACGAATATCGAAACGCACATACTTTGGTTTCTCGTCTCCAAGTGACAATGTCACATGAATTTTGCCGAGTTCAATCCACAAATGAGAACCATCGAATACCTTTTTTAGTTGATCTCGACAGCTCTCTGGGAAGTACTCCCAAATCGGATAACTTTCGTTAACCTCACCAAGTTTCAACAACTTACGCGCGCTTAAGTTTGCTGATTCCACTACGCCATTGAGGTCACTGGTAATCAAACTCGCCGTAGTGTTGTTGATTAAGCTCAAAGCGTTAGTCCGCTGAATTTCCTGTACCTTTTCACCATATTCGATGAGCTTTTCACTCAAGCGTCCGATCTCATCATTGCCGTCCACCACAACCGGATGGCTCAGGTCGTTTTTGATGATGGCATCAATACTGTCACCTAACCCTATCAAACGTGCCACAATGCGGCGGTTGATGAAGTAATACGTCAAGAACATACTCGTCATGATCGACAAACTAAAGCAGACGATCAAAACGTGGTTGCCGTAAGACACGCGCTCGGCGGTTTCACTCTTCACCTGTTTGAACGTTTGGTCCGCAGTGGAAACCAGTTCACCGATTTGTTGATGAATGGCTTCCATGCTGAGCGCGATTTGCTCTTGTATTTTCTGAATGTCGCCGTTCAGCGTCACTAATGACATCAATTGTTTATCGAACGCGCCTTCTGGACTCAACACAACCACAAGTTCTTGCAATAACTGTTTGTAAGCGATTGAGGTTGGCTGATTCATTAAGGTTGTGCTGCTTTCTTGCAGATCCATCAAGCGAAAGTGAATCACCTTCATCCCATTGTCGACCTGCTCCGGCATTGATGCGCCAGCAACATCAATAGCCATGTCGTACACCGCCGATTCAATATCGATGACCCGCTGCAAAGTACTCAATTGCACCAGCAAGTTTTGAATTTCTTTCGAGTCGTTTACCCGCTCAATCTGCCAATGCACTTCTTGTCGAACCGGTTTGAGCTCAGAGCGAATATCTTGGTGAAGCCAGTTAATCTGCTCCATCAGTTGGTCGACGCGGCGAGTTTGATCGATGCGAGTTGAAATCATATCCACGTACTTTTCCAGTAGCGAGGCAAGGCCAGCTTCCGATTCGAGCAATTGATAAAACTCCGAGCTCATCTTATTGCTTTTCAGAACGGTCGAAATCGAAGCCAATTGCTCGTTGACCTGCATGGCTTGTTCAGTCAGCTGTACTTTGTTGTCTACCGCTTGCAGCGCTTCTACGCGGCGGTTTATATTTAGGCACGCTATCTTCCAACAAAAGGCGCACCTGATTATCCAAGCTGTTCCATGTCGCCCAAGCGACCAAACACACCACGGTAAGCAAGAGCGTGCTGCAAGCAAAAGCGGCAATTAAGCGTGCACCGATGGTTTTGTATTTCGGGTATAACACTACTTCTCTTTCCCTCGCCATTGAGCCAATTGCTGATTTACGTTGTCCAATTTTTCCGACATCGCACGCCCCAATTCATGGGAAAACTCTGCCAATAATGCTTGGTAGTGCGTCATGCCAACTTCGGAATCTTTATCCATGGTCGACAGCTTTTGCGCAATTTCGGTTACTTGCGCTTTGCTCAGTGGCAATTCAAACAGTTGTTTTTCAATGGCTTGTAGCGAACGTTGTTTCTCTGGTTTTCCGTCGGCAAGTCGATTCAATTTAATGAGCGAGAGCCAAGCATCTTGAAGCTCCGGTAAGCGCTTGGTGATCGCGGTATCAAAAATCAAGTTGATTAACGCTTCACGTGGCATTACCTGTTCTAGGTCGAGAACGGGATTTTCTCCACCGTATCGAGCCGTATCGTCAAGCGCTGTTTTGGAGAAGGTGCTGCTTTCCATCTGCTCTTGTACTTCTTTCGAAAGCAAATGAGCAATAAAGGACTCTGCCAACTTATCACTCTTGCCCCGATTGATTTGTGCAATATAGGTAGGCATCAGCGTAAAGTCTTGATCATAAGCAAAGCCAACGTAGTCGAACTTGCGTTGCGCAATCAGTGCGTAGCTGTCGATCGTTGGCCCAATACCAAACTTACCTTTGGCGATGTAATCCGCCACTCCAAAGCTGCGAGAAGAGATCGTCGCGAGGTTCGCTCCCACATTGAGTAAAATCCGCCAGCCCTCTTGCCAACCATATTGACTAAGCACACTCTCGACCATCAATTGCGTGGTTCCGGATCGGCTTGGCGTGCTCATGGTAACGTGACCAAAGTACAGCGGATTAGTCAGATCTTGAAAACGCTTCGGTTCTGGTAAATGGTTCGCGGCCAAATAATCTTTGTTCCAAACAATCCCGGCGCCTGAGTATCCAAACGCCACGACTTGATCGTTATTGGGTAATAGATAAGGCGACAACCATTTCGGCACTTGCACACGCGCCGACATATCAGCCAAACGATGTTCATTAGACAGCTCTTGCATCAGAAACGGCGACGAGCTCAACACCAAGTCGATATCCTTCATGTAGCTTTTGCTGAGCAATTGCAGGCTTGATTGAGTGCGTCGGTGAACCACTCGGACTTCAGCATCAGGGTAGTGCTGCGTAAAGTCATCCACCAAAGCAGTGATTGGTGCTTGAGAGAAGGTCGTGAGTATCACCAACTCTTTTTCTGCTGCCATTGTGAGTGGTGCATAAAGCGCCGCACCAAGAAGTAAACGACGCCCAAATTGCTTGAAATCAGCCATCAAATTAACCAAAAACCTTAAATAGTGTGCGGTAACTCAAATCTATGAAAGATTGTCAAAAAATCTTACAGAGTATGTTTGAGTCACTATTGACGCACTTCAACCAGAACTAAGCATATTCTATCAGTAACAAGTGTCAGCCTAACGTTCTAAATTCCCGTTTTTGACTCAACCTAAATATCAATATGGGTCAATTCTGTCTCAAATTCATGCCTTTGTACTGTGCAATCTGTCACTTCAAGATAGCCCTGCAACAAAACATTTGTGATTAAAACTTGGAGTGCAAGATGTTTAATTTCTTTAAAACACGCCCTGACCTCCCTCTTTCAGATGGCTCGAAAGAGGAAATGCAAGCGCGTTTCAAACGCTACCAATGGCATGTATTTTTAGGCTTGGTTTTCGGTTACGCCGTCTTCTACGTAGTTCGTATGAGTTTAGGTGTTGTTAAAAAACCAATGCTGGATGCAGGCATCGTAACCATCGAAGAACTCGGTATCATGGGTTCGGCTTTCTTCTTCACTTACGCTTTTGGTAAGTTCTCGAACGGCTTCCTTTCTGACTATGCCAACATTGGCCGATTTATGTCGTTCTCTCTACTACTGTCTGGTATCACCGCAGTATTCATGGGTTTGAACACCACGGCATTCTTCTTTGTTCTGCTTTGGGGTCTAAACGGTTGGTTCCAATCTGTTGGTTCAGCACCGTCTTGTGTGTCTCTGTTCCAATGGTTCTCACCAAAACAACGTGGTAGCCGTTACTCTATCTGGGGTGGCTCACGTAACATCGGTGAAGGTATCACTTGGATCCTAACGGCGTCTCTAGTGAGCTACTTCGGTTGGCGCGCAGGTTTCATCGGTGCGGGTATTGCAGCGATTGCAGCAGCGATTTGTATGTTCTTCATCCTAAAAGACCGTCCACAAACTTACGGTTTGCCAGATTCAGCAACAGCATTCGACGAAGAACCTGAGATCAAGAAAAAGAACGATCCGCAAGCAACTCGTCGCGCTCAAATGTTCATCCTGAAGCAACCAACCGTTTGGCTAATTGCAGCAGCGTGTGCAGCGATGTACATCTCTCGCTACGCGATGTCTTCTTGGGCAGTGCTTTACCTACAAGAAGCAAAAGGTTACTCACTGATTGACGCTGGCTTCGCAATGTCTACATACCCTATCGCGGGTCTAGCAGGTGCAATCCTATCAGGCATCATCTCTGACAAGGTGTTCAACTCTAACCGCCATATCCCGACTCTACTTTACGGATTGGCGAACATCGGTGGCATGTGCTTGATGTTCTTCGGCCCAGATAACCGCATCGTTGACGCAGTAGCACTAGGTATGATCGGTTTCGCTATCGGTGGTCTGGTTGTGTTCCTTGCAGGTCTAACGGCTTGTGACTTGATGCCTAAGAACGCAGTTGGCGCAGTGAAAGGCTTTATCGGTCTGTTCTCTTACATCGCCGCTTCTGGTCAAGAGTTAGCGTCAGCTTCTCTAATCAAAATCACAGAGGTTGATGGCGTAACTAAATACGACTTCTCTCAAGCGCAATATTTCTGGCTGGCTGCTGGTGTGATTTCTCTACTTCTTGCTCTAACAGTTTGGAATGCGAAGAAAGTGGTTGATATCGACCCAGTTGAAGAAAAAGAGCTAGAAGCTCGCCCTAGTCACTAATCCTGACTAAAGCGGGAGGCAACTCCCGCTTAATTCCCCAATGTCTTAAGTTCTTTTGCAAAGAGTGCTTAAGAGATTGATAGAAAATCCCCCCTATTTCTATTTTCCTTTTTAAGTGTCGATTGAGGTGACAAATGTGTAAAACCAAAATTGTGGCTACGCTAGGCCCAGCAAGTGAAAGCCGCGAAACACTAACTAAATTGATTCGAGCAGGCGCGAACGTAGTCAGACTCAATTTTTCTCACGGAACGGCGCAAGAACACATTGCCCGCGCGAATTTAGTTCGTGAAATTGCGGCTGAACTCGATACTTATGTTGGTGTGTTAGTCGATTTACAAGGCCCTAAGATTCGTATTTCTTGTTTCGAAAATGGCGCAGTTCTACTCAATCAAGGCGACGTATTCACCCTGAGCGGCACACTTGACGCTCAATCTGGAACCCAAGAAATGGTTGGGCTTGATTACCCAGAGCTGATTCAAGACGTGAACGAAGGCGATATTCTGCTGCTAGATGATGGCCGCATTCAGCTAAAAGTAAGCCAAGTACACCGTGACGAGCAGTGGATTAAAACCACAGTATTGAACAGCGGTAAATTGTCTAACCGTAAAGGCATTAATTTGTTAGGTGGCGGTCTTTCCGCTCCGGCTCTTACCGCGAAAGACATTCAAGACATCGACACCGCTGCTAAACTTCGAGCCGACTTCCTTGCCATTTCTTTCCCGCGCAATGCACAAGATATCGAATACGCTCGCAGCTTGGCGCAAAAAGCAGGTTGTCACGCCAAGATTGTCGCGAAGGTAGAACGCGCAGAAGTGGTTGAAACCAAAGAAGCGATGGATGATGTCATTAAAGCATCTGACATCATTATGGTCGCTCGCGGCGATTTAGGCGTAGAGATTGGCGACGCACGACTGCCAATGGTGCAAAAATCATTGATCAATCGTTCTAAACATTGGGGTAAGCCGGTCATTACCGCGACCCAGATGTTGGAATCGATGATCGAGAATCCTCTCCCAACTCGCGCTGAAGTGTTAGACGTGGCAAACGCGATTATCGACGGAACAGACGCCGTAATGCTGTCGGCGGAATCGGCGGCGGGCAAATACCCAATCGAAGCGGTCGAAGCCATGGTTCGCATCGCACAAGGTGCAGAGCACGAGCTGGAATGTAACCATGACTGCTGGGATACTCTGCAACACTTATGTTCTAACCCAGGCAAAAGTTTCGCGCTTTCATCAATGATTTCGGCTTCTCGCGTTCATCAAGATCTTGGCGTTGCGATTTTAACCCAACATGGTGAAACGCCGCTGTTGATGTCTCGCTGCCAAAGTAAAACTAAGATTTGGGCTCTGAGCGACAACCCCGCTTTACTTGCACAAATGACCATTCTACGCGGTGTTGAACCTTTGTATTTCAAAGCAGCAGAAAGCCACGTTGATCTCGCGCCACAATTAGTGGAATGCTTACGTCAAAAGGCCAACGAAGCACATATTTCCTCCATTTTGATGACCCAGCTCGATTCCATCGAAGGCATGGGTGAAATCAACGCGTGTCGCTTGCTGGGCTTGAATGTGTCTTCTCACATGAAGCCAGCGGAAGAAATCGCAGCTTAGGTTTACCTCCCCCTTATTCAAGCTCGACCTTGAATTTCTCCCCCATAACTTGCTCCACAGGGACTTGACCTGCCAAATGGCAGGTCCTTTTTATTGCGCACGATATAACCAACCATTCGCTGACTCTTGGAATATGAGCGTTAACTTAATGAAATCGCATTCACAACTTGTTATTGTAGAACGATTGTTATCCCTAAAAGCGTGCCCCTTTGAAAGAGAACACTCCCGTCGTCGAATTTAGCAACGTAAACAAGTGGTATGGCGATTACCACGCTCTAAAAGATATCAACTTCTCCGTACATTCTGGCGAGATCGTCGTGGTGTGTGGCCCTTCTGGTTCAGGAAAATCAACGCTCATTCGTTGCATCAACCATCTTGAATCGATTCAAGAAGGCCAACTTCATGTGTTCGACCAGCCTTCTCATGCAAAATCCCTCAAACCCGGTAAAATCGGCATGGTGTTCCAGCACTTCCACCTTTTTCCTCATTTGACTGTACTGGAAAACCTTACCTTAGCGCCGATTCGCACACTCAAATTGTCAAAACAAGAAGCTGAAAAACGCGCACGACATTACCTCAAGCGCGTCAATATTGAAGAACAAGCGAGCAAATACCCCATCCAGCTTTCCGGCGGTCAGCAGCAGCGCGTCGCGATTGCCCGTTCCTTATGTATGGAACCGGACTTACTCCTTTTTGACGAACCGACTTCGGCGCTTGACCCGGAAATGATCAACGAAGTGTTGGATGTCATGGTTGAACTGGCTCAAAGTGGAATGACGATGATTTGCGTCACGCACGAAATGGGATTTGCCAAAAAAGTAGCGAACCGCGTGGTATTTATGGATGAAGGCAAAATTGTGGAAATGAACTCACCGATCGCCTTATTTGAAACACCACAGCATCCACGAACCCAAGCATTTTTGAACCAAATTTTAAGTTACTGATGATAGTTCGCGTAATCAAACCCGTCCTTCAAGCTTTGCTGCAAATGATGCTCCTCTTCATCGCGATTGTGTGGGTGTTGGACTCTGGTGCCGATGCTATGGGCTATCAATGGCAATGGGAACGCGTACCTGATTACATCGCTTTTTATGAAGATGGCGAATGGTGGCCAGCAGAACTTATCGATGGGCTATTGGTCACGCTTAACATCTCGGTCATTAGTCTATTCTTCACCTTAGTGTTGGGGTTGATCACCGCGTTACTAAGGCTTAGCGATTCGAAAGTCGGCAATGTTATTGGCACCACTTATGTCGAGGTAATACGTAACACGCCGTTGTTGGTGCAAATCTATTTGCTCTACTTCGTGTTTGGCCCCGTGATTGGTTTGGACCGATTCAGTACCGCCGTTTTGGCATTGTCCCTTTTCCAAGGAGCCTACACTGCAGAAATATTCCGCGCAGGTTTAAACAGTATTCCTAAAGGGCAATTCGAAGCAGCACAAACACTCGGGTTATCACCGTTTTACACTTACAAAGACGTGATTTTGCCTCAGGTTTTACAGCGCACATTACCGCCATTGACCAATGAAGTGGTTTCTTTGATCAAAAACTCTTCCATTGTAAGCGTGATGGCGATTTTTGATTTAACAACACAGGCACGCAACATCGTCTCTGAGACGGCGATGCCGTTTGAAATTTGGTTTACCGTGGCAGCAATTTATCTTGCTCTCACTCTATCACTTTCTGGCTTGTCTGCATGGCTAGAACACAAACTCGGAGCCAGTTGGCGCAAATTATAAGGAGATAACATGAAGTTATTCAAAGCGACCATTACTGCATTATTAGGGCTAGCCATCGCTATGCCTACAATCGCGAAAGAAGATGTTGCCACACCCAATGTAGATCAAATCAAAGAACGAGGCACTTTGCGCGTTGGTATGTCAACATTTGTTCCTTGGGCAATGCGCAATAAGCAAGGTGAGTTAATCGGTTTTGAAATCGATGTGGCCAAACGCTTAGCACAAGATTCAGGTTTGAAAGTGGAATTTGTACCGACTGCATGGGATGGAATTATTCCCGCACTACTGGCGAAAAAGTTCGACGTGATCATTGGCGGTATGTCGGTCACGCCTGAGCGTTCCAAAAGCGTGTTGTTTACCGAGCCCTACTCGCACTCCGGTGTTCAAGTAGCAGCAAATAAAGAACTGGCTTCTGGTTTTAGCGAATTCTCCGATTTTGACTCACGACGCGTAAAAATTGCGGCTCGTCGCGGCGCATTCACCGTTCAAGTAGCCAGAGAAACCTTCCCGAAAGCGAAGATTCTGCAATTTGATGACGACGCGCAAGCGTTCCAAGAGGTGCTGAATGGTAACGCCCATGCGGTTATTGCTTCTAGCCCAAAACCAGAACATGAGACAGTGAAACACAGCGAAAAGCTATTCCTTCCATTCTCTGAGCGACTATCAAAAGGTAACGAAGCCTTTGCGGTTCGCTTAGGGGAAGAAGATAAAAAAGCCTTTTTCAATAAATGGATTGAAGAAAGAACCCAAGATGGATGGTTAAAACAGCGTTATGAATACTGGTTCTCGACATTAGATTGGCAAGATCAAGTCGCGCAAGGCCAGTAATCTAAAAGGCTCGTGGTCTTCGCGAGCCTATACTTTTGGATCATCCATTTTACTTTTCCATCATCTATCGGAGTTAAATTTTTGGGCGAACAAACCACCACTCGCACAGCACCCACAAAGGCCAACACAGGTTCCTTTCTAGTTCGGTTAAACACGCTCGATTGGGTACTGCTTATTATCTGTGGTATTGGTGGTGTTTGGCTGTACCATCGTTCCAACGTTGGTGTGCATTATTTGTGGCAGTGGAAAGAGGCGTTTGAACTACTTTTCACACCAAGATCTGACGGTGGTTTGCCCTACTTCTTCCAAGGTTTGATTTCGACGTTAAGGCTCAGTATTTGGGGCATCAGCTTCGCATTAATGCTTGGCACTTTGTTGGGCTTAGCGCGTTTCTCTCGCTCCGTTTGGTTGCGCACACCTGCCAACGCGTTTATTCAGTTGGTAAGAAACATCCCACCGTTGGTTTTTGTTTTTATTTTCTACTTTTTCATTTCTAACCAATTGATCCCGTTACTCGGTTTAGAAGATCTTCTACGAAACTACAACGGTGAACCAAACGCGCTACAAAGCTTTCTTTTTGGACCTTCTAACCTTTGGGAAAATCTTGCCTCTGGTGTGTTATGCGTCGGCTTACTCTCTTCTGCATACATAGCAGAAGTTGTGCGAGCAGGGTTACAAAGCATCGACCAAGGTCAGTGGGAAGCGGCGGATTCATTGGGCTTGTCTCGGTGGGTGAAGTACCGATTCGTTATCGCACCACAGGTACTTAAAGCAATAACACCTGCACTTGCCGGTCAAACCATCTCTTTGGTGAAAGACACCTCCATCGTTTCGCTAATTTCTATACAAGAAATGACTTTCGTTGGGACAGAGATGGCAAACTCATCAGGATATATCTTTGAAATTTGGCTGATTGTTGGCTTTTCTTACTTCTTGATTTGTTTCGGTCTGTCACTCATTTTTCGATATATTGAGAAAAAATCGGAATCTATTTCAAATTAACTCAATAGCACATGCAATTAGACACATTTGATTCTTCAAATTGGAACTGCATCCTGTTACATTGACTCAATGCTAAATTCTCGGCGTTTTTCATGGAGTTAAAGAAACAGTCTGACTACGAACAGTACATAAGACAGGACGGTCTTGGGGAATATTACGTAGTCATCAACCAATTCACTTTTCACAGTGTTTATCAGCCAATTTTTGATAAGCACCAACGCGTTATTGGAATGGAAGCCCTCCTTCGTATTCATGGCGCAGACGGCGTTCAAATTCGCCCAGACATTTTTCTCTCCAACGCAAGTATCGACCCTTACTTTCGCTTATGTGTTGAATTTTTATCCCGAGCCATGCACATCAGAAACTTCGCTCGTCACTTTGCCGGAACGCCGATTAAGCTCTTTCTCAATGTTATGCCTCAAACTCTACTCACGCTCACCAAAGACATGGGCTTTAAAGACAACGGATTGCTTTACAAACGTCTTGCCGATTTGGGTATGACCCCGTCTGATGTGGTGTTTGAGGTTGTAGAAGAATCCTGCGGTGATACTGATTTACTGATTAAAGCCGTACAGTTAATGAGAGCGAATGGCTTTATCTTTGCCATCGATGATTTTGGCGCGCAACATTCCGACATTGCCCGAGTTCAGCAGCTTTGTCCTGACATAATTAAAATTGATCGCTCTTATCTACTCGATTATTGCGCTGGTGATACCTTTTCCATTCGAAGTGCGGTAGATCTAGCGGCAAACATGGGGGCCAAAGTGATTATCGAAGGGGTTGAAGAGAACAACCAGCTGCAAGCCATGCGTCAACTGGAACTCGATTATTATCAAGGGTTTTATCTCGGTAAACCAAGTGCAATTCATCACTGGACAGAATACGCAACCTGCCAATGCACGGTGCATTAAGCTTATCTCGTCATGCCGCATAAGCCACACAAACTATCCCAACAAAAAAGCGCCGAACACATGTCGGCGC